>NZ_JBBUTG010000027.1:0-89980 GCF_038066555.1 Ideonella lacteola | reverse complement strand
ACCGCGCAGCCGCCGGTGGCCGCGTAGTCGGCCGCGGCGCTGCCACCGAGCGTGATGGCGCTGAAGTTCAGCGCCGCGTTGCCGGTGTTGCTCACGGTCAGCGTCTTGGCGCTGCTGGTGGTGTTGACGGTCTGGCTGCCGAAGGCCAGGCTGCTCGCGTTCAGCGAAATGGTCGGCTCGGGGGCCGCGGCCCCGGTGCCCGACAGCGCGATGGGCACCGCCGTGGTCAGGCCGCTGTGGGTGATGCTCAGGCTGCCGGTGCGGCTGCCCGCCGCCGTCGGCGAGAACACGACCGTGATCGTGCAGCTGCCGCTGGCTGACAAGGTCGTGCCGCACGTGCCGCCGCTGCGCGAGAAATCGCCGCTCACAGTGGCGGCCAGGCTTGTCAGGGCCGCAATGCGGCTGGCGCGCACCGTCACCGTCTGGCTCGTGCTGGTCTGGCCGACGGTGGTCTGGGCGAAGCTGAGCGAGCTGGGCGCATTGCCGAGATAGGCGGCGATGTCTTCCAGATCCGTGGCGGACAGGAACGAGAGCCCCGACATCGAGCCCACGTTGTTGATCGCATTGCGAATCATCGTCGGGCTGTTGCGGCCGCGGTCCACCTTCGCCGTCGACGCCACCGAGTGGCAGCCCGAGCAATTGGTGGCGAACTTGCTGGTGCCCACGATGGGGTCGGCGGCCTGGCTGGCCACCGGCCAGAGCAAGGCGCCGATCATCGTCAGCGTCAACCAGGAATGCATCAGTCTCATGAGGCTCCTCACTTCGTCGTTGTCAGTGTTGATAATTGATTACCCAAACGGATACATCTGAAACTTCATCGGGCGATCACGCCCATCCAGATCAGGTTGAAGCCGGCATGCCACGCGACGCAGGGCAGCAGCCGACCGTGGCGAGCGAATCCCGCTCCGATCCAGGCGGCCGGCAGCACCGTGGCCGCCGCACGCCACGCATCCGCCGTGTCCCGTGCAAACAGCAGATGGGCCAATCCAAAGGCGAGCGCGCTGACGGCACAGGCCCACGCAGCCCCCCAACGGCGTGACAGCGGCGCCTGCAAACCCCAGCGCCACACCACCTCTTCGCACCACGGGGCCAGGCACAACGATCGCCACACCCCTTCCCAAGGCAGCCCCACCGCCCCCACAGTGACGATGGCCAGCCAGCCCCACGCCGCGGCGGTGCCTGCTGGCGGAGCGAAGTGGGTCAAAGGGCGGGCGGTCATGCGGTGATCTCGGCGGGCCCCAACAGGGGCCATGGAATGAGCGTGTTCGACCGGTAGGTGCCCGCCGGCATCGAAAAGGTTGTAGGGGCCGCCACCCAGACGTAACGTGATGTTCTTCACACTCGGCACCCGGCCGCCGATCCGGTCGCCCGCACGGTCGTCACTGGGCGCCTTCCCCGCCGCCTCTCCCTGGATGCGACGCCTAAGCGGCCAGGTTGCGCCCCCCTTTTTACGGCCCGTTCGCGGGCCCGATGGACCGCAACCCGAGGACAATCAGTGCCTGCCGCGCCCTGCCGGCGCCCGCCCTCACCGTTTCGATTTGCCCGCACCTGATGAGCGCCATTGAATTCGCCCCCGGTCTTTTCACCCGCGGCATCACGCCGCCCTTGGCCCTGGCCGACTTCAAGCTGGTGGCCTTCGACATGGATTCGACGCTGATCGACATCGAGTGCGTCGACGAAATCGCCGCCGCGGCCGGGCGCAAGGCCGAAGTCGCCGCCATCACCGAAGCTGCGATGCGCGGTGAGATCGCTGACTACAAAGACAGCCTGCGCCGGCGGGTGGCACTGCTGGCCGGCGTCAGCGAGCAGGCTCTGCACGAGGTCTATGCCCAGCGCCTGCGCCTGAACCCCGGGGTGGAGGCCTTCGTGCTCGCCTGCCGCGCCGCCGGCCTGAAAACCTTGCTCGTCTCGGGTGGATTCACCTTCTTCAGCGACCGGGTGCGCCAGCGCCTGCAGCTCGATTTCGCCCGCAGCAACGTGCTGGAGATCTCCGACGGCCGCCTGACGGGCCGGATGGTCGACCGCCCCTGGGGCGACATCGTCGACGGCGCCGAGAAGCGCCGCGTGCTGCTGGAGGTGTGCGAACTGATGGGCATCTCGCCGGACCAGGCAATCGCCGTGGGCGACGGTGCCAACGACCTGCCGATGATGGGCGCAGCGGGGTTGTCGATCGCCTACCACGCCAAGCCCGCTGTGCGCGAACAGGCGATGCTCTCGATCGAGCAAGGCGGCATGGACCGCGCGCTGGAAGTGCTGCGCTGACCGCCGGCAGCGGCCAGCCGTCAAAGCACCCACCCCACGCCCCGCCACAGCCTCGATCCTGGCGAGCGGGGCTTCGTCGCGCTGCAGCCGGGTTCGTCGCCCGGCCCCCACGGGCGGGCATCGGCGGCAGACAATCCGGCCCATGACGACCGTCGCCCCATCGACCGCCGCCGCCACCCGCTGGGAGGCGTTCCGCCGTGTGGTCAATCTGCCCCATGTGGCAGGGGTCTTCTACCTGGCTTTCGTGCTGGCCCTGTCGCGCGCCTTCGCGTGGCGGACCGGCGACGAGCAGTGGGATCAGTGGGCGTTCAAGCTGGCCGTGTTCACACGGCAATCGCTGATCAGCGGCCTGGCCATCTTGCTGTGTGCGGGCGCCGCCGAGGCGATGCTCACCCGCGCCAGGCTGACCGTGCGCGCCGCCTGGTGTGTGCGCGCGCTGGCGGTGCTGGCGGGCACCTGTGCCGGTGCGGTGATCCGCTTCGCCGTCTTCTACGCACCTGAGTTCACGGAGCCCTTCTACTGGTGGTGGTTTGCCTATACCTGCGGCCTGTGGTGGCTGCTGGGTTGCACCGGGTATGCCCTGCTGCACCTGGCCGTCAGCGAGCGGGCCGCGGCCGAGCGCCTGGCGCAGGCCTGGCTGTCGCGCCAGGCACTGGCCGCACAGCAGATGGAGGCCGAGCTGTCGGCCCTGCAGGCCCAGATCGAGCCGCATTTCCTGTTCAACACGCTGGCCACGGTCAAGCGGCTGTACGACGTGGCGCCCGGTCGGGGCCGCGACATGCTGAGCAGCCTCATCGCCTACCTGCAAGCGGCCCTGCCCGGCATGCGCAGCCAGCGCGCCTGCCTGGGCGATGAGATCGAGCGGGTGCGGCACTACCTGGCGATCCTGCAGATGCGGATGGGCGAGCGGCTTCGATTCCACATCGACACACCACCTGCCTTGCACGACGCCGAGATGCCGCCGATGGTCATCGCGACCTTGGTGGAGAACGCGATCAAGCACGGCCTGTCGCCCTTGCCGGAGGGCGGGCAGTTGACCATCACCGCCCGCATCGAGACCGATGGCCGGCTGACGGTGGAGGTGCAGGACGATGGCCGCGGGTTCGTGGGTGCGGCCGGCACCGGCGTGGGCCTGGCCAACACGCGGGCCCGGCTCGCGGCGCTGTATGGCGCGCAGGGCACCCTCTCGCTGGAAGCGGCCGTGCCTCGGGGGGTGCGGGCCAGTGTCAGCCTGCCGCTTCGCCGCGTGGGCGCTCAAGCGGTGGCGCGGAACACCGCCGCGGTGGTGGCCTCGTGAGCCGGTTGATGGACCCGCCCGTGGCGGTGCCGGCCGATACGCCGGCTGGCGCCACGCAGCTTCAGCAAGCGTTGGGTTGGCTGGCCCACTGCTGGCAGGCCTGGCGCTCGGTGAAGGGCATCGAGATCGCCGGGTTCGTGGCGCTGGGGCTGCTGTACGGGGCGGTGGATGTCACCTGGCTGGCCGAGCCCAAGGAGATCGAGCGACCGTGGGCCGTGTTCTTTCGCCTGCTCACCTCACCGGCCTTGTGCACCCTGGCACTGCTGCTCGCCTGGCTGCCGGCCGACCGAACGACCGCCACATGGCGCTGGCGCACGCAGACGCTGGTGGTGGCCACCTTGATCGGCAGCCTGGTGGCCGTGCCGCTGGCCTGGACGGTGCCCGACTGGCTGGGCCTGCCGGTGCTTCAGGAGCTGTGTGAGCCCAAGTGCCCGCCGAAAACGCTGCCCTTGTGGCAGCGCTTCGCAGGCGACTTCCTCGCCGTGCTGCTGCCAGGCGGCCTGGCGATCGGCGTGGTCGAGATGCTGCGCCGCAGCTGGCGCTCGCAGGCCCAGTTGCAACAGCTGCTGCAGGAGCAGGCGGCGCTGGGGCGCCAGGCGATGGCGGCACGGCTGGCGGCCATGCAGGCCCAGGTGGAGCCGCACTTCTTGTTCGACGTGCTGGTGGATGTGCAGCAGCAGTACGCGCATGGCCAGAGCGACAGCGCGGCGGAGCAGTTGGAGAGGCTCATCCACCACCTGCGCGCCGCGCTGCCCCGGCTGCGCGAGCACAACGTGACCACGCTGGATGCGGAATCGGCCCTGCTGGGCAGCTACCTGGCGCTGCGGCAGGGCCTGGAGCATCAGCCGGTGGAGCTGATCGATGAATTGCCCCCGGCGCTGCGCGGCGCCTCGTTGCCGGCCATGCTGCTGTTGCCGCTGCTGCAGCGCGCGCTGCGCCTGTCGCCAACCGACCTGCCGCCACGTGTGGTGCTGCGCGCCCAGCGCGGCACGCTGGCGCAACCCATGGCCCTGCAGGTGTTTCTGGAAATCAGCGCCACCGGCTTGTGTGGCGACGATGCCGAGCTGGCCGCCCATCGCGAGCGGCTTCAGGTGCTGACAGGCGACGCCGCCAGCCTGAAGTGCGCCGATGTGCGCGGCACCACCCGATTCACGCTGACCCTGCCCTCATGAAGAATCCCACCGCCATCGTGGCTGAAGACGAAGCCACCCTGCGCGCCGAACTCATCGAGCAGATCACCCGGCTGTGGCCCGAGCTGCACATCGCCGGCGAGGCCTCCGACGGGGTGCAGGCACTTCGCCTGCTGGATGAGCTGCGGCCCGACGTGATGTTCCTGGACATCCAGATGCCCGGCGCCACGGGCCTCGAAGTGGCGCGCCAGGCCAGCGGCCGCAGCCGCGTGGTCTTCGTGACCGCCTACGACGAGCATGCGGTGGCGGCCTTCGACCATGGCGCTGTCGACTACCTCCTCAAGCCCTTACAGCCGGCGCGTCTGTTCACCGCCATCGGTCGCGTGAAAGAGCGTCTGGGCGATGCCCCCAGCGACCTGGGTGCTGTGCTCGATCGGCTGGCGGCCTTGCCGAGCGCCACGCCGACTCGGCAGTACCTGAGGTGGATCAATGCGTCGATCGGCCAGACACTCAAGCTGATCACGGTCGACGAAGTGCAGTACTTCCAGGCGGACAACAAGTACACCCGCGTCACGCTGCGCGACAGCGAGGCCCTGATCCGCAAGCCCCTGAAAGAGCTGGTCGAGGAACTGGACCCGCAACAGTTCTGGCAGATCCACCGCTCGACCCTGGTGAACGCCAACGCCATCGCCGGCGCCAGCCGAGACTTCCGTGGCCGCCTCCAGCTCAAGCTCAAAGAGCGCCACGACACCTTGCTCGTGGCCGAGAGCTACGCGCACTTGTTCAAGCAAATGTGAACGCCATCGGGGCACGCTGGCCCCGAAGTGTTAGCGCACCTTCCCACCTGTAACCATCCATCAGGACGGCCGTGAAACCACGGCCATCTCCGGCTTTCGCTTCCTTATCCGCATCGGCGCCACGTCGATGAGGCGACCGTCGCCCGACTCGTCTCTTCGGTGTTTTTGAGCCCGGTCCGGCGCGATTCAGCGCTTCGCGGCCCGTCGGGCCCGGCGCCATCGCCAAGGAAGACTCATGCCTTCGTTCACTTCATCGCTGCAAGTGGCCGCCACCATCATCGCTGCCGGCCTGCCCCTCGTTTCCCAAGCGCAATACACCTCTGAGAGCAGCGTGCCTCCCGGCTACAACAGCGCCTGCAACTGCTACCGCAACGTGCCCTATGGTTCTGTCTCTTGGATGGAGCCCACCACCAAGAAGCTGGCCAAGCAGGTGATGGATGTGTGGATGCCGCCCAAGACCTTCTCGGGCCCACGCCCGATCGTCTACTACGGGCACCCGAACGGCGCGTCCAGCTACATCGCCAAAGACAGCAAAGCCACCTCGCTGTGGAGCAAGCTGGTCAAGCCCCTGACCGATCGCGGCTTCATCGTCGTGGCCTACGAGTTCCGCCATCCGGTGGTGAACTACGTCGAGGGCAAACCCACGCCGCGCTACGACATCCAGAAGGCGATCAACACCTTCGTCAGCAAGCATGCCGAGGCGCTCAACGCCGACCCGTCGAACTCGTTCATCACCGGCCAGTCGCGCGGCGGCGGGCTGGGCATCCTCACGGCACTGACCGGCAAGCTCACGGGCACCACGATCCGTGCGATGTGGACCTACCAGGCCCAGACCACGTTCAACTGCAACGAGATGGCGAACACCTTTGTCATCCCGAGCGATCGGGACGAGTTCCTCACCCAATGCACCTCGGTGCCGGATGCGGGCTCGTCGCTGCAATCGGTGGGTCCTTCGTCCCCGCCGATCGTGGCGGGCTATGACCGTCCGTTCAACATGGTGCAGGTGCCCGCCAGCAAAGTGGATGTCCACTACCCCGACTTCGGCTATCAACTGTGCCGCCGCTACCAGACCGAAGGCACGCGCCAATGCGACGGCCGCCAAAGCGTGTCGGTCGACAACGCCTGGGTGGGCGTGGCGGACTTCTTCGCTGCCTACATCCAGTGAGCATCGAAGCCATTCGCGGCGGGCACCCGCGGGGCCGGCCGCGGCCTGGCGGCGCAGCTGTCAGGTCAGGCGGGTCGTCTGCGCGCTGATTCGCGCATCACGCCAGCGTGCGCGGTGTGCAGCACGACCACGTCCCACAGCGCATCGAAGCGTTGCTGGAACGACGCGTCCATGTCTTGCCGCACGCCGCGCAGGTCGGCCAAGCCTTCGGCCAGGGCCTGCACGATGGCCGGCGTCTGTCCGAATGACTCGAGCAACTGCTCCAGCGAGTTCAACTGATCGGCGGGAAGTTCGGAATCCGGCCAGACATCGGCCGGTTGCGTCGACCCGGTACCGCTTGGCACCGTTGCGCGAGGATGAATCATGTCGGCGTTCGCTCCAAGTAGGTTGGCTCGTGTACACCTATGCGGCCCTCCAGCCCGACGTATCGTCGCGGGTCTGCCGTCCTCGCTGCGCAGTCTCTCGCTGCACCCACCAAGTTGCAAGCGCGGCGAGCCGCTGTTACGCGCGCGTCCCGACGCGATGTTGTGATTTCGCCATGCAGCCGCGCGGCCAACCCCGCGCGGCCAAAGGCATCAACGTGTCACCCAGGTGACGTGAACGGGGCGCTGCGGAAGCCCCCTGCCCTGGTGCTGCGCGTGCGTCATCGGCCGTGGCGCGTCAGCTGCTGATCTGGGACCACACCTTTTCCAGGCGCTTCACCGACACCGGTTGAGGCGTGCGCAGTTCCTGCGCAAACAGGCTGATGCGCAGTTCCTCGAGCAGCCAACGGAATTCATCCAGCCGCGCATCGGCGTGGCCCTTCATATCGGCCAGACGGCGCAGGTAGCGCTGCTCCATCGGGCGAAGCTCCGCCAGGCGCTGGCTGTCGCGCGATGGATCTGCACGCAGCTTGTCCAGCCGCATCACCACGCCCTTGAGGTAGCGAGGGAAATGCTGCATCTGCGCATAAGGGCTCTGGGCGATGAAACGCTTGGGCACCAGGCGCTGCATTTGAGCCGTGATGTCGTCGGCCACCTCCTTGGGCGGCTTGCTGTCTTTGAGCTTGCGCACCGCCCCGGCGTATTCGGTGAGCACCGTTCCCGCCAGGCGCGCCACCTCCTGCGCGATGAGGTTGAGCCGGGTGCGGCCCTCATCGATGCGCTTGTTGAAGGCGATCGGGTCCTGCGGCAAGGGCTCTTGCAGAAAGGCGCGGTCCAGCGCCACCGAGATGATCTGGTCGCGCAGCTCTTCCAGCGTGCCCAGCGGCATGTAGGCGACCGCCATCTTCTGAAGATCCGGAATGTTCTTCTCCAGATACTTCAGGGGCTCCTTGATCTGCAGTGCCACGAGGCGACGCAACCCGGCCCGGTGCTGAGCGGCGGCCACGTCAGGCTCGTCGAAGACTTCGATCTCGACATGCTGGCCCTTGTCGATCAGCGCCGGGAAGCCGATCAGCGTCTGGCCCTTCTGCCGGATCTCCATCAGCTCGGGCAGTTCGCCGAACGTCCACGCCGTGTGGCGTGCGGGCGGTGCGTCCGGTGCGGGCGCCGGCGGGGCCTTGACCACCGCGGTGACGCCGCGTGAGGGAACGGTGGAGGCGGCGTCGGACGCGGCCGGCGCCGGGCCGCTCCCAAGCGGCCGCGCCACCCCGCCCGGCGGGTGGTGACGGGTACCCCCGTCACCGGGTGCCCCACGCAAGGCGGCCAGCGCCTGGAACGCCGAACGGGCCTGCCCGCCCCACTCGGCCTTGAGCGCGGCCAATTGCCGGCCCATGCCCAGTTGGCGACCATGCTCGTCGACCACGCGGAAGTTCATGAACAGGTGCGGGGCGAGCTGTTCGAGCTTGAAGTCGTTGCGCTGCACCGCCAATTGGGTGCGCTCACGCACGGCCTTCAGCAGCGCGTCCATCAACGGCCCTTGGGCAAACGTCGTGGTTTCGCAGAACTCGGCCGCAAAGTCCGGCAGCGGCACCAGGCGCGAACGCGGGCGTTGGTGCAGGCTCTTGATCAAGGCGAGCACCTTGGCTTCAAGCATGCCGGGCACCAGCCACTCGCAGCGCTCGTCGCTGAC
The DNA here is from genome assembly GCF_038066555.1 of Ideonella lacteola. NCBI lineage: Bacteria > Pseudomonadati > Pseudomonadota > Betaproteobacteria > Burkholderiales > Sphaerotilaceae > Ideonella > Ideonella lacteola. The sequence continues at coordinate 81,277 of NZ_JBBUTG010000027.1, read as the reverse complement.
CTGGTTGAGCGCGTAGATGGGCACCGTGACCGTCACGCCATCTTTGGGGTCGCCCGGCTCGTGGAGATACACCGCGGAGCAGTCCACGCCACCCAGCCGGATGGTCTTCGGGAATGCAGAGGTCGTGATGCCGGCCGCCTCGTGGCGCATCAACTCTTCACGGCTGAGCATCAGCAGCTTCGGCTGCTTCTTGCTTTCCTCACGGTACCAGCGCTCGAAGGTGGCGCCGCTGACGATGCCGGCCGGCAGTTGCTGGTCGTAGTAGGCGTAGATCAACTCATCGTCGACCAGCACGTCCTGGCGCCGCGCCTTGTGCTCCAGCTCTTCCACCTGCGCGATCATCTTGCGGTTGTGTGCCAGGAACGGCAGCCGGGTCTCCCACTCGCCCAACACCAGGGCCTCGCGGATGAAGATCTCGCGGGCCACCACCGGATCGACCTGGCCGAAGTTCACCCGCCGGTTCGAATAGATGACGATGCCGTACAGGGTGGCGCGCTCCAGCGCGACGACTTCGGCCGCCTTTTTCTCCCAGTGCGGCTCCAGCAGCTGCGTCTTGAGCAGATGGCCGGCGATCGGTGGGATCCACTGCGGCTCGATGGCCGCCAGCCCACGGCCGAACAGCCGTGTGGTGTCGACCAGCTCAGCCGCCACCAGCCACCGGCCGGGCTTCTTGCTCAAGTGCGCGCCCGGGTGCCGCCAGAACTTGATGCCCCGAGCGCCCAGGTACCAATCGTCGTCATCGGCCTTGCAGCCGATGTTGCCCAGCAAGCCGGCCAGCATCGCCTGGTGGATCTGCTCGTAGGTCGCGGGGCTGCCGTTGATTCGCCAGCCGTGCTCGGCCACCACGGTCTGCAACTGCGAATGGATGTCGCGCCATTCACGCACACGTCGCGGGTTGACGAAGCTGTCGCGCAGGCGCTGCTCCTGCTGCCGATTGCTGAGTTTGTGGGTGGCGGCTGGTCGCGCCGGGGCGCCGGGCTTCTGAGGCGCGGCACCGGGCTTGTGGGGCGGCGCGGGGGGCGCATCGGCCGCATGCCCCCGCCCCTCTTCGATCCACTTCCACAGCTTGAGGTAGCCCATGAACTCCGACTTCTCGTCGTCGAACTTCTTGTGCTTCTCGTCGGCCGCCTGCTGGGCTTCGAGAGGGCGATCTCGAACGTCCTGAACGCTCAACGCGCTGGCGATGATCAGCACCTCGGCCAGCGACTGACGGTCTCGCGCTTCGAGGATCATGCGGCCCACACGGGGGTCCAGCGGCAGCTTGGCCAGCTCTCGGCCGATGGGCGTCAGCTCGTTGGCTTCGTCCACCGCCCCCAGCTCGGCCAGCAAGGCGTAGCCGTCGGCGATGGCCTTGCGAGGCGGCGGCTCGAGGAAAGGGAAATCCTCGACCAGGCCCAGGTGCAGCGCCTTCATGCGCAGGATGACGCCTGCCAGCGAAGAGCGCAGGATCTCGGGGTCGGTGAAGCGCGGGCGGCCGGCGAAGTCTTTCTCGTCGTACAGCCGGATGCAGATGCCGTTGGCCACCCGGCCGCAGCGGCCGGCCCGTTGATTGGCCGCGGCCTGGCTCACCGGCTCGATCTGGAGCTGCTCGACCTTGTTGCGGTAGCTGTAGCGCTTGACGCGCGCCTGGCCTGAATCGATCACATAGCGGATGCCAGGCACCGTCAACGACGTCTCGGCCACGTTGGTGGCCAGCACGATGCGCTTGCCGCCGCCCGATTCGAAGACCCGGTCCTGCTCGGCCTGGGACAGGCGCGCGAACAACGGCAGGATGTCGGCGTGGCGGTGCAGAGGCTGGTGCGACAGGTGCTTGCGCAAGTGGTCTGCCGCCTCGCGGATTTCGCGTTCGCCGGGCAGGAAGACGAGGATGTCGCCCGAGCCCTCGCGCCAGAGCTCGTCCACGGCATCGGCGATGGCGTCGTTCAGGTCGGTCTCGGCAGGCCGGCCGCTGGGCCGCCCCGAGGCCGGCGCGCCCCCTTGGGGGGCCGACGACGGCGTCGTCTTGGGGGCATCGTTCCATTCGAAAGGCCGCCAGCGCTGCTCGACCGGGAAGGTGCGGCCGCTGACCTGGATCACCGGCGCCGGCCCGCGGGAAGAGGCAAAGTGGTTGGCGAACCGGTCGGCGTCGATCGTGGCCGAGGTCACGATGACCTTCAGATCGGGCCGGCGCGCGAGCACCTCTTTCAGGTAGCCGAGCAGGAAGTCGATGTTCAACGAGCGCTCATGCGCCTCGTCGATGATCAGCGTGTCGTAGGCCTTGAGCAGCGGGTCGGTCTGCGTCTCGGCGAGCAAGATGCCGTCGGTCATCAGCTTGACCGAGGCGCCCGGTTGCAGCCGATCCTGGAAGCGCACCTTGTAGCCCACCACCTCGCCCAGCGGCGAGTTCAACTCTTCGGCGATCCGCTTGGCCACCGAGCTGGCCGCGATGCGGCGCGGCTGGGTGTGCCCGATCAGGCCCTGGCCGCCCGCACCGATGCCGCGCCCCAGCTCGAGGGCGATCTTCGGCAACTGCGTGGTCTTGCCAGAGCCGGTTTCTCCACAAACGATGATGACCGGATGCTCGGCGAGTGCTCGGGCGATCTCCTTGCGCCGGGCTGAGACCGGCAGCGAATCGGGGTAGGTGATCGGCGGAACCGGGTTGGCGGACACCGGCCGCGGCGGGCGCGGTGGGCGCGGTGGGCGCGGGGGATGTGCCCCACGGTCTGGCCGTGCGCCAGCGGAGGCTCTCGTGGTTCCGGTGGAGCCGTCGGGCGAGGCGCCCGATGGACGTTCTGTGCGAGGAGATGACATGAAGGGGCCGGATTATCCGCGTTGGCTGGCGCCCCCTACGGTCCTTCGGCCCGGTCCCCCCGAGGGGGAGCGTTCGCCTTGGGGCGGCCCTGCGGCGAGCCCATGCCCCCTACGGTCCTTCGGTCCGCCCCCCCGAGGGGGAGCGTTCGCCTTGGGGCGGCCCTGCGGCGAACCCTCGCCCCCTGCGGTCCTTCGGCCCGGTCCCCCCGAGGGGGAGCGTTCGCCTTGGGGCGGCCCTGCGGCGAGCCTTTGCCCCCTACGGTCCTTCGGCCCGGTCCCCCCGAGGGGGAGCGTTCGCCTTGGGGCGGCCCTGCGGCGAACCTTTGCCCCCTACGGTCCTTCGGCCCGATCCCCCCGAGGGGGAGCGTTCGCCTTGGGGCGGCCCTGCGGCGAACCCTTGCCCCCTGCGGTCCTTCGGCCCGGTCCCCCCGAGGGGGAGCGTTCGCCTTGGGGCGGCCCTGCGGCGAACCCTGCGGCACAATCGGTCCACACATCGTTTGCCCCATGGACCTCGTCTTTCCCCATACCTTTGTGCCCTGGTTTCGCTCGGTCGCGCCGTACATCCACGCATACCGAGGCAAGACCTTCGTGGTCGGCATCACCGGCGAGTTGGTCGCCGCTGGAAAACTCAACTTCTTCGCGCAGGACATGGCCATCCTGCACGCCATGGGCGTGCGACTGGTGCTGGTGCACGGGTTTCGCCCACAGGTGAACGAACAGCTGGCCGCCAAGGGCCAGACGGCGCGTTTCTCGCACGGCATGCGCATCACCGACTCGGTGGCGCTCGACTGTGCTCAAGAGGCCGCCGGCCAGCTGCGCTTCGAGATCGAAGCGGCGTTCTCCCAGGGGCTGCCCAACACGCCCATGGCCAACTCGACGGTTCGCGTCGTATCAGGCAACTTCCTCACCGCACGCCCGGTGGGAATCATCGACGGCATCGATTTCCAGCACAGCGGCGTCGTGCGCAAGGTGGATGCCGCGTCGATCCGCAAGCTGATCGACATCGGTGCTCTGGTGCTGCTGTCGCCATTCGGCTTCTCGCCGACGGGCGAGGCGTTCAATCTCTCGATGGAAGACGTGGCCACGCAGACGGCCATTGCGCTGCAGGCCGACAAACTCGTCTTCATGACCGAGGTGCCCGGCATCCACGAAGACCCGACCAACCCCGAGACGCCGATCGACACCGAGCTGGCCCTGGTCGACGCCGAGCGCTTGCTCGCCAAGCTGCCACCGCCGATGCAGCCGACCGACGTGGGCTTCTACCTGCAGCACTGCGTGAAGGCCTGCGACGGCGGCGTCGAGCGCTCGCACATCCTGCCCTTCTCCACCGACGGCGCACTGTTGATGGAGGTGTTCACCCACGACGGCATCGGCACGATGGTGGTCGACGAGAAGCTCGAAAGCCTGCGCGAAGCGGGCTCCGACGACGTGGGCGGCATCCTGCAACTGATCGAGCCTTTCGAGCGGGATGGCACCTTGGTCAAGCGCGACCGCACGGAGATCGAGCGCGACATCGCCAACTACACCGTCATCGAGCACGACGGCGTGATCTTCGGCTGTGCGGCGCTCTACCCCTACCCCGAGGCACGGACGGGCGAGATGGCCGCGCTCACCGTGTCTCCGCAGGTGCAAGGACAAGGCGACGGCGACAAGATCCTCAAGCGCGTCGAACAGCGTGCGCGCACGATGGGGCTCGACTCGATCTTCGTGCTCACCACGCGCACCATGCACTGGTTCATCAAGCGCGGCTTCGCGCCGGTCGACCCCGACTGGCTGCCCGAGGCCCGCAAGCGCAAATACAACTGGGACCGGCGCTCGCAAGTGCTGGTCAAAAAGCTCGGCTGACCGGCGGCAACCCGGCCCCGGCCAGCCTCCACCCCACCCCATTCGTTGGAGACCTCGATGGCTCGTACCGTTCAATGCACCTATCTGAAAAAAGAAGCCGAAGGCCTCGATTTCGCTCCTTACCCCGGTGAGCTGGGCAAACGCATCTACGACAACATCAGCAAGGAAGCGTTCGAGCTGTGGAAGCGTCATCAAACGATGCTCGTCAATGAGAACCGCCTGAACCTGGCCGACGCTCGGGCGCGCCAGTACCTGGCACGGCAGATGGAGCAGTTTCTCTTCGGCGGCGGCGCCGACCAGCCGACCGGCTACGTACCGCCCAGCGCCTGACACTCTGTCGCGGCCTTGACATGACAGGGCCTTGTGGCGCAATTGCGAACAATTCTCGTTCATCAGCTAAACTCCACGGATTGTTTGGCTGATCGCGATCAGGAGTTTTCGCATGCGTCTGGTTCCCCGCCTGGCGGCTTGGGCCGCCCGTTTCACCCTGCTGACCACGGCGGCGTGCGCGCCCATGGCGCTGCAGGCGCAGGAAAACGTGCTGAATCTGTATTCGGCACGCCACTACCAGACCGACGAAGCCCTTTACGACAATTTCACAAAAGCCACGGGCATCAAGATCAACCGTGTCGATGCCGACGACGCCGGCATCCTGGCGCGGTTGAAAAGCGAGGGCAGCGCCAGCCCCGCAGATGTGATTTTGTTGGTAGATGCTGCCCGTTTGTGGCGTGCCGAAGTGGAAGGACTCTTCCAGCCCGTGCGTGACAAGCTGCTGGAAACCCGCATTCCGCCGCAATTGCGCAGTCAGGACAAGGGCGAGGGATCGCAATGGTTCGGTTTCTCCACCCGGGCCCGCATCATCGTCTACAACAAGCAAGTGGTTTCCCGCGAGGACGTGGATACCTACGAGGAATTGGCCGACCCGAAAAACCGCGGCAAACTCTGCACGCGATCGGGCTCTCACCCCTATAACCTGTCGCTCTTCGGCTCGATGATGGAACACCTGGGGCCGGTGAAGACGGAAGCGTGGTTGAAGGGCCTCGTGGCCAACATGGCCCGCCCACCGATGGGGGGCGATACCGACCAGATCAAGGCCGTTGCCAGTGGCGAATGCGCCATTGCGCTGACCAACACCTACTACCTCGCCCGCCTGATGCGCTCGGAGAAGGCCGACGACAAGGCCATCGTGCAGCAGATTGCCGCCGTGATGCCCAATCAGGCGACGACCGGCACGCACGTGAATATCGCAGGCGGCGCAGTCGCCCGATATGCGAAGAACCGCACGGCCGCCGTGCGTTTCCTCGAATACTTGGCCAGTGACGCAGCCCAGGCCTACTTTGCCAACGGCAACAACGAATGGCCGGCGGTGGCAGGGCTGAAACTGACCAACTCTGCGCTGGATCAGCTCGGCAGCTTCAAGCCCGATTCCGTGGCCGTCTCGGTGATCGGGATGAACCAGGTCAAGGTGCAGCAAATGCTGGACCGCGTCGGATATAAGTAATTACCTCATCTTTGCACAGGCTTGCATTGACCTGAGATATGATCCGCCCGCCCACTGGGTATCTCAGGAGCTTTCGCATGGAATCTATTCAGGAATTGCTGGCGCAGAAGGCCGCGCTCGAAAAGCGGATTGCCGATGCCCAGCGCACCGCCAAGGCCGACGCCATCGCCAAGGTCAAGGCGTTGATGGCTGAATATGGCCTCACGGCCGCAGATCTGGCCGGCAAGTCGCCCGCGGTCGTCAAGGCCGAAGGCGGCAAGAAAGTCGCAGCCAAATACAAGGATCCGGTCACTGGCCAAACCTGGACCGGCCGGGGCTTGAAGCCCAAGTGGCTGCAGGCCGCACTGGCAGGTGGCAAGACGCTGGAAGACTTCGCGCTCTGATCCCCTGAAACTTTCTTCGCCGTGGCGGGGCCCGCCCCGCGCGTGTGCGAAGATCGTCTACCCTCATCGGGGCAGCCATGGCTGCCCCGATCTCATTTCCGCTGGCGATTCCGCTCACCTCTCTCCCTTCGGCCCTTCGTCGTGATCCCTTCCGGCTTCATTCAAGACCTGCTGTCGCGCACCGACGTGGTCAGCGTCGTGGGCCGGCACGTCGAGTTGAAAAAGGCCGGCATCAACTACAAGGGCCTGTGCCCCTTCCACGGCGAGAAGTCGCCCAGCTTCATCGTCAGCCCCTCGCGTCAGACCTACCACTGCTTCGGCTGTGGTGCGCACGGCGATGCGATCCGATTTCTGACCGAGCACCACGGGATGAGCTTCGTCGAGGCGGTGAAAGACCTCGCCCAAGAGGCGGGCCTTGTCGTGCCCGAAGAACAAACCTCGCCCCAGGAGCAAGCCCTGGCGGCGGAGAAACGAGAACAGCACAACACCTTGATCGACGTCCTCGAAAAGGCGGCCGACCACTACCGCAAGCAACTCAAGGGCAACCAACGCGCCGTCGCCTACCTGAAGGGCCGCGGGCTCACCGGCGAGATCGCGGCGCGCTTCGGCCTGGGATACGCCCCCGAAGGCTGGCGCACGCTGGCCAGCGTCTTCCCCCGCTACGACGACCCGATGCTGGCCGAGTCCGGCATGGTCATCGTGCAGGGTCTGGAAGAGGGCAAAAGCGAGGCGGATCAGAAGCGCTACGACCGCTTTCGCGACCGCATCATGTTCCCGATCCGCAACGTCAAGGGCGAAACGATCGCCTTCGGCGGCCGGGTGCTGGACAAGGGCGAACCCAAATACCTCAATTCGCCGGAAACGCCGGTGTTCGTGAAGGGCCGTGAGCTGTACGGCCTGTACGAGTGCCGGGCCGGGCTGCGCGCCAAGGGCTATGCGCTGGTCACCGAAGGCTACATGGACGTGGTGGCGCTGGCCCAACTCGGGTTCCCCAACGCGGTGGCCACACTGGGCACCGCCTGCACGGCCGACCACGTCCACAAGCTGCTGCGCTTCACCGAGCAGGTGGTCTTCAGCTTCGACGGCGACGCCGCCGGCCGTCGCGCGGCCGGCCGAGCGCTTGAAGCCGCCCTACCCCACGCCACCGACACGCGAAGCTTCCGCTTCCTGTTCCTGCCACCCGAACACGATCCCGACAGCTATGTGCGGGAGTTTGGCGCCGAAGCGTTCGAGAACTTCGTGCGCAACGCGGTTCCGCTGTCGCGCCAACTGCTCGACCACGCCGCCGTCGACTGCGATCTGACCACCGCCGAGGGCCGGGCCCGGATGCTGTCGCAAGCCAAGACACTCTGGCAGGCCCTGCCAGAAGGTGCGCTCAAGCTGCAACTGCTGTCAGAGCTGGCCATTCGAGGCGGCCTGCCCGCAGAAGAACTTTCTCGGCTGTGGCACACCGGTGGTTCGGCGGGCCCGCGATCGCGCGAGCGAAGCGAAGACGAAGATGGCGGCTTCGACGGGCAGGCTGCCGAGGCAAGGCCGCCACGCCGATACGGCGGCGCCGAACGCTACGACGGCGCGGGACGCAAGGGCCGCTGGAAGCGCCGGGACGACGACGACGGCCTGCCGCGCCCCACCGGCCGCCGCCAGCCACCCAAGCGACCGGAGGACCGTGTCGTGCAAATGCTGTTCGGCCAACCGGCGTGGTGGCATGACCTGCCGGCGGACGAGCACGACCTGCTGCACCATCTGCCATCGCCCCACGGCAGCCTCATCGCCTGGCTGGAGCGTGATCTGGCCGAGCACGGCGCCCGCCCGTGGGCGGTGATCCGCGAAGCGCTCGAAGCGGACGACATCCTCGACGAGACGTCTCGCACCCTGGCCGACGGGGACGCGGATCCAGGGGCCACGCCAGCGGACCTGCGGCGGGCCATGGACACCCTGCTGATCCGCGAATTGGGCGAGCAGATGAAGCGTCTGGCCGCCGAGGCGGGCGTGCGGCGCGAGGCCCTCGTCGAGTACCGACAGGTCGAATCTCGTTGGAAAGATGCGAAACAGCGCCTGAGTACGAGCAATTCTCAGGAATAACCGGCTGCCGCCCTGGCACGCAACCTGCAACGGCAGGTATAATCCACGTTTCAGCGGCAAGAGTGACAGCAGCACCTCCGGTCCCGGCCCCCTGCGACACAGGGCATATACAGGCCACCTTCCCCGCCAGGGCTGCACTTTCAGACGTTCACGCCAGCTTGCCTGCCCGCTCCGCGCCACCGCTCTTGTCCTCGGTGGTCGGTGGGTCCATTGTTTTGCCGTCTTCCGCCTGTCCGCCCCAAGGAATATGGGTATTCCCTGGGTACGGCTCGGCCAAGGCCAAGCAATTGCCCCGGGCCCTTGAAGGATCAGCTCAACGAGACCCATCTGCATGACCGCGAAGAAGACCGCTGCCGCCCCTGCTGCCAAGACCCCCGCCAAATCGGCGACCTCCACCACGAAGGCGCCCGCCAAGGCGAGCGCCGCGGCCGAGGAGCCGAAGAAAGCAGCCAAGGGCAAGGCCGGCAAGCCGGAAGACGACGAGGTCAAGGGCAAGAAGCCCGCTGCGGCCAAGAAGGGCAAGGAAGCGGCAAAGAAGCCTGCCGAGGTTGAAGACGACCTGGGCGACATCGAGGCCGAACTCGAAGGTGAAGTCGAAGCCGAAGTGGTGGAAGCCGAAGAAGGCGGCGAAGACAAGCCCAAGGCCAAGCCGCTGCGCATGAAGGTGTCGCGCGCCAAAGAGCGTGCGCTGATGCGTGAATTCGGCCTGGACGAAACGGCGCTCACCGAAGAAGAGGTGGCCAAGCGCCGGCAGGAGCTGAAGACGCTCATCAAGATGGGCAAGACGCGTGGCTACCTCACGCACCAGGAAATCAACGACCACCTGCCCGAGAAGCTGGTCAACGAGGAAATCCTCGAAGCCATCATCTCGATGCTCAACGACATGGGCATCGCGGTCTATGAGCAGGCGCCTGACGCGGCCACGCTGCTGATCGCGGGCGGCGCCACCTCGACCGCCACCGAAGAAGAAGCCGAAGAAGCCGCCGAAGCCGCCCTGTCGACCGTCGACTCGGAATTCGGCCGCACCACCGACCCGGTGCGCATGTACATGCGCGAAATGGGTTCGGTCGAGCTGCTCACCCGTGAAGGCGAAATCGAGATCGCCAAGCGCATCGAAGGCGGCCTGCAGGCCATGATGCTGGCCATCTCCGCATCGCCGACGACCATCGCCGAGATCCTCGCGATGGCCGACAAGATCGCGGCAGGCGAGATGCAGATCTCCGAGGTCGTCGATGGCTTCGTCGCCGAAGACGAGGCCGACGACTACGTGGCCGAAGAAGACTTCGACGAGTTCGACGAAGAAGAAGACGACGACGGCAACGGCGGTTCGAAGGCGCTGACCAAGAAGCTCGAAGAGCTCAAGAGCGCCGCGCTGGAAAAGTTTGCCGAGCTGCGCATCCACTTCGACAAGATGCGCAAGGCCTTCGAGAAGGAGGGCTACCAATCTGCCTCCTACAACAAGGCCCAGCACTCGATCAGCGAAGACCTGATGACCATTCGCTTCACGGTCAAGACGATCGAGAAGCTGTGCGACATCCTGCGCTCGCAGGTGGACGATGTTCGCCGCTACGAGCGCGAGATCCGCAAGATCGTGGTCGACAAGTGCGGCATGCCGCAGGACCAGTTCATCAAGACCTTCCCGCCCAACGCACTGAACCTGAAGTGGAGCGAGAAGGAAGCCCAGGCCGGCAAGCCCTACAGCGCGGTGATGCAGCGCAGCCTGCCCGCCATCCAGGAGCTTCAGCAGAAGCTGGTCGATCTGCAGGCCCGCGCCGTCGTGCCGGTGGAAGACCTGAAGCTGATCAACCGCCGCATGAACGAGGGCGAGAAGGCCTCGCGCGATGCGAAGAAGGAGATGATCGAGGCCAACCTGCGCCTGGTGATCTCGATCGCGAAGAAGTACACCAACCGCGGCCTGCAGTTCCTCGATTTGATCCAGGAAGGCAACATCGGCCTGATGAAGGCGGTCGACAAGTTCGAATACCGCCGTGGCTACAAGTTCTCGACCTACGCCACCTGGTGGATCCGGCAGGCCATCACCCGCTCGATCGCCGATCAGGCCCGCACCATCCGCATCCCGGTTCACATGATCGAGACGATCAACAAGATGAACCGCCTGTCGCGCCAGCACCTGCAGGAATTCGGCTTCGAGCCGGACGCCCCGACGCTGGCCGAGAAGATGGAGATGCCGGAGGACAAGATCCGCAAGATCATGAAGATCGCGAAAGAGCCGATCTCCATGGAAACCCCGATCGGCGACGACGACGATTCGCACCTGGGCGATTTCATCGAGGACACCAACAACACGGCGCCCATCGAGGCGGCCATGCAGGCCGGCCTGCGCGACGTGGTCAAGGACATCCTCGACAGCCTCACCCCGCGCGAAGCCAAGGTGCTGCGCATGCGCTTCGGCATCGAAATGAGCACGGACCACACGCTGGAAGAAGTCGGCAAGCAGTTCGACGTGACCCGCGAGCGCATCCGCCAGATCGAAGCCAAGGCCATCCGCAAACTCAAGCACCCCAGCCGTTCGGACAAGCTGCGCACCTATTTGGACAACATTTGACGGCTGGCCGTCGGAGTTGGAGCGGGCTTTCGGCCCGCTGCGCAGCTGGCGATAGCAGCCGCGCCCCATGGGGACAAACTCTGACCGCTGGTCGTTCGAATGTTGAGCGGCTTGGACAACGGCCCGATGGCGACAAGAGAATCAACGCGGCGGGCTTCGGCCCGCTTCTCATGCCGGCCCACGGGCTGCGTTGTGCACCGAATCGTCGCCCGGCACGCCACCTGCCGCCGCCCCGAAGAGCTCCCGTCCGGGCTCCGGCCCAGCGAGGGTCAGGCCCTTCATCGATAACATCTGAGTACAGTGCACTCACCAAGGGCACCCGCTAGCCCTCGGTCGGCAAGCTAAACTCGTTGGCGCATGGCCACCATCAAGCGTCGTACCGTCCTGTTTGCCGACCTGCGCGGTAGCACCGGGTTGTACGAATCACTCGGCAACGCGCAGGCCACCGCGGTTGTCACCCAAACCATCAACACGCTGGCGCAGCGCGTGCCCGCCATGGGCGGCCAGGTCGTGAAGACCTTGGGTGACGGGCTGATGGCGGTCTACCCCGTTCCGTCCATGGCCGTGGCCAGCGCCCTGCAGATGCACGAGTCGCTGGAAACCACGGCGGCCGCCCCCCACGCGGCGCCGGCGGTTTCACGGCTGAAGCTGCAAATTGCGATGGCCTTGGGCGAGGTGGTCGAGGTGAATGGTGATTGCTTCGGCGATGCCGTGAACGTGGCCGCCCGCCTGCTCGATCACGCCGGGGACAACGAGACCCTGATCACCGGCGACCTGTACGACGAGTTGCCAATGGACACCCGGGCGGCCTACCGCTCGCTCGATCGGGTCCACCTGCGCGGTCGCGCCGAGCCCGTCGAGGTGCACATGCTGCCGCCGCGCGGCGTGGACACCACCGCGACGCTGATGGAAACGCGGTTCGACCTGTCCGAGCCCGAGGGGCTGCAGCTGCTGTGGCGCGACAGCGTCTACCGTCTGAGCCGGAGTGACCTTCCGGTCTTGATCGGGCGTGGCTCCACCTGTGCCCTGCAGATCGACGAGGCCCGGGTATCGCGTACCCACGCCCGTATCGACTGGACCGGTGGCGGCTTGCAGATTGCCGACCTCAGCATCAACGGCACCTATGTGCGGTTCACCGGCGACGATGAAGTGCTCAGCCTGCGCCGGGGCGCCTGCACCTTGCACGGCAGCGGCGACATCGGCCTGGGCGGCTCGCCGAACGAAGTCGGCGTACCCATCCTGCAATTCAGCGTGATGTCCAGCCTCGACGACACGGTGCCGATGCGGCTGCCGCCGCGCGACCCCGCGAGCTAAACCCGCCAGGCCCGCCGCGGCCGGGCCGACGCCGGCCGCGGGCTGCAGCACCTGCCCCTCCCGCTTCCCGGGTACCCAACCGACACCGGATATGCCGCCACCGACTCCCCTCGCTTATCGCCACGGCCAAGCAGCCTCAGTCGGTGTGCTGCTGGCCAACCTGGGCACGCCCGACGAGCCCACGCCGGCGGCACTGCGGCGCTACCTCGCAGAGTTCCTCAGCGACCGTCGGGTGGTCGAGATCCCGCGAATCCTCTGGTGGCCCATCCTGCACGGCATCATCCTGCGCACCCGACCGGCCGCCTCGGCGGCCAAGTACGCGAGCGTGTGGATGCCCGAGGGCTCGCCGCTGGCCGTGTGGACGGCGCGCCAAGCCAAGCTGCTGCAGGGTTACCTGGGCGAGCGAGGATGCGCCGTCAGCGTGCGGCCTGCGATGCGCTACGGCAACCCGTCGATCGCCTCGGCACTCGACGCCTTCCAGGCCGAGGGCGTGCGGCGCATCCTGGTGTTGCCGGCGTACCCGCAGTATTCGGGGGCGACAACCGCCAGCACGTTCGATGCGGTGAGCGCCTGGGCCGGCCGTACCCGTTGGATCCCCGAGTTCCGCTTCGTACACCAATACCACGACGATGTCGCCTACATCGCTGCCCTGGCGGCCAACGTGCGGGCACACTGGGAGCGCGAAGGCCGCGGCGAAATGCTGCTGATGAGCTTCCACGGCATGCCCGAGCGCACACTCACGCTCGGCGACCCTTACCACTGCCACTGTCAGAAGACGGCCCGCCTGCTGGCCGAAGAGCTTCGGCTCGCGCCCCAGCAATGGCGGATCAGTTTCCAAAGCCGCTTCGGCCGCGCCAAGTGGCTGGGCCCGGCCACCGACGCCTCGTTAAAGGAACTGGCCGCCGGCGGCACGCGCCGCGTCGACGTGATCTGCCCAGGCTTCGCAGCCGATTGCCTGGAAACGCTTGAAGAGATCGCCCAGGAAGGAAAGGAAACCTTCCTCCACGCCGGCGGCCAGGCCTTCCACTACATCCCTTGCCTGAACGCCGCCCCCGCCGGCATGGCCGCCTTGGCCGAACTGGCACGCCGGCATCTGTCCGGATGGTGTGATGCGCCTTCAGCCGGCGCTCGGGAACTCGAGGCCTCGCGGCAACGCGCCATGGCGCTCGGCGCGCGCGACTGAGCACCCGCGGGCCCCGCCACCAAGTAGAAGGGCCGCTCAACGCGGCCCTTCTTTCCCTCCACACCGGCTGCGCCGGCGTGCGTCAAACCCGGACGACCGCGTCCGGCTCGGTCTGTGGCTTGAGCCACTTCACCAGCCGGGGCAGCACCAACACCGCCACCACCACGATCAGCAGCACCAACGACATGGGCCGCTGCACGAAGATCGTCCAATGGCCTTCGCCGATCGACAGCGCGTTGCGCATCTGCGCTTCAGCCAGCGGGCCGAGGATCATGCCGACCACGACCGGCGCGGTCGGGAAATCGAAACGGCGCATGACGACGCCCAAGAGCCCGATCGCATACAGCAGCACCAGGTCGAAGGCCGACTGGCGCATGCCATAGACCCCCACCGTCGCGAAGATCAGGATGCCGGCATACAGCGGCGCCTTGGGAATCTTCAGCAGCTTGACCCAGAAGCCCACCAGCGGCAGGTTCAGCACCAACAGCATCACGTTGCCGATGTACAAAGAGGCGATGAGCGCCCAGACCAGGCCGGCATTCGTGTCGAACAACTGCGGCCCGGGTTGGATGCCGTAGTTCTGGAACGCCCCGAGCAGAATCGCCGTGGTGTTCGACGTGGGGATGCCAAGCGTGAGCAAGGGCATCAGCGTCGCGGTGATCGCCGCGTTGTTCGCCGCCTCCGGGCCGGCCACACCCTCGATCGCCCCGGTGGTGCCGAACTCTTCGGGATGCTTGGACAGCTTTTTCTCGGTCGCGTAGCTCAGGAAGGTCGGGATCTCGCTGCCACCCGCCGGAATGGTGCCGAACGGCATGCCGATGAACGTGGCGCGCAGCCAGGCGGGCCAGGAGCGCTTCCACTCCTGCCGGCTCATGTGCACGCGGCTCATCTTGTTCTGCGTCTCGACGGTCTTGCCCTCGTACAACACGTTGTAGAGCGCCTCGCCGACAGCGAACAGGCCCACCGCGATGAGCACCACTTCCAGGCCGTCCATCAGCTCGGGCACGCCGCCGGTGAAGCGGGCCACGCCGGAAATCTGGTCCAGCCCCACGAGGCCCAGCGCCAAACCGATGGCCAGTGCCGTCAACCCCCGCAGCGTGCTCTGCCCCAGCACCGCCGACACGGTGGTGAACGCCAGCAGCATCAGCATGAAGTACTCAGGCGGGCCAAGCTTGACGGCATAGTTGGCGACGATCGGAGAGAAGAAGGTCACGAAGACCGTCGCGATCGTGCCGGCGACGAACGAGCCGATGGCCGCGGTGGCCAGCGCCGCACCGGCACGCCCGCTCTTGGCCATCTTGTTGCCCTCCATCGCCGTCACCATCGAGCCGGATTCGCCCGGGGTGTTCAGCAGGATGGAGGTCGTGGAGCCGCCGTACATGGCACCGTAGTAGATGCCGGCAAAGAAGATCATCGACGCCGTCGGCTCGACCTTCAGCGTGATCGGCAGCAGCATCGCCACCGCGGTGGCGGGCCCGATGCCGGGCAGCACGCCGACGGCGGTACCGATGATGCAACCCAGCAGCGCCCACATCAGGTTGACGGGGGTGCCGGCACTGGCAAAGCCGTGCAGCAGTTGGTTCAGGATATCCATCAGAGCCACCCGGTCGAGGTGAGGCCCGGTAGGCCGATGGAGAGCAGCTGCGTGAACATCCAGAACACGGGCGCCGAGATGGCGAAGCCCACGGCCGCGTCGAGCGCGAGCGAGGGCGCGCTGAAGCGCTTACTGCCTTCAGCGACCTTGAAGCCTTGCACCGCCAGGACGAAGCACAGCGTACAGCTGAGGATGAAGCCGATGGTGGTGATCAGCGCCGCGTTGGCGAGGATGCCGGCGCTGACCCAGGCAAAACCGCGCCAGTCGCCCCGCTCCGAGCCGGGGGGCTCTTCCATGTTGCGAAACCCGCCGGTGGCGCCTTCCCAGAGCAGCCACACACTGCAAACGCAGAGCATGGCCCCCACCACCAACGGAAGAAAGTTCGGGCCGACACCGGCGTAGCCGGCATCGGACGAGAGCTGGAACGCCCCCGCCACGAACACGACACCGGCGACCAGAACGCCGGCGCCGACTCCAAGCTGCGCCGCGTTCACTCAGATCATCCCGGCCTTGACCATCACGGCCCGCAGGCTCGCGAATTCGTCGTCCACGAACTTCTCGAACTCCGGCCCGGCCATCAACGCCGAGGTCCAGCCGTTCTTCTCGAGCGATTCGGCCCACGACTTGCTCTTCGTGGCCTTCACGATCATCTCGGTCAGCGCCTTGCGCTGATCCGGCGTGATACCGCCTGCGCCGTACACGCCGCGCCAGTTGCCGATCACCACATTGATGCCCTGCTCTTTGAGCGTGGGCACGTTGATGCCCTTCAGGCGCGCATCCGAGGTGACGCCGATCGCGCGCATCTTGCCGGACTCGATGTACGTCTGGAATTCAGAGTAGCCGCTGCCGCCGATGGAGACATTGCCGCCCAGGATGGCCGCCACCGCCTCACCGCCCCCGCGGAACGGCACGTAGTTGATCTTGGCAGCATCCACGCCCACCTCGCGGGCGATCATGGCAGCCGCCACATGCTCGGTCGAGCCGCGCGAGCCACCGCCCCACTTGATGCTGCCGGGGTCTTTTTTCATTTGCTCGACCACGTCCTTCATCGTCTTGTACGGCGAATCGGCCGGCAGCACGAAGACGTTGTATTCGCTGGTCAGGCGGGCGATCGGGGTGGCCTGCGACAAGCTCACCGGCGGCTTGCCCGTGATGATTCCGCCCAGCATCACGGCGCCCATCACCATCACGGCGTTGGGGTCGCCCTTGCTGGCGTTGACGAACTGCGCCAGGCCCAGAGCCCCGGCGGCGCCGCCCTTGTTCTCATAGGCCACCGTAGCCGCCGCGCCCGCTTCCTGCAGCGCCTTGCCCAGCGCACGACCGGTGGTGTCCCAACCGCCTCCGGGGTTGGCGGGGATCATCATCTTCAGGTTGGATCCGGCGGCCAGGGCTTCCAGCGGCAGGCCGGTGCTGGCAGCCAACGCGGCCAGCGACTTCAGGAAGGTGTCTCGGCGCATCAGAGTCTCCTTGAGTTGGGTGGGAACGTTGACATGCTCGCTGTCGGGGCTGTCAACCGGCTGTCGATTCGGCTAGGGGAAACCCCGGTCGTTGCGGCAGACGCCACAGCGGTCACCCCCAGGTCAACGCGGCGGGCACAGTGCTAAGGTCGCTGCGGTGAAAGTTCTGCTCATCGAAGACGACCCCACGCTGCAGGCTACGCTGCAGCGCACCTTGGAGCGGCGGGGCATGCGGGTGGTGACCTGCGGCGACGGCGCCCGCGCCCTCGAGCGCTGGCAGGCCGCGCTGCCCGATGTCGTGCTGCTGGACCTGAGCCTGCCCGGCCTGGATGGTCTGAAGGTACTGGAAAGAGGCCGGTCGGAGGGCCTCACCACACCGGTCATCGTGCTGACGGCGCGCGGCACGATCGGAGACCGCATCATCGGCCTGAACACCGGCGCCGACGACTACCTCCCCAAGCCTTTTGACCTGGACGAGCTGGAGGCCCGCATCCGCGCGTTGGTGCGCCGCCAGGCACAAGCCAGCGGCACCCCGGCCAGCGCGGCCAGCCTGGCCACGCCCGAATTCGCGGGTCTGCGCTGCGACACCGACAGTGGCCTCATCTTCTTTCGCGGCGAGGCGCTCGAACTCGCGCCACGCGAAGCAACGCTGTTGCGCGCGCTGCTGCAACGGCCCGGTCACGCCCAGGCGAAAGAGCGGCTGTTCGAGGCGGTGTTCCCGGGCCAACCCGAGGTGCAGCTCGAAGCGATCGAGGTGGTGGCCTACCGGCTGCGCAAACGCCTCACGCCCACCGGCGTGCAACTGGTGACGCTGCGAGGGCTGGGCTACTTGCTGAAGGCGCCGCCCGCATGAGGGCGTGGTGGGGGCGGCGCTCGCTGCGCGACCGCTTGATGATGGGCATCCTGACCCCGGTGCTGGCCTTCACGGTGGTCAACACGGTGGTGCTGTACCGGCAGGCGCTGCGCGCAGCGGATATCGCCTACGACCGCACCCTGCTGGCCACCGCCAAGTCGATCGGCGACTTACTGGAGGTCAACGTCGATGGGGAAAAGCCGCATCTGAAGTCGACCCTGCTCTACTCGGCGCTCGAGCCCTTCGAGGCGGACAACCGCAGCCGCCTGTACTACCGCGTCACCGGCTTCGACGGCGAGACGGTGTCGGGCTTCCAGGCGCTTCGGCCATGGCACGGGCAACTGCCGCAGAAGGGCCCCTACGCCGCGCTGGTGGACTTCTACGACGACCACTACCAGGGTGTACCGGTGCGGGTGGCTGTGCTGCTGCAGCCGGTGACCTGGGCCACCGGTCAAGGCATGGCCACGGTGCAGGTGGCCGAAACGCTCGAGCTGCGTGAAACGCTGGCCCGAAGCCTGCTGGTGGACACGCTGTGGCGGCAGGCCGCGCTGCTGGTGCTGATCGCCGGGGTGGTGGTGTTCGTCGTTCAGCGGGCGACCCGGCCCGTGCGCCAACTCAGCGTCCGGCTGCGGTCACGCGCCGAGGGCGATCTGGCCCCCTTGCCGAGCGATGGCGTACCCCGCGAGCTGGAGCCCCTGGTGGCCGCCACCAACCACCTCATGGGGCGCCTGAGCCACCTGCTCGATCACCAGAAACGCTTCGTGCGCGACGCCTCGCATCAACTGCGCACCCCGCTGGCCGTGCTGAAGACGCAAGTGCAATCCGCCCAGCGCGGCGACGTGGACCCGATGCAGGCCTTGCGAGAGATCGGCGACACCGTCGACCGTGCCACCACCCTGGCCAACCAGATGCTCGCCCTGGCGAAGGTGGAGCAGATTCGCCAGCAGGCCGACGCCCGGCCGCTCGACTGGGCAGAGATCGTGCGCAACGTGGCGCTCGATACCTCGGCGCTCATCGTCGAGAGGCAACTCGACTTCGACATCGAAACCCAACCGGCGCCCGTCCGGGCTCACGAGTGGGCGCTGCGAGAACTGTCTCGCAACCTGATCCACAACGCCATCAAACACGGGCCCGAGGGCGGAAAGCTCGCGATCCGCCTGGTCACCGATCGCCATCACGCGGCGCTGACCGTGTCCGACAGCGGGCCCGGCATCCAGCCCGAGCAACGTCAGCGCCTGTTCCAGCCTTTTGCGTCCGGCAGTGGCCGCAGCGGCTCGGGGCTGGGTCTGGCCATCTGCCACGAAATCGTGGGCACGCTGGATGGACAGATCGAGCTGGAGAACCGCGTGTCGCACGGCGTCGTCGAAGGCCTGGACGCGACGGTGAGATTGCCGCTGGCGTCGCCGCGTTGAGACAAAATCGAGGGGTGAAGGAACCCAAGCTCAGCGAAGCGCCGGTCCGCCTGGACAAATGGCTCTGGGCAGCCCGCTTCTACAAGACCCGCGCGCTGGCCGTCGAGGCGATCGGCAAGAACCGTGTGGATGTCAACGGCCAGGCGGCCAAGCCCTCGCGTGACGTGCGAGTGGGCGACGAACTCACGCTTCGCGAGACGGGCCTGCCGGCGCGCACGATCCAGGTGCTGGGCCTCAGCGAGATCCGAGGCCCCGCCACGATTGCGCAGCAGCTCTACGCCGAGACGGCCGACAGTCTGGCGGCCCGCGAGGCGGCGCGCGAGGCCCGGCGCCAGGGTGTGGAGCCTGCCCAAGCCATCGAGCACGGCCGGCCCACCAAGCGCGACCGTCGCCAGTTGGCCGACTGGAACCGCTGGAGCGCGTCGGTCGACGAGTGATCGAGGCACGAGGCCGCATCCAGCGCCTTGTCAACCTGCCCGGCCCACCACAGCCGGGCATTTTTTGCGCGAAGAGGCCCCAAAAGCCCTCTTGAATCCCCGGAAAGCGGCCCCAGATGCCCGCGGAACCCAAAAACTGACCTCTGACGAACTTTCGACATGAGCAGCCCTGACAACCTCGAATCCCCGACCCCTCCGGTCGACAACACCCCCGAAGCCGCCGCCACCGACGCCGCTGCAGCCACCCCGTCTGTCGAAGAGCAACTGGCGCAACTGAAAGCCCAGCTGGCGGAGGCCCATGACGGCCTGCTGCGTGCCAAGGCCGAGACGGAAAACGTGCGTCGCCGCTCGGAAGAAGAGATCAGCAAGGCGCGCAAATTCGCGGTGGAGTCGTTTGCCGACAGCCTGCTGCCCGTGCGCGACAGCCTGGAAGCCGCCGTGGCCATGCCCGACGCCCCGCTGGAAAAGGTGCTGGAAGGCGTGCACGCCACCTTGCGCCAGCTCAGCGCGGCGCTCGAGCGCAACAAGGTGCTGCAGATCAACCCGCCCGCCGGCACCAAGTTCGACCCGCACCAGCACCAGGCCATCAGCATGGTGCCCGCCGACCAGGACGCCAACACGGTGGTGGCGGTGCTTCAAAAGGGCTACCTCATCGCCGACCGCGTGCTGCGCCCCGCTCTCGTCACGGTGGCGGCCCCGAAGTAAGCCTCCAGGCGCGGTTTTTCACAGGTTCAGGCCCTTGAAGACCGCCCAGTTATCCACAAATCCAAAACAAGCGACTTCACTCCACAGGAGCAACAAATCATGGGAAAGATCATTGGCATTGACCTGGGCACCACAAACTCGTGCGTGGCCGTCATGGAAGGCAACACGACCCGCGTGATCGAGAACTCGGAAGGTGCGCGCACCACGCCGTCGATCATCGCCTACCAGGAGGACGGCGAGATCCTCGTCGGCGCCTCGGCCAAGCGTCAGGCCGTGACCAACCCGCAGCACACCTTCTACGCGATCAAGCGCCTGATCGGCCGCAAGTTCACCGAGAAGGAAGTGCAAAAGGACATCAACCTGATGCCCTACAAGATCGTGGCCGCCGACAACGGCGACGCCTGGGTGGAAGAGCGCGGCAAGAAGCTGGCGCCTCCGCAGGTCAGCGCCGAAGTGCTGCGCAAGATGAAGAAGACGGCCGAGGACTACCTCGGTGAAGAAGTCACCGAAGCGGTGATCACCGTGCCGGCCTACTTCAACGACAGCCAGCGCCAAGCCACCAAGGACGCCGGCCGCATCGCCGGCCTGGAAGTCAAGCGCATCATCAACGAGCCGACCGCGGCCGCCCTGGCTTTTGGCCTGGACAAGCACGGCAAGGGCGACCGCAAGATCGCGGTGTTCGACCTGGGTGGCGGCACCTTCGACATCTCGATCATCGAGATCGCGGATGTCGACGGAGAGAAGCAGTTCGAAGTGCTGTCGACCAACGGCGACACCTTCCTGGGTGGTGAAGACTTCGACCAGCGCATCATCGACTACATCGTCACCGAGTTCAAAAAGGAACAGGGCGTCGATCTGACGAAGGACGTGCTGGCCTTGCAGCGCCTGAAGGAAGCCGCCGAAAAGGCCAAGATCGAGCTGTCCAACAGCACCCAGACCGACGTCAACCTGCCCTACATCACCGCGGACGCCACCGGGCCGAAGCACCTGAACATCAAGCTCACCCGCGCCAAGCTGGAAAGCCTGGTCGATGAGCTGATCGAGCGCACGATCGAGCCCTGCCGCATCGCGATCAAGGACGCCGGCGTCAAGCTCAGCGAGATCGACGACGTCATCCTGGTCGGCGGCATGAGCCGCATGCCCAAGGTGCAGGACAAGGTCAAGGAGTTCTTCGGCAAGGAGCCGCGCAAGGACGTCAACCCGGACGAAGCCGTGGCCGTCGGTGCAGCCATCCAGGGCCAGGTCCTGGGCGGCGAGCGCAAGGACGTGCTGCTGCTGGACGTCACCCCGCTGTCGCTCGGTATCGAGACGCTCGGCGGCGTGATGACCAAGATGATCAAGAAGAACACGACGATCCCGACCAAGTTCGCGCAGACGTTCTCGACCGCCGACGACAACCAGCCGGCGGTGACCATCAAGGTCTACCAGGGCGAGCGCGAGATGGCGTCCGGCAACAAGAGCCTGGGTGAGTTCAACCTCGAAGGCATCCCGCCGGCGCCGCGCGGCCTGCCCCAGATCGAGGTCACCTTCGACATCGACGCCAACGGCATCCTGCACGTGAGCGCCAAGGACAAGGGCACCGGCAAGGAAAACAAGATCACCATCAAGGCGAACTCCGGCCTGTCCGAAGACGAGATCGAAAAGATGGTGAAGGACGCCGAGCTGAACGCGGCTGAAGACGCGAAGAAGCTGGAACTGGTGCAGGCCCGCAACCAGGCTGACGCGATGATCCACTCGGTGCGCAAGAGCCTGGGCGAGCATGGCGACAAGCTCGACGCCGGCGAGAAGGAAAAGATCGAAGCCGCGCTGAAAGACGCCGAGGAATCGCTCAAGAGCGACGACAAGGCGACGATCGACGCCAAGACCGAGGCGCTGATGACCGCGAGCCAGAAGCTCGGCGAAAAGCTGTATGCCGAGCAGCAGGCGGCGCAGGCGGCGGCGGGTGCGGCAGCCGGGGCCGAGCAACCGCAGGCTCAGGCCAAGCCAGCCGACGACGACAACGTGGTCGACGCCGAGTTCAAGGAAGTCAAGAAGTGATCGGCGCCCCCTCGGCCGGGTTGAATCCCACCCGGCCGCCAGGGGGCCGAGGACGGCGCGGTCGACCCCGCGCCCCCTTGAGCCGTCGGGCACCTGCCCGATGCCTTATCTCGCCGCGTTCGGACGCCAGCCCCCCGGGTCTGACGCTCAACGCGGCGGATTGCGTTTGAGCACTGTCGAGCTGATTCATGGCAAAGCGTGACTACTACGAAGTCCTGGGCGTGGCGAAGAACGCCAGCGAGGACGACATCAAGAAGGCCTACCGCAAACTGGCCATGAAGTTCCACCCTGACCGCAACCAGGGTGACGGAGCCAAGGCGGCCGAAGAGAAGTTCAAGGAGGCCAAAGAGGCCTACGAGATGCTCTCGGACGCACAGAAGCGTGCGGCCTATGACCAGTACGGCCATGCCGGCGTCGACCCGAATGCGGGCGGTTTCCGCGGCGGCGGCCCCGGGCCGGAAGGCTTTGGCGGTTTTGCCGAGGCCTTCGGCGATATCTTCGGCGACATCTTTGGCGCCCAGGGCGGCGGTGGCGGCCGGCGAGGCGGCGGCGGTGGCCAGAAGGTCTACCGCGGCAACGATCTCTCGTATGCGATGGAGATCACCCTCGAAGAGGCCGCCAACGGCAAGGACAGCCAAATCCGCATCCCCACCTGGGAAAACTGTGAAACCTGTCACGGCAGCGGCGCCAAGCCCGGCACGAAGGCGAAGACCTGCACCACCTGCAATGGGGCCGGTACGGTCCACATGCGCCAGGGCTTCTTCTCGATCCAGCAGACCTGCCCGCACTGCCACGGCACCGGCAAGATCATTCCCGAGCCCTGCCCCACCTGCGAAGGCGCCGGCAAGATCAAGAAGCAGAAGACGCTCGAGGTCAAGATCCCGGCCGGCATCAACGAAGGCATGCGCATCCGCTCGGCCGGCAATGGCGAGCCGGGCACGAATGGCGGGCCCCCGGGCGACCTGTACATCGAGATCCGGATCAAGCAGCACGACATCTTCGAGCGCGACGGGGACGACCTGCACTGCACGGTGCCGGTTGGCTTGGTGACGGCTGCGCTCGGCGGTTCGATCGAAGTGCCGACGCTGTCCAGCAAGGTCGAAATCGAGCTGCCCGAAGGCACGCAACACGGCAAGACCTTCCGGCTGCGTGGCAAGGGCATCAAGGGGATTCGGTCAAGCTATCCGGGCGACCTGTATTGCCATGTGACGGTTGAAACGCCGGTCAAACTGACCGAGCACCAGCGCAAACTGCTCAAAGAACTGGACGAATCCTTGAAAAAAGGCGGAGAAAGGCACTCTCCGAACGCCAAGAGCTGGACCGACCGGGTCAAAGACCTGTTCAAGTAACGGCCAGAGTGGCCGATATGCCCTGTGAAGCCCGTCGGCAGCCGCCAGGGGCACATTCACGATCGGCATCTCGGCCACATGTCCCACCGCCAGTCCATCATCACCGTTGACGCCGTCACGGCTCGTCGAGGAGACGGGCGGTGAGTGCCGGCAGCAACAGCGTCGCCGCCGCGGATCGTGACTTCAGCAGCTGCAAGGCGCTGATCATCGACGGGCACCCCACTTCCCGAAGCATCCTCGCCGCCCAGCTGCGCGACCTGGGCGTCGGCACCGTCGTGCAATGCAACCGCATCGCCGACGCCCGCAAACAACTCGAAGCGCGCGAATACGACCTCGTGCTGTGCGAGCAGCACTTCCAGGACGGCAAGGATTCGGGCCAATCGCTGCTCGACGACCTGCGCCGCGCCCAGCTGCTGCCCTTCTCGACCGTGTTTGTCATGGTGACGGGCGAAGCCAGCTACACCGCGGTGGCCGAAGCCGCCGAATCGGCGCTGGACAGCTACCTGCTCAAGCCCTTCGCGGCGGCTTCGCTGGCCGATCGCCTGCTGCAGGCCCGCAAGCGCAAGCGGGTGTTGCGCGACATTTTCATGGCCATCGAATCGGGCGACTACGACCAGGCGGCACGCCTGTGCCTCGTCCGATTCCAGGCCAAGGCCCCTTACTGGCTCTACGCCGCTCGCATTGGCGCTGAGCTGCTGCTTCGGTTGGGCCAGCACGACGCCGCCCAGAAGCTTTACCAGGCCGTGATCGATGCGCAGGCGCTGCCCTGGGCGCGCCTGGGTATTGCCCGTTCGCAGCTGGAGAGCGGCCGCCTGCAACAGGCGCGCCGTACCCTTGAGGTTCTGATTTCCGCCGATCCCAGCCACGCCGACGCCTACGACGTGATGGGGCGCGTGCATGTAGAGCAAGGCTCGCTGAACGAAGCGCTGGAAACCTACCGCATGGCCACGCAGCTGACGCCCAGCTCAATCGAGCGGCTGCAGCGGCAAGGCATGCTGGCGTTCTACTGCGGCGAACAGGCCGAGGCTCGCCGCGCGCTCGAGCGGGCGGCCAGCATCGGCATCACGTCGAAGATGTTCGACCTGCAGTCGATGGTGCTGCTGGCCTTTGCCCGCTTTCGCGACAAAGATGGCAAGGGCTTGCAGCGGTGCGCCGACAACGTGCGCCACGTGCTGGAGAAGAACACTCAAAGCTCACGTCTGCGTCGCTTTGCCGCGGTGATCGAAACGCTGTGCCTCATGCACGGGCGGCAACTGGCCCGCGTGCTCGAAGAGATGCGATCACTGGCAAGGGAGATCCGCCACCCTGGCTTCGACATCGAGGCCGCGCTGAACATGGTGACGCTGCTGTCGGAGCTGGCGGCAGCCGAGCTGCGGCTGGACGAGGCCGACGTCTGGATCGAATCGATCGCGCTGCGATTCTGCATTTCGAAGAGTTTGTCGGAGTTGCTGGCCAAGGCCTGCGGCATCTACCCGCCCTACTCCGAGCTGGTGCGCGTGTCCCACGCCAAGATCACGTCGCTGGCCGAATCGTCGATGAACCACAGCCTGAACGGCGAGCCTCGTGCTGCTGTCCAATCGCTGCTGGCCCACGGCGCCCGCACGTTGAACACCAAGCTGATCGACATGGCCCGCATGGTGCTGCAGCGGCACGCGGAGAAGATCCCCGATGCTGCCGAGCTGCAATCTCAGGCCGACGGCATCTTCGACAAACTGGCCTCATCGACCATGCCCAACCCGGGCAGCGCCGCCGGCCGACAGTCGGGTGGACTCGTTCTGCGCTCAGCAGGCGCGGTGGCACCGAGCGCGTCGTCGCCGGCGCAGGCCACCATGGCCGCCGCCCAGGCGCAAGCCGCTGGGGCCACGAACACCGCTGCGGCGCCTCAGGCCACTGGCGCGCCGGGCGAAGCGTCATCATCTCAATCGCCTGCGCAGGGCCAAGGGGATGACAACCTGGCCAACGAGGCCGCACTGGCCGGCGCGCCGGAGGCGACCCCCGCCGCCTGATGGGTGGCTCGATCGACCGCCGATCAGGCGGACGATGGCCCGACCTGCTCTACTTCGGGCCAGCTCCGGGCAGGCCAAGGGGAAGCCTGCTGGGACGTCGTCCCTCTCGCACCTCGCTGCGCGACACCACATGCCGCACCACCGAGACAGCCGTACGCCACAACGCCAAGGGCCTTGACCCACCACGCGCTGCCTGAGCCGGCGCCGCGCGCGTGTGGCATCCCATTGGCGTCAGTAGAACAGGCGGCGTCAAAACAGGCTTTGCTGCAACGGCATCCAGAGCTCCGGTTGCCCGCCGCGTTTGGCTCTCAACCGGGGGCGCCGGACAAAGCGCGACAGATCCATCGGCGTGCGCTCGTTCAGCAGGCCCAGCCGACTGGCTGCCTTGTGAAAACGCTGTCGGACCAGCTCGGCCCACACCCCCTCTCCGGTCATGCGGCGGCCGAACTGCGCGTCGTAATCTTTGCCGCCACGCATGTCTCGGATGCGGGCCATCACCCGCCTGGCCCGATCGGGAAAGTGCGCCTCCAGCCACTGCTGGAACAGCGGGTTCACCTCCCACGGCAAGCGGACCACGATGCTGAAGGCGCGGGTGGCTCCGGCTTGGGCGGCTGCTTCGAGGATGCGCTCGAGCTCAGGCTCGTTGATGAACGGAATCATCGGCGACGCGCTCACCCCCACGGGGATGCCCGCGCGCGCAAGGCGCTCGATCGTCTTGAGGCGACGCTGCGGCATGGCCGCCCGAGGCTCCAGGATGCGCGCCAAATCGCCGTCGAGCGTGGTCAGCGACACATAGGCCGCTGCCATGTTGTCGGCGGCCATCGGTGCGATCAAATCGATGTCACGCTCAATGCCGGATGATTTGGTGATCACCGAAAACGGGTGCTTGAACTCGCTCAGCACCTCGATCACCGACCGGGTGATGCGAAGCTGCCGCTCGGCCGGCTGGTACGCGTCGGTCGCGGAGCCGATGTTGAGCAGCAGAGGCTCGTAGCTCGGGCTTTCGAGCGCCTCGCGCAGGCGCTGCGCCGCATTCACCTTGGCGAAGATCTTGGTTTCGAAATCCAGCCCGGGAGACAAGTTGAAGTAGCTGTGGGTCGGACGCGCGAAGCAGTAGATGCAGCCGTGCTCGCAACCGCGGTAGGGGTTGATCGACAGGTCGAAGCTGATGTCCGGAGAGTCGTTGCCCGTGAGGATGGTCTTGACCTGCTGCTCGATGATCTCGGTGTGCACGGGAACCACTTCGCGAGCGGCCCGCTGGTCGAGCGTGCCCCAGCCGTCGTCGAAGGCGGCATGCTGCTCACGGCTGAATCGGTGCTGGATCGCCCAGGCCGTGCCGCGCCCCTTGATCGACTTTGCATCGACCACCATCGCGGGCAGCGCCATCGCCTCGTCGACCAAGGGCTGAAGGGCGTCGTCGGCAAGCGGGCGCTGGGTGTGCGGCGTCATACTGTAAATATATACAGTATTCAGCTTGGCGCCAAGCTGCTGGGCCATGCGAACGTCCGGGCCCGGAGGCGCGCACTCGCCGGGCGACGCCGTGCGGGCGGTAGCCGCTCAGCGCGGCGCCCGCTGAACATCAATGAGCGTCGATCAGTATTCCTGGCTGTACGCGTCCGGCGCCAGGTTGTCGAACTTGGTGTTCTGCTTCAGGAACGCGAGCTTCACGGTGCCGACCGGGCCGTTACGCTGTTTGCCGATGATGATCTCGGCCACGCCAGGCTCCTTGGTGGGGTTCGGGCCGTCGGGCTTGTTGTAGTACTCGTCGCGGTAGATGAACATGATGACGTCCGCATCCTGTTCGATGGCGCCCGATTCGCGCAAGTCGCTCATCATCGGCCGCTTGTCGGGCCGCGTCTCGACCGAACGATTCAACTGCGACAGCGCGATCACCGGGCAGTTCAGCTCCTTGGCCAGCGCCTTGAGGCCCCGGGAGATCTCACTGATCTCGGTGGCGCGGTTTTCCCCGCTGGAGCTGGCCGTACCGCTCATCAGCTGCAGGTAATCGATGACGATGAGGCCCAGCTTTCCGCACTGGCGGGCCTGGCGCCGCGCCCGCGCGCGGAGCTCGGCCGGGTTCAGCGCTGGGGTTTCGTCGATGAAGATCGCCGCCTTCGACAGCTTGTCGACCGCTTCGGTGAGACGGCCCCAATCGTCATCGCGCAGGCGGCCGGTGCGCAGCCCGGATTGGTCGATGCGGCCAAGCGAGCCGACCATCCGCAATGCGAGCTGCGCCGCGCCCATTTCCATCGAGAAGACCACCACGGGCAGGCCCTCGTGGACGGCGACGTTCTCGGCAATGTTCAGCGCGAACGCCGTCTTGCCCATGGATGGCCGCGCGGCCAGGATGATCAGGTCGCCGCCCTGCAGGCCCGCGGTCATCCGGTCCATGTCGTAGAAGCCGGTGCGCACCCCGGTCACGTCCTCCGCGCCGTTCTCCGAGAGCTCGGTGATGCGGTCGATCAGCTGCATCACCAGCTGGTCCATGCTCTGGAAGCCTTGCTTGGTGCGCTGTCCTTCCTCACCGATCTTGAAGATCTTGCCTTCGGCCTCGTCGAGGATCTGCGAGACCTGACGTCCCTGGGGGTTGAACGCGGCGGTGGCAATCTCGTCGCTCGCCGCAATCAATTTGCGCAGGATCGCGCGTTCGCGAACGATCTCGGAATAGCGACGCAGGTTGGCGGCGCTGGGCACGGCCTGCGCCAACGCGTTCAGGTACGCGAGCCCACCGCACTCCTCAGCCTTGCCCAGCGACTGCAGCTGCTCGAACACCGTGATGACATCGGCCGGCTTGCTGCCGCTGATCAGCGCCCCGATCGCACCAAATATCAGGCGGTGCTCATAGCGGTAGAAGTCGGTCTCGTTGAGCACGTCGGCCGCCCGATCCCAGGCGCCGTTGTCGAGCAACAGGCCACCCAGAACGCTCTGTTCGGCCTCGATGGAGTGCGGCGGCACTCGCAGCTTGGCGACTTCTTCGTCACGGGGTTCGGAGCGTGGATCGTGGGCGTCGAAGATCGTGGGCATCGGTCGATCATAGGCGCCGGCAAGCCGGGCGCCTGTGGACAAGGCTGTGGACTTCACGGGGAATCGCAGTGCACAACCGCGAGGCCCCAAATGCAAAGGGCCGGTTCGAAAACCGGCCCTTTCGGATCAGGAAGCGATCGAGTGGTTACTCGGTTTCGCCAACGACCTTGACGGTGATTTCCACCACCACATCGGTGTGGGCCGCCACGCTGACCGGGAACTCACCCACAGCCTTCAACGGGCCATTGGGCAGGCGAACCTGCGACTTGGCGATCTGGAATCCACCCTTGTTCAGGGCTTCGGCGATGTCGTGGTTGGTGACCGAGCCAAACAGACGGCCGTCCACGCCAGCCTTCTGGCTGATGGTGACGGTATGGCCGTTCAGCTTCTCGCCCAGGGCTTGGGCCGCCGACAGCTTGTCGGCAGCAGCCTTTTCGAGCTCGGCACGACGGGCTTCGAATTCCTTGATCGCGGCTTCCGTGGCGCGACGGGCGCGCTTGGTCGGGATCAGGTAGTTGCGGGCGAAACCGTCCTTGACCTTGACGACGTCACCCAGGTTGCCGAGGTTGGCCACCTTGTCCAGAAGGATGATTTGCATGGTGTGGGCTCCCTCAGACCTTGTGTTGATCGCTGTACGGCAGCATCGCCAGGAAGCGCGAGCGCTTGATGGCGGTGGTGAGCTGACGCTGGAAGAAGGCGCGCGTGCCCGTCAGGCGAGCCGGCGTGATCTTGCCGTTTTCACCGATGAAATCGCGCAGCAGGTCGACGTCCTTGTAGTCGATCGACTCGACACCGGTCACGGTGAAGCGGCAGAACTTCTTGCGGCGGAACAGCAGCGATTGCTGGTTGCGCTTGGGACGGCGATCCTTGGAAAAACGAGACTTTGGCGGGGGCATGATGACCTCTGAAAATTGTCTATCCGGTGTTCAAACAGGTGCGTGGCTTCAGGCGTCCAGCTCGGTCACATGGAACACGAGACCTTTGCCATTGCGCGAGGCGGCGAGAAACCCGGCAAATTGAGCCGGAACTCCCAGTGCCAGCGCGGCAACAGGCCGCGTGATCGCCCCGATCGCCACCGCCTTGAGCTGCATGGCAACTTGGCGAGGCTGGCCGTCTTCAGTGACCGTGGACTGGTGCTTCAATTGCAGGTCCAGGGCGGGAAGGCCGGCCGGGGTGTAACGCAGAGCGCCTCGTTCCACCACTTCGGCGGCCAGAACCATTCGGTTCATGGCATCACCTCCGGGTGTCGCGACGAGCCACTGTGCTTCAGGCGGCGGTTTCCTGGGCGGCCTTGCGGGCCTCTTCCTTCTCGACCGACTTCATCATCACCGACGGGGTGGTCTCGGCCTTCTCGACCTTGACGGTCAGGTGGCGCAAGACGGCGTCGTTGAAGCGGAAACCGGTTTCCAGCTCGGTCAGCACGTCCTTCGAGCACTCGATGTTCAGGCACAGGTAGTGCGCCTTCGCGAGCTTCTGGATCATGTATGCCAGCTGGCGGCGGCCCCAGTCTTCCACGCGATGAACCTTGCCGCCACCGTTGGTGACGAGGTTCTTGTAACGCTCCAGCATGGCCGGAACCTGTTCGCTTTGATCCGGATGGATCAGCAGAACGATCTCATAGTGACGCATGAACTCTCCTTGTGGGTTCCTTGATGGGAAGCCGCCCGGCGCGTCAACAGCCGGTGCGGCAAGGCGGAAAAGCCCTCGATCATAGCACAGAGGGCGGCCCGATGCCCGCCCGCCCCGCTCGAGCGGGGTCAGCGAGCTCAGCGGGTCGGCAGGCTCAGCGCCTGGCGGCCAAGCGGGTCCAGGTCTCGATCACCGAATCCGGATTCAGCGAAATCGAGACGATGCCCTCCTGGGCGAGCCACTCAGCGAAGTCGGGGTGATCGCTGGGGCCCTGGCCACAGATGCCGACATATTTGCCAGTCGCCCGGCAGGCCGCGATGGCGCGGGAAATCATGGCCTTGACGGCAGGATCGCGCTCGTCGAAGTCTTCGGCCAACTGCTCCAGACCGGAGTCGCGGTCCAGGCCCAGCGTGAGCTGAGTCAGATCGTTCGAGCCGATCGACATGCCGTCGAAATGCTGCAGGAACTGCTCGGCCAGGATGGCGTTGCTGGGCACCTCGCACATCATGATCAGGCGCAGGCCATGTTGACCCCGTTTCAAGCCGCGGTCCGCCAGCAAGGCAGACACGCGTTCGGCTTGGCGCACCGTGCGAACGAACGGAACCATGATCTCGACATTCGTCAGGCCCATGTCGTTGCGCACGCGCTTGAGCGCCTCGCACTCCATGCCAAAGGCATCGGTGAACTCGCCGCTGATGTAGCGCGAGGCACCTCGGAAGCCCAGCATCGGATTCTCTTCATCCGGCTCGTAGCGCGAACCGCCGATCAGCTTCTTGTACTCGTTCGACTTGAAGTCCGACAGCCGCACGATGACCGGCTTGGGCCAGAAGGCCGCCGCGATCGTGGCCACACCCTCGGCCAGCTTGTCCACATAGAAGGCACGGGGCGAGGCGTGGCCGCGGGCGACCGACTCGACCGCCTTTTTCAGGTCCGGATCGACGTTGGGGTAGTCGAGGATCGCCTTCGGGTGGACGCCGATGTTGTTGTTGATGATGAACTCGAGGCGCGCCAGGCCGACGCCGGAATTGGGCACCTGCGCGAAGTTGAACGCCAGCTGGGGGTTGCCCACGTTCATCATGATCTTGATCGGGCAATACGGCAGCTCGCCTCGGGTCACCTCGGTGACCTCGGTCTCCAACAGGCCGTCGTAGACGAAGCCGGTGTCGCCCTCCGAGCAGGCCACGGTGACCAGCGCGCCGTCATGCAGGGTGTCGGTGGCGTCGCCACAACCCACCACGGCAGGAATGCCAAGCTCGCGGGCAATGATCGCGGCGTGGCAGGTGCGGCCACCGCGGTTGGTGACGATCGCGCTGGCGCGCTTCATCACCGGCTCCCAGTTGGGATCGGTCATGTCCGTGACCAGGACGTCGCCCGGCTGCACACGATCCATCTCGGCGATGGAGCTGACAAGGCGAACCGGCCCAGTCCCGATCTTCTGGCCAATGGCACGCCCCTCGGCCAGCACGGTGGAATGGCCTTTGAGCTTGTACCGGTGCTCGACCTGCCCTTCTGCCTGGCTGCGCACTGTCTCGGGCCGCGCCTGGAGGATGTAGAGCTTGCCGTCGACCCCGTCCTTGCCCCACTCGATGTCCATCGGGCGGCCGTAGTGCTTCTCGATGATCAGCGCGTACTTCGCCAGCTCAATGGTGTCGTTGTCTGTCAGCGAGTAGCGGTTTCGCTGCTCAGGCGGGGTATCGACGGTCTTGACCAACTTGCCGCTGGCCGCCTTTTCCTCGGGCGTCGCGAACTCCATGCGAATCAACTTGGAGCCCAGCGCTCGGCGGATCACCGGGAACTTGCCATTCTCCAGAGCCGGCTTGTGGACGTAGAACTCGTCGGGGTTCACCGCGCCTTGCACCACGGTCTCGCCCAGGCCGTAGCTGGAGGTGATGAACACCACGTCCTTGAAGCCGGACTCGGTGTCGATGGTGAACATGACGCCCGCGGATCCGACATCCGACCGAACCATGCGCTGCACGCCGGCGGAGAGCGCCACATCCGAGTGGGCAAAACCCTTGTGGACGCGGTAGCTGATCGCCCGGTCGTTGTAGAGCGATGCGAAGACCTCCTTCATCTTGTGAAGGACGTCATCGATGCCGTGCACGTTCAGAAAGGTCTCCTGCTGGCCGGCGAACGAGGCGTCAGGCAGGTCTTCGGCGGTGGCCGAGGAGCGCACCGCCCAGGTGGCATCCGGCGAACCTGCGGTCACGCGCTCGTATTCGGCGCGCACAGCCGCTTCCAGCGCAGGAGGGAACGGCGCCTCCGTCACCCAGCGGCGGATCTCGGCACCCGCGTCGGCGAGCGCACGGACATCGTCGGTATCCAGCGTGGCCAGTCGGGCGTTGATCCGCTCGGTCAAGCCGCCGTGCTTCAGGAACTCACGAAAGGCGTGGGCCGTGGTGGCAAAGCCCCCAGGCACGCGCACGCCCGAAGCAGCCAACTGGCTGATCATTTCGCCGAGGCTGGCGTTTTTACCGCCCACCGCCTCGACGTCGGTCATTCTCAGGTGTTCAAACGGGGCGACCAGGGCGGTCGCCAGGGTGCTGGATGACATGGGGAAGCTCCTTGATGACAAAAAACCTGGCGCCATGCCACCCCTGTGCACACACCGGGGGCCCACGCTGCAGCGCGTGTCATTCGAGTTTTGATGCTGCAGGGGCTCATCCGAGGCAAGTGTGTGAGTCGGGCCGAGCGGGCGACCCGTCCAAGGAGCACGTCAATTGGGGCATGATTCTACGTACGCGATGCCCGACATCGCTGAACCTTGGCTTAAACGGCCGCGCGCAAAACGAGACAAGCTGCCTGCTTGCCCGTTCTGCCGTCCATCCGGAAGGTGCGCCATATCTCGGAGCCGCCAGTGGCAACTGACATGCCCAATCGAACCGTCTTCTTCGTCTCCGACGGCACCGGCATCACCGCCGAAACCTTCGGCAACTCCATCCTGGCCCAGTTTTCGGCCAAACCCCGCCATGTGCGTCGTCCGTTCATCGATTCCGAGGACAAGGCGGACAAGGTGGTCTCCGAAATCAACGCGACGCTGGAGGCCGAGGGGCTTCGGCCGATTGTCTTCATCACCCTGGCCAACGAGTCGGTACGCAAGGTGCTCACCGCCGAGCGCTGCAAGGGCCTGGTGATGGACATGTTCGCCTCGTTCATCGAGCCGCTCGAAAAGGAGTTCGGCATCAAGTCCAACCACCGCGTCGGGCGTTTTTCCGACGCGGCCAAGAGCGAGGAATACAACGACCGCATCGAAGCGATCAACTTCTCGCTGGCTCACGATGACGGTCAATCAGCCAAGAACCTGGAACAGGCGGACGTCATCCTCGTCGGCGTCAGCCGCAGCGGCAAGACGCCCACCTCGCTGTACCTGGCGATGCAGCATGGCATCAAGGCCGCGAACTATCCGCTCATTCCAGAAGATTTCGAGCGTGGGCACCTGCCCAGTTCGCTGGCACCGCACAAGCGCAAGTGTTTTGGCCTCACGATCGATCCTGAGCGGCTTTCGCATATCCGCCATGAGCGGAGGCCGGGCAGCAAGTACGCAGCGATCGAGAACTGCCGCTACGAGGTTCGCGAGGCCGAACAAATGATGAAGCGCAGCGGCATCTCGTGGCTGAGCTCGACGCACAAATCGATCGAGGAGATCGCCACGACCATCCTGCGGGACATCCGCCCAGACCGACTGATTTACTGACGCTTCGGCCCGACAGTTGCCGCGAAGAAGCAGACGGCCGCGGCGGCGGCCACGTTGAGCGACTCCTCCCCGCCGGGCTGGGGGATGCGCACGGTGTGAGCGCAGCGCCCCATCAAGGCGGCGTCCACGCCCTGCCCCTCATGGCCCAGCACCCAGGCGCAAGGGATGGGCAACGTGGCCTCGCCCAACAGAAGCCCGCCGTGCGAGCTGGTGGCCAGCAACGGCACGTCGAGAACGCTCAAATCGTCGGGCGACAAACCCTCGATCAGATGCAGTCCGAAATGCGCGCCCATGCCGGCCCGAAGCACTTTCGGCGACCACAGCGCCGCGGTGCCCTTGACCGCCAGCACCTGTCGTACTCCAAACGCCGCCGCGCTTCGCAGGATGCTGCCTACGTTTCCTGCATCCTGGAGCCGGTCCAGCACGACGCTGGCCGCAGCGGTGTCGATCGCGGGGGCCGCCGGGACGGCCCACAGGGCCCCGACGCGGGCCGGCGATTCCAGGCCGCTCAAGGTCTTGAACAACGCATCTGGCACGCAGACCACCCGACGCGCCCGTGACACCCAGGCTCGCCAATCGGCCCGCTCGTTCCAGGCGCTTTCGCTGAACAGCAGCTCATCGAGAACGAGGTCTCGGTTCAGCGCGGCCCCGATCAGGTGGTCGCCCTCCAACCAGACTTGCCCGGCCTTGCGGTAGCCGCCCGCGTCCGTCGCGATCTTGCGAATGCGCTGCAGCAGCGGGTTATCTCGCGCGGTGATCAGCAGAGGTTCGTTCACGCACTCATCTCCGCAGACACCTGGCCCAATGCCTCGCGCACCGGCGCGAAACTGCGGCGGTGGACGACGCAAGCGCCATGCGCACGCAGCGCCGCCAAGTGCTCGGGGGTTGGGTACCCCTTGTGCGTAGCGAACCCGTATTGCGGATGGGCCTCGTCCAGCGCGTGGCAAAGGCGATCACGATGCACCTTCGCGAGGATGGAAGCGGCAGAAATGGCCCTCACTCGGGCATCCCCTTTGACGATGGCCTCCGCCGGCACCCTCAGTGGCGGCAGTCGATTGCCATCCACCAGCACCTTGGCGGGCAACAGGCGCAGGCCCTCTACCGCACGACGCATGGCCAACATCGTGGCATGCAGGATGTTGAGCGAGTCGATCTCGTCGACGCTCGCCTCCGCGATGCTGCAGCACAAGGCTTTCGCACGGATCTCGTCGAACAGCGCCTCTCGACGCTTCTCGGTGAGCACCTTGGAGTCTTTCAGGCCAGAGATGGGCTGCAAGTCATCCAGGATGACCGCCGCTGCCACCACCGGGCCGGCCAGCGGCCCTCGGCCCGCCTCGTCGACACCCGCGACAAGGCCCGGCACGTCGAACGACAGGGCAATCTGCTCAGGCTTCGAGTATTTGCGCGATCGCATCGCCAGCCTTGCGCGCCGTGTCCTGGCGCAGCGTCAGGTGAAGTTCCATCAGACGTTCGTTGAGCATGTCGCGGCGTGGAGCATCGTCGAGCCAGGCCAACGCCTCGCGCGACAGGGCATCGGGTGTCGCCGCATCCTGCAGAAACTCGGGAACGATGAATTTGCGGCTCAGGATGTTGGGCAGCCCCACCCAACGCTGATAAGCCCGGCGGCGCATGTACTGCCAGTTGAGCCAATGCATGCGGTAGACGATCACCATGGGCCGCTTGAACAGCGCGGCTTCGAGGGTGGCCGTGCCGCTGGCGATCAGCGTCACATCGCAGGCGGCCAGCGCGTCATGCGACCGGCCGTCAAGCAGCTCTACTTCGGCGGAGCCTGCCAACTCATTGACCAGCGGCCAGACCATGTCGCGCAGGCCGGGAACGATCGGCAAGACAAACCGGATACCCGAGCGCTGCCGGGCCAGCAAGGCGGCCGCCTTCAACAGCACTGGTGCGATGTAGCGGATCTCGCTGCGGCGGCTTCCCGGCAGCAGCGCCACGACCGTGTCGCTGTCAGAGAGTTTCAGCGCCTGGCGGGCCGCGGCACGAGGCGGCTGGAGCGGTATGCCATCGGCCAGCGGGTGGCCAACAAAGGTGGCTCGGATGCCATGCTGCTCGAGCAACGCCGGCTCAAAGGGAAAGAGGCACAGCACATGGTCTGCCGCCGCGGCCAGCTTCTTGACCCTCTCGCCTCGCCACGCCCAGATCGAAGGGCACACGAAATGCACTGTGCGAATACCGGCCTGTCGCAGCGGCGTCTCTAGGCCGAAATTGAAATCTGGTGCATCAACACCGATGAACAGATCGGGGCGCTCAGCGATCAACCGGTCTCGCAGTGCACTGCGGATCCCGACCAGCTCACGGTAGTGACGCAAGGCATCGACATAGCCGAACACCGACAGCTTGGAGCTGGGCCACCAGGCTTCGAACCCCTGCTCCACCATCTTCGGGCCGCCGATGCCCGCGGCCTGGGCATCCGGCCAGCGCTCGCGCAGCCCCTTCAGCAAGAGGCTGGCCAGCAAATCTCCAGAGGCCTCGCCGGCCACCAGGCCCAGGCGGGGATTCGACACGCCCATCGCCCGCCTCAGCGAACAATGCCACGCCGGGAACCGGCGAGGAAACCCAACATGACATCGACGTCCGCATCGATGTCGAGCTGGCCACCCTTCATTGCACCAATCGCCTCGGTGGCCTGCTCCAGCGTCAAGGAGTCGCGGTAGAGCAGCTTGTGCATCTGGCGGATGGCGGCCATGCGTTCGGGGCTGAAGCCTCGCCGCTTCAACCCCGTGAGGTTGACCGCACGTACCGTGAGCGGATTGCCATCGACCGTCATGTACGGCGGCACATCCTGCGCCACATGCCCCTGGAACCCGATCATCGCGTGTGCGCCGATGTGCACGAACTGGTGCACCCCAGACAGCCCACCGATGACGGCCCAGTCGCCCACATGCACATGGCCGGCCAACGTCGCGTTGTTGGCCATCACGATGTGGTCGCCTACGCGGCAGTCATGCGCCACGTGAACGTAGGCCATGATCCAGTTGTCCGAACCGATGCGGGTGACACCCTCCTCCTTCATCGTGCCCAGGTTGAGGGTGCAGAACTCTCGAATGGTGTTGCGGTCGCCGATGACGAGCTCGGTCGGCTCGCCACCGTAGCTCATGTCCTGAGAAATGGCGCCAATGGAGGCGAACTGGAAAATGCGGTTGTCGCTGCCGATCGTGGTGCGGCCCTCGATCACCGTATGCGGCCCCACCGTGGTGCCCGGGCCGATGCGCACATGCGCACCGATCACGGCATAGGGACCGACGGTGACCGTGGAATCCAGCTGAGCCGCCGGATCGATGATGGCGGTGGGGTGAATCGAGGCCATCGCCCGGTACTCAGCCGCCGATCTTGCGCATGGTGCACATCAACTCGGCCTCGGCCACCGTTTCACCCGCCACGGTGGCTTTGGCCTTGTACTTGTGAATGCCGCCACGAACGCGGTCGATCAGGGCCTCGAGTATCAGCTGATCGCCGGGCTCTACGGGGCGCTTGAATCGCGCCGCGTCGATGCCCGCGAAGTAGACCACCGTGTCATCGCCAGGGTCGACATCCATCGACGCGAACGACAGCAACGCGGCTGATTGCGCCATGGCTTCAAGGATCAGGACGCCTGGCATGACCGGGCGATGCGGGAAATGGCCCGTGAAGAACGGCTCGTTGATCGTGACGTTCTTCAACGCCTGGATGCGGACGTTCTTCTCCAGCTCGACCACCCGGTCCACCAGCAGCAAGGGATATCGGTGGGGCAGGCGCTTGAGGATCTGGTGGATGTCCATCACGGTGTTCATGGTGAGCTCTTCTTCTCGAGCGTGCGCAGACGCGCGCGCAGGGTGTGCAACTGGCGCAGCGTGGCCGCGTTCTTTTCCCAGTTGGCATTTTCATCGATCGGGAACACGCCGCTGTACTGCCCCGGCTTCAGGATGGAGCTCATCACGACGCTGGCGGCCGAAATGTGCACGTGATCAGCAATCTGCAAGTGGCCCAGGATCATCGCCGCGCCGCCGAAGGTGCAGTGCTTGCCGATCTTGGCACTGCCCGCCACGCCGACACAGCCGGCCATCGCGGTGTGGGCGCCGATATGGACGTTGTGCGCGATCTGAATCAGGTTATCGAGCTTGACGCCATCCTCGATCACCGTGTCGTCGAGAGCGCCTCGGTCCACACAGGTGTTCGCGCCGATCTCGACATCGTCGCCGATCCACACCCCACCCAGCTGTTCAATCTTTTCCCAACGACCTTGGTGGGGGGCGAAGCCGAACCCGTCGGAACCTATCACGGCGCCGCTGTGAATGATGCCGCGCGCGCCGACTCGACAGCCCTGCGCCAACGTCGATCGGGGCCTCAGCTGAGTGCCCGCGCCCACGTCGGCCCCCTCGCCCACCACGGCGTGCGCCCCTACGACGACATGCTCGGCGAGCACGGCGTTCGCCTCGACCACGGCAAATGGTCCGACGCTCACGGTGTCGTGCAAACGGGCCCCGGGTGCCACATAGGCCGTCGGATGCACACCCACCTGCGCAGCGGGCCGGGTACGCGCCGCCCACCAACGGGTCAGGCGCGCGAAGGCGAGGTAAGGGTCGGGCACCACGATCGCGGCAACGCCCCGCGCCACCAAGGGGGCGCAGGCGTCTTCCCGGACGATCACCGCCCCGGCGTTCGTGCTGTCAAGCAGCGGTTTGAGCCGCGGCTGCGCCAGGAAGCTGATGGTGTGGGGCGTTGCGGCCTCAAGCGGGCCGATGCGTTCAATGACGCGTTCGCCGTCGCCGCGAAGCTCGCCGCCGAGAGCGGCGGCGATGTCAGCCAGACGAACTGCTATCGCGTCGCCTGGCCGCGAAGGCATGGTCAATCCGCCATTCACTTGCCGGCGTTCAGGGCATCGATCACCTTCTTGGTGATGTCGACGCGCGGACCGGCGAAGATGACTTCCTGCAGAATGATGTCGTACTTCTCTTGCTCGAAGATTTGCTTGATGACCTTGTTGGCACGCTCGACCACGGCCGACAGCTCTTCGTTCTTGCGTTGATTCAGGTCTTCCAGCAGTTCACGGCGCTTGCGTTGGAAATCGCGGTCCTGATCGGCGAGATCTCGCTGGCGGCGGGTCCGCTCCGACTCAGGCAGCGTCGGCGCTTCCTTTTCGAGCTTCTCCATCGCACCCCGGAGGCGATTGCCTTGGTCGGCCAATTCGGTCTCGCGCTTTTTGAACTCGGCCTCCAACTTGGCCTGCGCGGCCTTGGCGGGGGCCGCCTCGCGCAGCACGCGCTCGCTGTTGACGTAGCCGATCTTCAGTTCCTGGGCGCTCACGCCCATGGCCAGAGTCAGGGCCGCCGCGGCGACGAGGGTTTTGCTAAGCGACTTGATCATCAGAAGGCCGTTCCGACTTGAAACTGGAAACGTTGGATTTTATCGCCCCGGAAGGAGCGCATTGGTGTGCCGTAGCTGAGTTTGAGCGGGCCCACCGGCGAAATCCAGCTCAAGCCGAGACCCACTGACGCCCGCAGATCACTCAGCGTGCCGGTCTGGCCGCGGTCACGGTCGTCTTGCGTCACCGCGCCGTCATGGTCGCGCCAGACGTTGCCGGCGTCGGCGAAAGCGAAGATGCGCAACGACTTGTCGTTGCCCGAACCCGGGACCGGGAAGTACAGCTCGGAGTTCAGGTTCATCTTCTTGGAACCGCCATCGTAAGCGCCGGTCAGGTCGACGCCACCGAATGAACCCGACTCGAAGACGCGCACAGAGCCCAGGCCGCCGCCATAGAAGTTCTTAAACACCGGATACGGTTTTCCATTCAAACCATACCCCGCCCCCACCTCGCCGTTGACACCCAAGGTGAGCTTGTTGGTGATGCTGAAGTACTGTTGATACTGGGCGTTCAACCGGGCGTAGTGCACATCGCCCGCCACGCTGAAATCCAGGTTGAGGCGCTGATAGCGGCCCTTGGTTGGCGTGAGCGGGTTATCGCGCTCTTCGCGCGCCCAGCCGACCGTCAGCGGAACGCTCAAGGCATGGTTGCCAAACGTCTCGACGAACTTGAAATAGCTGTTCGGCACACCAGACGACGTGCCAATGATCGTCTGCTCGAGGCCCACCCCGAAGAAAACGGTGTCGTACTCGGTGAACGGCACACCGAAGCGAACCGCCGCACCGGGCGTGGCCAGTTGGTAGGCATCGCCTTGGCTGTTCAGTGGCTTGGACGTGCGGTAGTACAAATCGAGCGCGCGTGACACCCCGTCATCGGTGAAATAGGGATCGACCGTGCTCACCACCAGGTTGCGGCTGAGCTTGCTGGTGTTGACTTCGAGGCCCAGATAGTTACCGGTGCCGAAGACGTTTTCCTTCTTGATCGAACCCGAGAAGGACAGACCCGCCGTGGAGTAACCGGCGGCCAACTGCAGGCTGCCCGTCTGCTTCTCTTTCACGTTCAGCACGAGATCCACCTGATCCGGCGAACCCGGCACCTCTTGGGTGTCCACCGTCACTTCTTCGAAGTAGCCCAGGCGTTCGACACGGTCACGCGACAGCTTGATCTTCGCGCTGTCATACCACGCAGATTCGAACTGGCGGAATTCGCGACGAAGCACTTCGTCTCGCGTGATCGTGTTGCCGGCGATGTTCACTCGGCGAACGTTCACGCGCTGGCCCGGTGATCCTTGCAGAACGATGACGACCTGGCCCGTCTTGCGGTCGATGTCTTGACGAGGCTCGATGCGCGCGAACGCATAGCCGTACGTGCCATAGAGGTCACTGAAGGCACGCGTGGTGGCGGTGACCTCATCGCCGCGATACGGCTCACCAGGCGTGATGGTGATGCGCTGCTTGAAGTCTTCTTCGCGGCCGAGGTACTGCCCTTCGAGCTTGACGCCGGTCACCGTGTAGGGCTGCCCCTCCTCGATGCCGATCAGGATGCTGATTTCCTGCTTGTCGGGCGAGATCGTGACCTGGGTGGTCTTGACGTCGAACTCCAGGTAACCCTTGTTCAGGTAGTACGCGCGGATCTTCTCCAGATCAGCGTTCAGCTTGGCGCGCGAATAGCGATCGGACTTCGTGTACCAGCTCAGCCACCCACCGGTGGTGAGATCCATCAGATCGAGCAACGTCGATTCGCTGAAGGCCTTGGCACCCTCGATGCGGATGTCCTTGATCTTGGCGACGTCGCCTTCCACCACCGTGAAGGTGATGTTCACCCGATTGCGCTCAATCGGCGTGGCGGTGGTCACCACCTCGGCACCGTACAGGCTGCGCGTCAGGTACTGGCGCTTGATCTCCTGCTCGGCCCGGTCGATGACGGCCTTGTCGTAAGGCTGACCCTCGGAGATGCCGTTTTCTTTCAGGGCCTTCGCCAGGGTGTCCTTGTCGAACTCGCGCAGGCCGATGAAATTCACCGATGCGATGACCGAGCGCTCTTCGACCACGACCACCACGACCTGCCCTTCGATGTCGACACGGACATCCTTGAACAGGCCCGTGGCAAACAGGGCGCGAAGGGCAGCAGCACCTTTGTCGTCGTTGTATTCGTCACCGATGCGGAACGGCAAGGCTCCGAAGACGCTGCCGGGGTCACCCCGCTGCAGGCCCTCGATGCGAATGTCGCTGATCTTGAACGGTTCGACGGCCTGAGCGGAGGTCGCCACCGTCGCCGCAGCCACGAGAGCCACGTACGCGGGGACCGGACGCAGCGAAGTCAAAGCA
The DNA here is from genome assembly GCF_038066555.1 of Ideonella lacteola. Taxonomy (NCBI): domain Bacteria; kingdom Pseudomonadati; phylum Pseudomonadota; class Betaproteobacteria; order Burkholderiales; family Sphaerotilaceae; genus Ideonella; species Ideonella lacteola. The sequence goes on along the minus strand of NZ_JBBUTG010000027.1, from coordinate 39,727 downwards.
AGGGGAAATGGCATCGGGAGGGTGTCACTGCAGGCCCAGCATGCGGGCCATGTCATTGGAGAGAGCGATGGTCACCAACAGCAGGAGAACGAACGCCCCGCTGAGCTGCAGCCGTTTGAGCCACAGTTCCGAGACCGGCCGACCGGTCACGCCCTCGAAAAGATAATACATCAGGTGTCCGCCATCGAGCATCGGCAACGGCAGCAGGTTCAACACCCCGAGACTGACGCTGACCATCGCCAGGAAGGCCAGGTAGTCGGTGAATCCATGCTGGATCGCCTGGCTGGCAAAGTCACCGATCGTCAACGGGCCACTCAAGTTCCGCAGCGAGGCTTGCCCCGTCACGATCCGGCCCAGCATCTTGAGGCTGAAGGCCGACATGTCCCAGGTGCGCTGCACACCACGAACGAAACCATCCCAAGGCCCCAAACGCACATGGACCGTTCGTGCCCGTGAGCTCACTGGCGCATCAATGCGCCCAAAGGTCTTTCCGTTCTCGGTCACCGATCGCGGCGACACCTCCAGCTCGATGCGCTGACCACCGCGCTCAACCACCCAGCGCATGGGCATCACGTCCCCCGTGGGATGAGCGCGGATGCGCTCGACCAAGGCCACGGCATCCGGCACGGGAACGCCGTCCATCGACAGCACCAGGTCGCCCGCGCGCAGCGCCGCGCGCTCGGCCGGCCCGCCAGCCACCGGCCTGCCCATTTCCGGAGGGCTGAACGGCGCTCCAATACCGATGCGCGCCAACGTCGCCGGCTCGACCTCTTCACCCGCCAACTGCGACAGCTGAAGCAGGACTTGGCGGCGATGCCCCCCGTCTTGGTCGCTCACCTGGAGTTGCAGATCCTCGCCCCGAACGGTGGCCTGGGTCAGTTGCCATTGCAGGTCGCGCATCGTTGCGACGTCGTGCCATTCCCCGTCCACCGAACTGACCGCCATCACCTGATCTCCCGCGCTCAGCCCGGCGTCCGCTGCCAAGGTGCGGGCCGGCGGTGTCGCCAGGACGGCCATCGTTTCATCGACGCCGATCCAGTGAACGGCCGCGTAAAGCAGCGCTGCCAACAGCAGATTGACCAGCGGCCCGGCCGCGATGATCGCCGCGCGCCGGACCAGCGGCTGCGCATCGAAGGCGTACCGCGCTTCGTCGGGCCGATAGGGCTGGTCATGCCCCAGCATGCGCACATAGCCGCCCAGCGGCAGCGCCGAAATCACGAACTCGGTCGCCTGCGGGCTCGACTGACGGCGCCAAATGACCTGGCCGAATCCGAATGAGAACCGCAACACCTTCACGCCACACCAGCGAGCCACCTGATAGTGGCCGAACTCGTGCACCACGATGAGGATGGGCAGCGTGATCAACAGGCCCAGGAGGATGTTCACGGCGCGCTCCGATTCCGTCAGCGGCGCAGGGCCTTCACGAACGTGCGTGCACGCTCGCGGGATTGGCGGTCCAGCTCCAGCAGTGCTTCCACCGGGGCGTGCAAGTCAAGACTCGGTATCAGCGATTCGAGCGTCTGGGCATTGATGCGGTGGATGGCATCAAAACCAATTTGCCGATCCAGGAAGGCCGCCACTGCCTCTTCATTCGCCGCATTCAATACTGCCGTGCTCCCATGCGGACCACGAAGCGCGTCCCAAGCCAGGAACAACCCTGGGAACCGCTCGCGTCGGGGCGGCTCGAACGTCAACGCACCGAGGGAAAGGAAATCCAACGCCTCGGCACCGGATTCGATTCGCTCGGGGAAGGACAGGCCATAGGCGATCGGCACGCGCATGTCGGGCGTGCCCAGTTGCGCCAGTACCGACTGATCTCGGCAAACCACCATCGAATGGATGATGCTTTGCGGGTGGATCACCACCTGGATCTGCTCGGGCGTCAGGTCGAACAGCCACCGCGCTTCGATCACCTCCAGCGCCTTGTTCATCATCGTGGCGGAATCGACCGAGATCTTGCGCCCCATCACCCAGTTTGGATGGGCACAAGCCTCCTCGGGCGTCACGCTCGTCAACGTCGAAGGCTCGCGCTGCCGGAACGGCCCACCGGACGCCGTCAGCACGATGTGATCGACGCGCTGCTTCCACTGGGAGCGGTCTTCCGGCAGGCACTGAAAAATGGCCGAATGCTCGCTGTCGATCGGCAGCAATGTCGCGCCGCCCTCTTCCACTGCCGCCATGAATTGGGCCCCACCGACGACCAGTGCCTCCTTGTTGGCCAACAGCAGTCGCTTGCCCGCGCGAGCGGCCGCCATGCAGGGCGGCAACCCGGCAGCGCCAACGATGGCGCCCATCACGGTATCGACATCGGGATGCGAAGCCAGCTGAACGAGCGCGTCGGCGCCCTCCAGCACTTCGGTCAGCAGGCCCGCCTGCCGTACCCGGGCGCGCAGCTCCGCGGCGGCTGAAGCCACCCCCATCGCCGCGAACCGCGGCCTCCACCGAAGGCACTGGGCAAAGAGTTCGTCGACGCGCTGCTGTCCCGTGAGCGCGACCACCTCGAATCGATCGGGATGGCGTGCAGCGACATCCAGGGTGTTGCTCCCTACCGAACCGGTGGAGCCGAGAACGCACAGACGCTGTCGCATCACCACTGCCCTATCAAGCCTTGGAATAAGAAGACTCAGATCGACACCAGGGCCATCACCGCCGGCAACACCGGCAGCAAGGCATCGATGCGATCGAGGACGCCACCGTGGCCGGGCAGCAAGCGGCTTGAATCCTTGGCACCGACTGCGCGCTTGGACATCGATTCGATCAAGTCACCGACCACACTCAACGCGCAAAGGCCAACAACGCTGACAACCAGCCAAGGAATGCCCCGCTCGGCCAACTGGGCGAACACACTCGGACCGGCGGGGGCCCAAGACCGCTCCACCGCCAACCAAGCGGCCGCCAGCGCCAGCGCCCCCACCATGCCCGACCAAACGCCCTCCCAGCTCTTGCCAGGGCTGATCGACGGCGCCAGCTTGCGGCGCCCCAGTGCTCGCCCACCGAAATACGCGGCGATGTCAGCCGCCCAGACAATGCACATCGCAGACAGGATGAACCCCAACCCGCGCTGCTTGGCTGCCGTCAATGCCAGCCACGCGACGGACAACATCAGCCATCCGAGCAGCAAGCGAGCAGCCTGCGGCAACTTGGGCCAGGCCGGTGGCCCGGCGCGCAGCGCCAGCCCCCCACCGATGGCCCATCCCACACAGGCCACCCACCAGAGGGCGGGTGGTGTCTGGATGGCCCACCCCGCTCGCCACGCGGCCGCGCAGGTGGCAACCACGGCCAAGCCCAAGGCCACGGCGCGCGCCCCTGTCCAGCCATTCAGCCGCCCCCACTCCCAGCCAGCGGCACCAATCATCACGAGCGACAAAGCGGCGAAGGGCCACCAGCTGTCTGCCAGCAAAGCCGGCAACAGCAGGGCCAGCAACACCAACGCCGTGATCACGCGTTGAAGCAGCATGGGAACCTCAGGCCGAAGAGGCCTCGTTGGAAGGGGCGGCAGCAGGAACGCCACCGAAACGACGCTCCCGGCTGGCGAAAGCGGCGATGGCCTTGTCCATCTCGGCCGCGTCGAAATCAGGCCAGAGACAGTCGGTGAAATAGAACTCGGAATAGGCGACCTGCCACAGCAGGAAATTGCTGACCCGAACCTCGCCACCCGTGCGGATGAACAGATCGGGATCGGGCGCATGAGCCAAGGCCATGTAGCGGCTCAACGCGTCTTCGCTCAATGCGTCAGGCGCCACGCCATCGGCCAGCGCCCGTTTGCACGCCTGGACGATGTCCCAACGTCCGCCGTAGTTGAAAGCCACGGTCAACGTCAGGCCCGGGTTGTTCTTGGTGAGTTCCTCGGCCTCATTCCAGGCCTGCCGCACCTTCTCGGAAACGACCGTGCGATCGCCCATCACCTTGATGCGAATGCCGTCCTTGGCCAGGCGCGTCAGGTACTTCGAGACCCCGACCAGCACCAGATTCATCAGGCCGGAGACTTCTTCATCCGGCCGTTTCCAGTTCTCGGACGAAAACGCGTAAACGGTCAGGTATTCGATGCCGCGCCGTGCACAGTCGTCGATGACGCGCACGACGGTTTCCATACCGTACTTGTGGCCGAACACGCGGGGCATGAAACGGCGCTTGGCCCACCGGCCATTGCCATCCATCACGATGGCCACATGGCGCGGCACGGCCTGGTCGCGGCCCGAGGCCGTCTTGGGCGGAGTGGCCATCAGGCTCAAACCGCCAGAACTTCAGCTTCCTTCGCTTGGACCAGCTTGTCGATCTCGGCGACGGTGCGGTCGGTGAGCTTCTGGACATCGTCCTGCGCACGACGTTCGTCGTCCTCGGAGATCTCCTTGTCCTTGAGCAGCTTCTTCAGGTGCTCGTTGGCGTCGCGGCGCAAGTTGCGCACGGCGACTTTGGCGTTTTCGCCTTCATGACGAACGACCTTGGTCAATTCCTTGCGGCGCTCTTCGGTGAGGGCCGGCATCGGAACACGCAGGAGGTCGCCCTGCGACGACGGATTCAGCCCCAGGTCGGATTCGCGGATGGCCTTCTCGATCTTCTGACCCATGCCCTTTTCCCAGGGCTGAACGCTGATGGTGCGGGCATCCAGCAGGCTCACGTTGGCCACCTGGCTGATCGGCACCATGGACCCGTAGTAGTCGACATGCACCTGATCCAGTATGCCGGGGTGGGCACGACCCGTGCGCACCTTCTGCAGGTCGTTCTTCAGGGCCTCGATGGACTTGGCCATCTTGGTCTCGGCGGTCTTCTTGATATCGGCAATCGTCATGATCGGCTCTCCTCAGACATGCACCAAAGTGCCTTCGTCTTCACCCTGTACCACGCGCTTGAGGGCGCCGGACTTGAAGATCGAGAACACCTTGATCGGCAGCTTCTGATCCCGGCACAGCGCGAACGCTGTCGCGTCCATCACCTGCAGGTTCTTGGCGATGGCTTCGTCGAACGAGATGTTGGTGTAGCGGGTGGCGGTGGGGTCCTTCTTCGGGTCGGCGGTGTAGACACCGTCGACCTTGGTCGCCTTCAGCACGATCTGGGCACCGATCTCGGCGCCGCGCAGCGCTGCCGCGGTATCGGTCGTGAAGAACGGATTGCCCGTGCCGGCGGCAAAGACCACCACCTTGCCTTCTTCCAGATACTGAAGGGCCTTGGGCCGAACGTAGGGCTCGACCACCTGCTCGATGCTGATGGCGGACATGACGCGAGCGGTCATCCCCTCCTGGCGCATCGTGTCGGCCAGGGCCAGCGAGTTCATCACCGTGGCCAGCATGCCCATGTAGTCGGCGGTGGCGCGATCCATGCCGACAGAACCACCTGCCACGCCGCGGAAGATGTTCCCGCCGCCGATCACCACCGCCACCTCGCAGCCCAGTTGCGTCACCTCTTGCACCTCGCGAACCATGCGAACGATGGTGGCGCGGTTGATGCCATAGGCGTCGTCGCCCATCAGGGCTTCACCGGACAGTTTCAGCAGAATGCGACGGTATGCCGGCATGCAGGGCACTCCCTTGGGAACGAGTAGGCGGGGATCTTTTGAATCGGCTGGAAGTTTACGCGGCAGCCTGGATCACAGGCCGCCGCGCGAAGCGCCTGGGGCGCTTACTGCACCTTGGCAGCAGCGACCTGGGCGGCCACTTCGGCCGCGAAGTCGTCAACCTTCTTTTCGATGCCTTCGCCGACCACGTACAGGGTGAAGCCCTTCACCGTGGTGGCCTTTTCCTTCAGCATCTGGCCGACGGTTTGCTTGCCGTCAGCGGCCTTCACGAAGACCTGGTCGAGCAGCGAGACTTCCTTCAGGAACTTCTGCACCGAGCCCTCGACCATCTTGGCGACGATCTCGGCCGGCTTGCCCGACTCGGCCGCCTTTTCGGCAGCGATCTTGCGCTCCTTCTCGACCAGGTCGGCCGGCACTTCGGCAGACGACAGCGCCGCGGGCTTCATCGCAGCCACGTGCATCGCGACATCCTTGGCCGCCACATCGTCACCGTCGTATTCGACGACGACGCCGATGCGGGTGCCGTGCAGGTAGCTGGCGAGCTTGCTGCCGCCGGCGTAGCGCTTGAAGCGGCGAATCGACATGTTCTCGCCGATCTTGCCGATCAGGCCCTTGCGCACGTCTTCGACCGTCGGGCCGAAACCGTCTTGCGACAGGGGCAGCGCGGACAGGGCGGCAACGTCAGCCGGGTTGTTGTCGGCGATCAGCTGTGCGCACGACTTGGTGAAGGCCAGGAACGAATCGTTCTTCGAAACGAAATCGGTTTCGCAGTTCGTTTCCAGCAGAGCGCCGGTCGTGCCGTTGACGGCGGCGCTGATCACGCCTTCGGCGGTGATGCGGGCGGCCGCCTTGCCGGCCTTGTTGCCCAGCTTCACACGCAGGATCTCCTCGGCGCGGCCCATGTCGCCATCGGCCTCGGTGAGTGCCTTCTTGCACTCCATCATCGGGGCGTCGGTCTTGGCACGCAGTTCGGCAACCATGCTGGCGGTAATTGCAGGCATCTTCATTTCTCCATTGCTGAGGTGTCGGGTCGGAACCCGTCACCGGAAGTTCCGTCCACAGCCCATCGGCTGGGGCGTCACTGGATCACTGGGTACGAAAAAGGGGCTGTGACAGCCCCTCGTTCGACAAGGCGCTTTCGCGCGAAGGGGATCAGGCGTTGTCGCTGACTTCGACGAATTCGTCGCCGTCGGCCGCCACGGCTTGCACCAGATCGGTGGTGGCGTTGGCCTTGCCCTCCAGCACGGCATCAGCCACAGCGCGCGCGTACAGCGCCACCGCCTTGGCCGAATCGTCGTTGCCGGGGATCACGTAGTCCACGCCTTCGGGCGAGTGGTTGGTATCAACCACGCCGATCACCGGAATGCCCAGCTTCTGCGCTTCGGCCACGGCGATCTTGTGGAAGCCCACGTCGATGACGAACAGAGCGTCAGGCAGCGCATTCATGTCCTGAATGCCACCGATGTCCTTTTCCAGCTTGGCCAGTTCGCGGTCGAACAACAGCGCTTCTTTCTTGATGCGCATTTCGGCGCCAGAGTCTTTCTGGGCCTGCATGTCCTTCAGCTTCTTCAGCGAGCCCTTGACCGTCTTGAAGTTGGTCAGCATGCCGCCCAACCAGCGCTGGTCGACATAGGGCATGCCAGCGCGCTGCGCTTCCATCGCGACGACTTCGCGGGCTTGGCGCTTGGTACCCACCATCAGGATCGTGCCGCGCTTGCTCGAGAGCTGGCGCACGAACTTCATCGCTTCCTCGAACTTGGGCAGCGTCTTTTCGAGGTTGATGATGTGGATCTTGTTGCGATGGCCGTAAATGAACGGGGCCATCTTGGGGTTCCAGAAGCGGGTTTGGTGACCAAAGTGGACACCGGCTTCCAGCATTTCACGCATCGAAACGGACATGGATACTCCGAAGGTTGGGTCTAGAATCCCGGCGCACATCGCTACAGCGCTTTCCCCTTGTGACAGGGACCTGCCGCTGCACGCGACACCTTGAAAAAGCCGGGTTCGCGAACTTCAGAAAGCCTCGTGATCGAGCTGTTGCCCTGACAACACGGGCTTTCCGGTCTGCCAGCCACCCGTGCGATTCCTTCAGAACCCATGGGCCACCAGCAAAACCCAAAGATTATAGCAGCCTTGGCGCCCACTTCCGGCGATTTTCACGCCGAACACGCCCTCCCCCCGGACAATTCAACCCCGCGACTGCCGCCGGCCCCAAGGCCGATGCGGCCTGAGTGATGCGTATCGCCGTGATCGGTGCCGGCCTGGCCGGCGTAACCACCGCCTACGAGTTGGCGCGCGATGGCCACGAGGTCGTTGTGTACGAACGCCGCGGGGGCATCGCAGCCGAAGGCAGCTTTGCGCCAGCCTGCGTGGCAGCCTCCGGGCTGTGGCTGGCCCACGCCGCCGTCAACGCATGGGGCGGGCTCGACGCGCTCAGCGCGCCTTTCACCGGCTGGCCATGGCTTTGGCGCCGATGGAATGCCGTGCGCCAGACACAGCATGCCATGCGCCTGACCTTCATGCGTGACCTCGCGGCCATGACGCTGGAGCGTCTGAAGACCATCGAAACAAGCTGCGCGCTGGAGTATGACCACCACCCCGGGGTGACGGCGCTCATGCGCACACCGCGTCATGCAGCCCGCGCGCAGGCTCTGCTTGCGCAGCATCAAGCACTGAACCTGCCCGTCAAATGGCTGGATGCGGATGAAGTGCGCCGCGCGCAGCCTGGCCTGAGTGCCAAGTCGCCAGTAGCCGGAGCCTTCCACTGGAGCGGTGGGCGCACCGCCAACGGGCGCCAATTTGCGCATGCGCTGAAGGCCGAAGCCCAGCGACTGGGAGCGCGCTTCCAGTTTCACCAGGAGGTCATCGCACTCCAGGCGACCGGAGCCGCCCGCCAGCCATGGGAGGTCACGGCCCAACGGCGCAGCGAGGTCAGCGAGAGCCGCTCAACAGCCAGCGCCCTCGGGCAGACGACGATCGTGGACGATGGCCCGCAAAACGTGGATGCGGTGGTGCTGTGCAGCACCGAAGCTGCCACACGGCTGCTTCCGCCGGCGTTGCGCCCGACGACGATGCGAGGCCACGTGCATTCCGTGACGGCCCCTCGCCACCAAGGAGGCGAAGCCGAATCGATACTTGGCCCGACGGGCGCCGTGGTCGACCCCGCGGCGGGAACGACCATCACTCCGATGGGCGACCGTCTGCGCGTCGCCGGGGGCGCGGCCATCGGGCCCGCACCCGCCCGCCCGTTGGAGGCAACGCTGCTCCAGCTGTACGGGGCACTCGAGGCCGACTTCCCCGGCGCCACCCGCACCGCCCGTGCCCAGCCCTGGGTGGGGCGACAGGCGCACTGCGTGGACGGACTACCGGCACTGGGCCCCGTCCAGTCCGGCCTGTGGTTGCATCTGGCCCACGGCACGTCCGCATGGGCTCATGCCCCGGCCTGCGGCAGGCTGCTGGCGGACCAGATCAGCGGACGATCGCCCGCGCTGGACACCACCCTCATCTCACCGGCCCGGCTGCGCTAAGCTCCGCAGAGCGCCTCGACCTCGGCTCGACGTCCATGGGCCAACCGCCGTCGAGGCGCCTCACGGAAGAGCGACACGGGAGCCCACTGGAGCCCACTGGAGCATCACGCATGAACGGTCCGCGACGGGTGATACCCGGTGACGGGTGCGACGCACTTCACGACACCGGATCCAGCCGCGCCATCGAACGCGCCGCACTGGCCGCGGCTGCGCCTCACGAATTGATGGAGCGCGCGGGCCTGGCCGTTGCACGCCTGGCGTTGTCGATCGCGCCGCACGCGCAGCGCTTTTGGGTGGCCGCCGGTCCGGGCAACAACGGCGGCGACGGCCTGGTGGCCGCTCGCTGGCTGCTGGCTGCGGGGAAAGCGGTTCTCGTGAGCTGCACGGGCGATCCGGATCGCTTGCCGCCCGATGCGCGGCAAGCCCGCCACCGGGCACTGCTGGCCGGCGTACCGATCGAATCAATGGCTTCTTCGGCTGCCACCGAGCAGGACGCCCGGGATGATCGCCGGTTCGACGTGGTCATCGACGCGCTTCTCGGCCTGGGTCAAACGCGCCCGGCAGAAGGGGCGATCGCCGAACTGATCCATGTGGTGAATCGGCACCGACGTCAAGGCGCGCTGGTGTTGGCCATCGACCTGCCCACAGGCCTGTGCGCCGACACAGGTCGCCTTCTTGGCAGCGCCGTGGTCCAGGCGGATGTGACGCTGTCATTGCTCACACTGAAGCCGGGTCTCTTCACGGGGGCGGGACGTGACTTGGCCGGCGACATCTGGTGCGACGACCTCGCAGTGCCCCCGGCGGCTCAGGCAGCCGCCTATCGCCTGACCGGCTCAGCCGATGCCCGCGCGGCCCTGGCCCCCAGGCGGCTCGCCGACCACGCCTCGCACAAAGGACGGTTTGGCGATCTCTGGGTCGTGGGTGGCGATCAAGGAATGCAAGGCGCCGCGCAATTGGCCGCGCAAGCCGGCTTGCGCGCGGGCGCTGGACGGGTCTACCTGAGCTGTCTGGCCGATGCGAGCCCCACGGCGCCTCCATCAGGTGCCCCTGAATTGATGGTGCGGTCACTCGAATCAGGCCTGGCCGCTGGTCTGGCCGATTCGGCCACCGTGGTGTGCGGCTGCGGGGGCGGGATGGCGGTACAAGGCGCCCTGCCCCTGTTGATCGATCGAGCGCCGCGTCTGGTCTTGGACGCCGATGCCCTGAACCGCACCGCCGAAGACCCGTCTTTGGCCGCGCAGCTCGAGGCCCGCGGTAAGCGCGGGCTGCCGACCATCCTCACACCTCACCCGCTCGAAGCAGCCCGGCTGCTTGGCACCGACACCGCCACGCTGCAGGCGGACCGCCCGCAAGCCGCGCGGCGCCTGGCGCAGCGATTTGGTGCTGTCGTCGTGCTGAAAGGCTCCGGCAGCATGGTGGCCGCGCCAGTCCAGGCGATGGCCATCAATGCGAGCGGCAATGCGCGCCTGGCCACGGCCGGCACGGGTGACGTGCTGGCCGGCCTGATCGGCGGATGCTGGAGCAGCCATCCAACGTCAGATGGATCATCAGGACTTGAGCAGGCCTTTCAGGTCGCTTGCGGCGCCACCTGGCTTCATGGCCGCGCAGCCGAATCGTCCAACGAGCAACTGCCATTGATCGCTCACCGACTGGTGGAAGCGATCGCCGACGCAGCCGACGCGCTGGGCTGAAACCAAGGGCCCAGCCCCGCACGGGGGCAGCCCCTCGCACAAGACCACCCGGGCACCCCGACGATCAACCCGCGCGCTTGGTGCGCGACTTGCTGCGCGCCGGATCACCAGCCCCCTTGCCGTTCTTGGGCTCGGATGATTTGGCCCGCGCACCGGACTTGGCCGCCGCGCCAGCCGATCGCTTGCTCTTCGACGACACCTTTCCCGACTTGGCCGACTTGGTCGCCCGCTTGTGCGCACGGTCTTCGGATTCGACCTGCGCCAGCGCCTCGGTGGCACTGGATGGCTCCGCCTTCACGCCGGAGCGCCCTCGGGCCAGCAGGCGCTCACCCTCACCTTCGCGCACCATGCGAAAGTCGATGCGCCGCCCATCCAGATCGACACGGCTGACCTGCACCCGAACCCGCGCCCCGATCGCGTAGCGGATGCCGGTGCGCTCGCCACGCAGCTCCTGCCGCATCTCGTCGAACCGGTAGTACTCGCCCCCGAGCTCAGTGATGTGCACGAGGCCATCCACGTACAGCGCGTCCAGCGTGACGAACAAGCCAAAGCTCGTCACCGCGCTGACGGTGCCCGCAAACTCCTCGCCCAGGTGTTCGCGCATATAGCGGCACTTGAGCCAGGCCTCGACGTCGCGCGAAGCTTCGTCCGCACGACGCTCATTCGCACTGCAGTGGATGCCCGCGCCTTCCCAATGCTCCTGCTCGGTGATGTGGGCCTTGGTGGCCTTGCCGCCTTTGCGAACATTCGTCGCACGCGCCGACACCTCAGCCAGCTCGCCACTGGCCAAGTGGTAGCGCTTTTTCGAAAGGATGGCCTTGATGACCCGATGCACCAGCAGATCGGGGTAGCGCCGGATCGGGCTGGTGAAGTGCGTGTAGGCCGCGTATGACAGCCCAAAGTGCCCGCTGTTGATCGGGGTGTAGATCGCCTGCTGCATCGAGCGCAGCAACATCATGTGGATCTGCGCGGCATCCACCCGATCCTTCGTGGCTTCGGCGATGGCCTGGAACTCTCCGGGCGCCGGATCCTCGCTGAGGGTGATGCCCACCCCCAGGCTCTTCAGGTAGTTCTGGAGGGTCGTCCGCTTCTCAGGCGTGGGCCCCTCGTGCACCCGGTAGAGCGACGGGTGTTCGGCGCCGGCGATGAACTCGGCCGCGCACACGTTGGCCGCCAGCATCGCCTCTTCGATCAGCCGGTGGGCATCGGTGCGCACGCGCGGAACGATCTTTTCGATGCGCCCGTTGTCGTCGCAAACGATTTGAGTCTCCGTGGTCTCGAAATCGATGGCGCCACGGCGCTGCCGAGCCTTCAACAGCGCACGGAACACGTCGTGCAGGTTCAGCAACTGCGGCATGATGTCTCGCCGCTTGGCCGCCTCGGGCCCACGGGTATTCGCCAGCGCCGCGGCCACTTCGGTGTAGGTCAAACGCGCATGCGAGCAGATGACGGCTGGGTAGAACTGATAGGCCTGCAGTTCGCCGTCACTGGCGATGAGCATGTCGCAGACCATGCTGAGCCGGTCCACCTCCGGGTTGAGCGAACACAGCCCGTTTGAGAGCTTCTCCGGCAGCATCGGAATGACGCGCCGGGGAAAGTAGACCGAGGTGGCGCGCTCGTAGGCATCGTCGTCCAGCGGCTCACCTGGCTTGACATAGTGGCTCACGTCGGCAATGGCCACGAGCAAACGCCAGCCTTCAAACGCAGCCTTGCCTCGCCCGCTCTTGTGAGGCTCGCAGTAGACGGCATCGTCGAAATCGCGGGCATCCTCACCATCGATGGTCACCAGCGGCACATCGGTGAGATCGATGCGGTGCTTCAGGTCCGCAGCGCGCAACTTGTCCGGCAGCGCAGCGGCCTGCGCCAGCGTCTCCGGCGAGAAGCGGTGCGGCACCTCGTACTTGCGCACCGCGATCTCGATCTCCATGCCCGGGTCGTCGATCTGGCCCAGCACCTCGGTGACGCGCCCCACCGGCTGCGAATACATCGAAGGTGGCTCGGTCAACTCCACCGCCACCACTTGCCCCGCGGCAGCGTTGGCAGTCGCATTCTTCGGGATCAGGATGTCCTGTCCGTAGCGCCTGTCTTCCGGCGCCACCAGCCACATGCCGTTCTCGTGCAGCAGGCGCCCGATGATCGGGACCTTGCGTCGGTCGAGGATCTCGATGATCCGCCCTTCCGGACGGCCCTTGCGGTCGTAGCGAATGATGCGCACGCGGACCTTGTCCTTGTGCAGCACCGCTCGCATTTCCTGCTGGGCGAGGTACACGTCCGGCTCACCGTCGTCTCGCTGCAGAAAACCGTGGCCGTCTCTATGGCCGAGAACCACGCCCTCGACTTCACTCATTAATACCCCACCGAGAGTGGGGGTACTTGCGCTTGTTTTTGTCTTGATGATATAGTCCTATCTTTCGTTGCAACGCAGTCAGTCAAGCAATTGAACGACAGCGAAACAGCGACAAAGCCCAGGTGGCGGAATTGGTAGACGCACTAGTTTCAGGTACTAGCGGGTAACTCCGTGGAGGTTCGAGTCCTCTCCTGGGCACCAGATCAAGAGCAATAAGAACAGAAGAACAAGAACAGATGCAAGAGGGCCAGCGCGAAAGTGCTGGCCCTTTTTTCATTCTCGTTGCGCCGATCAAACTGCTCGCGAAAGAAAAGCCCGCAGGCATGCGGGCTCAGACGGACAACTTGCGCGCCAGAGCTTCTGGGCGCAGGTTGTCATAGTCTTCGAAAGGCTGATGAATCCACGGGCTCGTGGCCAGCATCTCAACGTAGTAGTCCGGCGTGTAGCTCGACACCGCCTTGGTCCAGATCACGGCGGACCGCAGCTCAGAAATCGCCGGCAGCCCGCGCAGTCGCTCCACGACCGCCTTGAGCGTGACACCCGAATCGGCCAAGTCATCGACCAACAGAACGCGGCCTGCCAACTCACCCTTGGGCATGGTGATGTACTTGGCCAGATCGAGCCTGCCCTGGATCGTGCCGGCCTCGGCCCGGTACGAGCTTGTCGACATGATCGCCAAAGGCTTGTCGAAGACGCGGGACAGCACATCGCCCGGCCGCATGCCACCACGCGCCAGACACAGGATCTGGTCGAACTCCCAGCCCGAGCTGTACACCTTCAGCGCCAGGCGCTCGATCAACAGGTGGTACTCATCCCAGGAAACGTACAGGTGTTTGCCGTCATCGGTCAGCATCGTGGTGTCCCTCGTGTCGTTCATGGAGCGTCACGTCCCTTGGTACGGGTGGCGCAACAAGATGGTGTGGTCCCGATCCGGACCGGTCGACACCATGTCGATCGGCGCACCGATGAAGCCCTGCACGCGTTCGAGATAGCGGCGCGCATTCAACGGCAGCTGATCCCATTCGGTGAGGCCGGCGGTCGAGCCCTCCCAGCCCGGGAAAGTCTCGTAGACCGGCTGGCAAGCGACGATGTCGTCGGCATCCAGCGGCAGGATGTCCACGGCCTGATCGCCGAGCTTGTAGCCCACGCACACCTTGATCTCTTTGAGGCCATCCAGCACATCGAGCTTGGTGATGCACAAGCCCGAGATGCCGTTGATGATGATCGAGCGCTTGAGCGCTGCCGCATCCAGCCACCCACACCGACGAGCACGCCCCGTCACCGTACCGCGCTCCTGCCCGATGGTCGACAGGTGGTGGCCCACGGTTCCCGGTTGGTCGATGGGCAGCTCCGTGGGGAACGGGCCCGAACCCACGCGCGTGGTGTAGGCCTTGGTGATGCCGAGGATGTAGTGCAGCATCTCCGGCCCGACACCGGCACCCGCGGCGGCGTTGCCCGCCACGCAATTGCTCGACGTCACATAGGGGTACGTCCCGTGGTCGATGTCCAGCAGCGTGCCCTGCGCGCCCTCGAACAACAGGTTGGCCCCTTGTCGGTTGGCGGTATGGATGCGGTAGCCGACGTCGGCCATCATGGGCTTCAGGGCCTCACCCATCTTCATCGCCTGATCGAAGATGGGCTGGAATTCAAGCGGCGTACTCTTCAGGTAGCCACCCAACGCAAAGTTGTGCAGCTCCAGCAGTTCGCGCAGCCGGGCCGCGAATCGCTCCGGGTGTTTCAGGTCCTGCACGCGCAAGGCACGGCGGGCCACCTTGTCTTCATAGGCCGGGCCGATGCCTTTGCCCGTGGTGCCGATCTTGCCGGCGCCGCTGGTTTCGCGCAGCGCCTCGCGCGCCTTGTCGACCTCGACGTGGAAGGGCAGGATCAGCGGGCACGACTCGCTCACGTACAGACGCGAGCGGACGTCCAGTCCGATCTTCTCCAGGCGTTCGATTTCGCTCAGCAGGTGAGACGGGTCGACGACCACGCCGTTGCCGATATAGCAAGCCACCCCATCTCGCATGATGCCCGAGGGGATCAACTGCAGCGCCGTCTTGACGCCCTTGATCACCAGGGTGTGGCCTGCGTTGTGGCCGCCCTGGAAACGGACCACGCCTTGCGCATGGTCGGTCAGCCAGTCGACGACCTTGCCCTTGCCTTCGTCGCCCCATTGGGTGCCGACGACGACGACGTTGTGGCCGCGCGCAGCGGCAGAGGTGCTCTGTTGCATCGATGTCATCAAGTCAGAGGATTCGGATGGAGGTGGTCGGACGCTCAGAGCGCCCGCACCACCCATTCGCCGCCGACCGCGGCCAACTCGCGGTCGCAATCAAATTCCTGGGTCTCGTGTTCGTGGCCCGGCAGGATGCAGACCACGGTTTCGCCCTGGGCACGCAGGTGGCGCACCGCGGCACGAAGGCCGGCGTCTTCGCCCCAAGGCGCACGCACGGCGGCACGCGGCGGCGCGATCGGCGTCACCGCGGTCAGACCCTTCAAGTCGAGGCTGCAGCCCACCGCGGGGCGATTGCGCCCGAACACGGCACCGACCTCATCGTAGCGCCCGCCACGCACCAGCGCATTGGTCGAGCCGGCGCCATAGATGGCAAAGCGCACACCGCTGTAATAAGCGTAGCCGCTCATGTCGGAGAGATCGAAACCGACGCGCACGCCCGGATTCGACTGCCGCAAATGGCGAACCAGCCAGGACAGGTCGTCCAGCGCAGCCGCGATCGGCGCGCGAGCGGGCAAGCGGTGGCGGGCCTGGTCCAGTACCTCGTCGCCGCCATAGAGCTCGATCAAGGTGGCCAGCCCAGCCCGCGTTTCCGCAGCGCAGTTCCGCGCGATGGATTGGACGGTGCTCCCATCCTTCGCGGTCAGGGCAGCGACCAGCTCGGTCAGGGCTGCGGCGTCGAGCGGAACGCCCGCCAGCACCGAACGGACGACCCGTGCATCGCCCAGATCGATGGTCAGCTCCCGAGCACCAATGGCCGCGAGGCCATCGAGCGCCAGTTCCTGCACTTCGAGATCGGCTTCCAGCCCGGCGTGCCCAAAGATTTCGGCACCGAACTGCAAAGGCTCTCGCGTCATGTGCAGGCCGGAGGGCCGCGTGTGCAGCACCGGGCCGCAGTAGCAAAGGCGCGTCACACCCTCGCGATTGAGCAGGTGAGCGTCGACGCGTGCGACCTGGGGCGTGGTGTCGGCGCGCAGGCCGAGCGTGCGGCCGGAAAGCTGGTCGACCAGCTTGAACGTCTTGAGATCGAGCTCCCGGCCCGTGCCTGACAGCAGCGAATCCAGATACTCCAGCAGCGGCGGCATGACCAGCTCAAACCCGTAGCCACGTGCCCGGTCGAGCCATTGGCGCCGCAATTCCTCGATGCGCCTGGCCTCCGCGGGCAGGACATCAGCGATGTGCTCTGGCAACAGCCAAGCAGAGGACATGAAAATGCACCGGGGTTAAAACCGGCATTGTACAGGTCGGGTTTCACCCAGAGGGTGACAACCCTGGGCGGATCAGTCGCCCAGGAACAGCAGCAGGGCCAACCCGATCAACATGCTGGTCAGCCCGACGAAACGGATCTGACCGTCACTGAGTTGGGTGGCGCGGAGGAACACCTCGCGCCACCGCCCAGGGCTCAGAAAGGGCAGCAAGCCTTCGAAGACGAGCATCAAGGCCAGCGCCGGCAGCAGCAGGTCAGCCATGTCCCAGTTCGGCATCGATCAGCGGAAACTGACGCTCACTTCTTGGGCGCCGGCGCGGCTGCGCCACCACTGCCGCGCATGGCCTTGAAGAAGTCGGACGATGGATCGACCACCATCACGTCATTCTTGTTGCGGAAGCTCTGCCGATAGGCTTCCAGGCTGCGATAGAACTGGGCGAACTGCGCATCACGGCCAAAGGCACTGGCATACAAGGCCGAAGCCTTGGCATCGCCCTCACCCTTGATCTTCTGCGCATCGCGGTAGGCCTCCGCGATGATCACTTCACGCTGCCGGTCGGCATCGGCACGGATACCCTCGCCCTCCGCCTGGCCGGTCGACCGCAGCTGGTTCGCCACCTGCTGACGCTCGGACTGCATGCGGCGGTAGACCGAATCGGTGATGCTGGCCACAAAGTCGACCCGCTTGATGCGAACGTCGATGATCTCCACGCCAAAGCTCTTGGCCGGATCCCCCAGACGCGTACGCACGTCGTTCATGATCTTCTCGCGTTCCGTGGCAAGCACCTCGCCGACAGTGCGCTTGGTCACCTCTTCGTTGAACGCTGCCTGCACCACCGGGCTGAGACGGTTCTCCAGGTTGCGAAGGTCGACCCCGCTGTTGCGAATGAACTGTTTGGGATCGGCAATGCGCCACTTCACCAGCCAATCGATCGACAGGGTCTTCTTCTCCTTGGTGAAGATCGACTTCGCCTCAGGGCTGTCCAGCGTCTGGATACGGCGATCCAGGAAGACCACGTTCTGCAAGGGCGGAGGCAACTTGACCTTCAGCCCGGGTTCGGTGACGACATCCTTGATCTCGCCAAGGGCGTACACCACCGCGATCTGGCGCTGGTCGACGATGAACAGGGTCGAGGCGGCCAGCACGAGCAGCACCAGCAGGCTGCCGACAATGACGGCGAATCGGTTCATGTGGATTCCAATGGGTTCGACACGGGCGAGCGGAGAGAGACCTCAGCGGCTCTCACGATCACGGCTGCGGATGTCGCGGCCTCGGTCGGCAGAGTTGTCGACCGTCGGCGTCGGCGTGGAAGCCGGTGCGGCGCTGGCCGGAGTGGCCCCGGCCTGTTGCATCAGCTTGTCCAGCGGCAGGTACAGCAGATTGGACCCGTTGCGGCTGTCCACCATGACCTTGCTGACGTTGGAATACACATCCCGCATGGCATCGATGTAGAGGCGATCGCGCGTCACCGCCGGGGCCTTCTGGTACTCGGCGTAGACCTGGTTGAACCGTTCCGCGTCACCTTCAGCGGCCGCGATGATTCGGGAGCGATAACCCTCTGCTTCAGCTCGCAGGCGCGAAGCAGCGCCTTGCGCCTTCGGAATCACGTCGCTGGCGTAAGCCTGGCCTTCGTTCTTGAAACGGTCACGGTCAGCGCCCGCCTTCACCGCGTCGTCGAACGCGTTCTGCACCTGCTCGGGCACCTGCACATTCTGCAGGTTGACGTTCTTGATCGTCACCCCGGCATCCAGGCGATCCAGCTGTTTTTGAATGGATTGCACCAGCTCGGCCGCGATGGCATCCCGACGCTCGTACAGCACCGAATCGACCTTGCTGCGACCCACGATTTCGCGCACCGCCGACTCGCTGGCCTGCACCACCGCCTGGTCGGTGTCACGGTTCTCGAACAAGAAGGCCCGGGCGTCCTTCAACACATACTGGACGATGAACCGGACGTCGACGATGTTCTCGTCCTGCGTCAACATCGACGAGTCGCGCAGGCCGGTGCTCTGCCCGACCGTGTTCCGCCCGACTTCCACCGAGCGCAGTTGGGTGACAGGGACCGTCTCGTGAGCCTGGAAGGGGTACGGCAGCCGGTACTGCATGCCAGCGGACACCGTGCTGCTGTACTTGCCGAAGGTTGTGACCACGGCCTGGTTGCCTTCCTGCACGATGAACAGGCCGCTGCCCGCCCAGATCAACACGACCAGCCCGACGATCAATCCAAGGCCGATACCCGCACTCTTCATGTCGGGCTGGTAGTTGGGTTCGTCCGGGCCGTTGCCACGAGGGCCAGTGGCCCCGCCCTTGCCGCCAAACAGGCCGGACAACTTGCGGTTGAAGTCGCGCCACAACTCGTCCAGATCCGGAGGGCCGTCATTGCGGCCGTTCTGCATCACGAGAGCGCGGGCGGCGCGGGCCAGAGCGCCCAATCGGGCGCCGAAGCCAGGGGCGTCAGGTTGTAGGGTTCGCATGCTCATGCCATGAGGGCCCATAGGGATGGGACGGTGTCTCCGGGGTTTCAGTGATGCGGCGGCGCGATGCTGCCATCAGGCAATGTGAAGGCAGCGGGTTCAGAACTCAAGGCCGGGGGAGCGGCAAAACTCGCAATCAGTTCTCGCAGCGTGCCCAGACCCTCGCCTGTCAACGCGCTCACGAAGACCCGTGGGACGCGCAAATTGGGCGCCACCTCGAGTTCATCGGCCAGACTGCGCGGTCGCATGGCAGGCTCAAGACGGTCGAGCTTGTTGAACACGAGAATCTGCGGGATGCCCTGCGCGCCGATCTCATCCAGCACGCGCTCGACTTCGACTTGCTGCTCGTGCTGTACCGGGCTGCTGGCATCGACGACGTGCAGCAGCAGGTCGGCATCTGCCGCCTCTTGCAAGGTGGCCTGGAAGGCTTCGACCAGTTTGTGTGGCAGGTCTCGGATGAAGCCGACGGTGTCCGACAGCGACACGGAACGTCCAGCCTCGCCCAGATAGAGCGAGCGGGTGGTGGTGTCCAGCGTGGCAAAGAGCTGGTCTGCCGCGTAACTACGGGCCTTGACCAGGGCGTTGAACAAGGTCGATTTGCCAGCGTTGGTGTAGCCCACTAACGAGACGCGGTAGGTGCCACTGCGCTCGCGCGCGCGTCGCTGAGTCCCGCGCTGACGCTTGACCTTTTCCAGCCGCTCTTTGACCGACTTGATCCGATCGCCAATCATTCGGCGGTCGAGTTCGATCTGCGCCTCGCCCGGCCCACCACGGTGGCCGACACCGCCTCGCTGCCGCTCCAGGTGGCTCCATCGCCGGACGAGCCGTGTCGACAGGTATTGAAGCCGGGCCAGTTCCACCTGCAGCTTGCCCTCGTGGCTTTGCGCTCGCGCTGCGAAGATCTCGAGGATCAACGCCGTGCGGTCAGCCACGGGCACGCCCAGGTGGCGTTCCAGGTTTCTTTGTTGTGCCGGCGACAGGGCCTGATCGAAGATCACCCCGTGGGCGCCATGCGCCTGAACCATCAGCTTGATCTCATCGGCCTTACCCGAGCCCACGAACAGGGCAGGATCAGGCGCTTTCCGCTTGGCGATGACACGTGCCACTGGTTCGTCACCGGCCGATTCGGCCAGCAACGCCAGTTCATCCAGGGTAGGGTCGAACGACGAGCCTGGCCCCAGATCGACGCCGACCAGGACGGCCCGCGCCAACTCCTGCCCCTTGGGCGCAGGCGAGTGTGCGTCGGAGCTCAAGTTCGAAGGTGAAGCCAAGTCGCCAACGGCAGCGACAGGGGTTGAACGGCGATCAGCTGTTGTCGCCTGCGTCAGCCGCGTGGAAATTGACGGCGCGGCCCGGCACCACGGTAGAGATCGCGTGCTTGTAGACCATCTGCGTCACGGTGTTGCGCAGAAGAACCACGTACTGGTCGAAAGATTCGATATGGCCCTGCAGCTTGATACCGTTGACCAGATAAATCGAAACCGGAACATGCTCCTTGCGCAGCAGGTTCAGGAACGGGTCTTGTAGGAGTTGCCCTTTGTTGCTCACGATATGCTCCGTGTTGGAAAAAGTGTTGGAGTAGTCACGTTAACACAGTAGGCCGTCATTCCGGCCCACCCCGGCCTTCGGCACTGTCTGCCGAATGGTTCCAGCTGCGAGAAGCAGCTCGGCGGGCCCAACGCCCGCCATGATTCAGTGTTCCGCGTCGGCGAAAGGGTTCCGCGAAAGTTTCATTTCTATGCGCATCGGCGTGCCGACGAGCTTGAAATGTTCCCGGAATCTCCCCTCGAGATACCGCTTATAAGAATCGGTCACGTGCTCCAGCGAATTGCCATGGATCACGATGATCGGCGGATTCATGCCCCCTTGGTGCGCATAGCGCAGCTTGGGTCGGAACGCCCCCGCCCGCTTGGGCGCCTGGTGCTCGACTGCCTCGTGCAACAGGCGGGTCAGCACGGGGGTCGGCAGCTTCTTGGTGGCCGAGGCATGGGCATCGGCGATGGCCTTCCACAGCGGACCGATGCCTTGCCGCTTCAGTGCCGAGATGTGAAGCAAGGGCGCAAACTTCAAGAACGCCAGCCGCTGCTCGATCGAACGCTCGAGCATTTGGCGCTGGTAGCTGTCGATCGCATCCCACTTGTTGATGGCGATCACGACCGCCCGGCCGGAATCAAGGATGTAGCCTGCGATGTGGGCGTCCTGGTCGCTGACACCCTGGGTCGCGTCCACCATCAGAACCACCACGTTGGCATCCGCGATCGCCTGCAGCGTCTTGACGACCGAAAACTTCTCGATCGCCTCGAAGACGCGCCCCTTGCGCCGCAAGCCGGCCGTGTCGATGAGTTCGAAGCGCTTGCCGTCCCGCTCGAACGGCACGTGGATCGCATCGCGCGTGGTACCGGGCATGTCAAACGCGATCAGCCGCTCTTCACCCAGCCAGGTGTTGATCAAGGTCGACTTGCCCACGTTCGGACGGCCCGCCACCGCCAGGCGGATCGGTGCGTTTTCGTCAGGCTCGGCCGCCTCAGCGTCCTCGTCCTCCGGGAAATCCACCAGCGCCGCCTCGAGGAGGCTGCGGATGCCTTGACCGTGGGCGGCCGACACGGGGTGCGGATCGCCCATGCCCAGTTCATGAAACTCGCCCAACAAGGGCGAATCGGCCATGCCCTCGGCCTTGTTCACCGCCAACAGCACGCGCTTGTTGGCTTGCCGCAGATAGCGCGCGATGTCGTGGTCCTGGCCCGCTAAACCGGTGCGTACGTCGGTGACGAAGATGACCACGTCCGCCTCGGCGACGGCCTGTCGGGTCTGGCGCGCCATCTCCTTGACGATACCGGTCGAGCTGTCCGGCTCGAAGCCGCCGGTGTCGATGACGATGAATTCGCGACTGCCCAGGCGCCCGTCGCCATAGTGGCGATCACGGGTCAGGCCGGCAAAGTCCGCCACGATCGCGTCGCGGCTCTTCGTCATGCGGTTGAAGAGCGTCGACTTGCCGACGTTGGGGCGCCCGACGAGGGCAATGACGGGTTTCATGAAGCTTCCACTTCGGTCAAGGCGTAGAACGCCGCGGCCGCGAGCGGCCCCACACCGGGGCTGCGCACGAGCGCGATCGCGAAGCGAGCGACTTCAGCCATCACTCGGGGCGAAACGCGAACACGCCGCCTGCTCGGGTGACGACCAGCAGGTTGTTGTCGGACAGCACCGGCGCAGCCACGACGCGAGAGCCGTCGGTGGGCAGGCGCAGCAGGGGTTTGCCGCTGTCTTGGGCCAGGAAATGCAACAGGCCTTCGTAGTCGCCGAACACCACCGTGGTGCCCATCGCGACCGGCGCACTCACGGCACGATTGAGCAACACTTCGCTCGTCCAGGCCTGTTCACCGCTGGCACGCTTGCGCGCGCTGATGCGATCACTGCCATCAGCGCTGAAGACGTACTCGTCATTGCCGCCGACGCCCTCGATGCCACCGCCGTTCTGCACCCACTTCAGGGTGCCCCGCTCGGCGTCGATGCAGCCCACGGCGTTCTGGAACGAGCGCATGCAGAACACGCTGCCAGCGCGAGAGGCCGGCCCCACCAGGTCAGCCAGTCGCTCGACCTCGTTGGTGCCACGCGGGGTGGTCAAAGCGGTGTCCCAGCGAACGGTGCCCTTGAGCGGATCCAGCCCCAACAGACGAGCGCCCTGCCCGACCAGCAGTGTGTCCTTGTACGACGTGAGCACACCGGCTTGGGACAAGGTCAAGGCGTCACCCGGCCGCTTGAGCGTCCACAGCCGGCGGCCGTCGAGCACGTCGAATGCATGCACGATGCGGTCGACACCGACGATGAACACCCGCTCACCGGCCACCAGGGGCGCAGTGACCACGGGCGATTCCAGCTTGGCGCGCCAGGTGACATTGCCGCCGTCCATGACGACCAGCTCGTTGCCACGGGTCACCACCGCCGCGTAGCGACCATCGCTGCCCACGCCCGCCGAAATCCGACCACCGGCGTCACCACGCCAGATTTCCCGGCCCGTCGCGGCCTCCAGCGCCACCACCGTGCCGTTGTCCGACGCCACATGGAAGCGGCCAGCACGAACCGTCGCGGACAGCGGGAACGTGACATCACTCAAGCGCGCATTCCAGACCTGCCGACCCGCAATCTGAGGCTCAAGCGGCTCCAGCTTGGCGGGCTTCGGTTTGTCCGCCGCGCAGCCGGCGAGCACGGCGGCCAACGCCATGCAGCATGCCGCGAAGAAGGGGCGGCGCTGGAAGCGGCCGAGAAAACCCGCCATCACTTGGCCACCCCGCTGGCCGCGGCATCGGCTTCGGGCGCAGCCGCCAGGCTGGCCAGCTTGGCCTCAACGATGCGGCGATAGTCCAGCTTCTCGTTCAAGCCCTTGTAGGCGGCCAAGTACGCCTTGACCGCGTCGTCCTTCTTGCCCTGGAGCAGAAGGATGTCGCCCCGACGGTCATCAGCCAACGCAGCAAACTCGGGCGACTTCACGCCATCGAGTTGCTTCAGCGCTTCGTCGTAGGCCTTCTTGTCCAGTTGCAGGGAGGCCAGCCGCAGGTGAGCCAACGACTTGTACTCGTCGTCCGTCCCTTGATCGGCCACCCAGTTCAGGCTGGCCAGGGCATCGTCGGCCTTGGATTTGTCGGCCTGCAGCTTGGCGGCTTGGAGCCCGGCCTGCTGGGCATAGGCGGTGCGGGGATAGCGTTCCTTCAGGTCATTGAAGACCCGACCAGCCTGGTCGACATCGCCGGCCTGGAGGGCCTTGTCGAACTCGTCGTACATGACCGCGGCCTTGCCGCCCTGATTGCGCTGCCAGGCATCCCAGCCGTTGATGGCGGCGAAAGCGCCAAGGACCAACACCAGCCCCCAAGTGATCAGGTTGCCGTATTGGTTCCAGAACGCCTTCAGCTCATCGAGCTGTTCCTGTTCCTGCAGGTCGAGATTGCTTGCCATGAACCGATCAAACCAAAGGGCCCGTTCGTTTCGAACGGGCGTGTGAATCACAAGCCCACGGGGCGTGGGCGAAAGCCGGGATTATGCGTCCCGCGACGAGCAGGTCAGCGTCGACGCCCACTCGGGCACTGCATCCAGTGGCCGCTCCACCTGCGCGACGGACGCATCGCGAAGGGCTTTGACGCTGACGGTGCCGCGTGCCAGCTCGTCACCACCGAAGACGAGCGCATACCGCGCGCCACTGGTGTCAGCCTTCTTGAACTGTGCCTTGAAGTTGCCACCGCCTGCATGCATCTGCACCGACACACCCTCGGCGCGCAAAGCTTCGATGGCCCGCATCGCCTTCGGCAAGCCTGCGGCATCCGGTATGACGGCATAGGCATCCGGAGCGCCATTCGGCACTGGCAGGCCGAGCTCCTGGATCAGCAACAGCAAACGTTCGATCCCCAGGCCGAAGCCCACGGCAGGTGCGCTCTTGCCGCCCAGCTGGGCGATGAGACCGTCGTAACGCCCCCCACCGCAGACCGTGCCCTGCGACCCCAAATGGTCGGTGACCCACTCAAACACAGTGAGGTTGTAGTAGTCCATGCCCCGCACCAGCCGGGGATTCACGCGGTACTCGAGGCCGGCCGCGTCGAGGATGGCCCGCACGGCGTTGAAGTGGGCCAGCGTCTCCTCGCCAAGAAAATCCATCAGCTTTGGCGCGGCTTCGACCAGCGGCTGCATCGCCGGGTTCTTGGTGTCGAGGATGCGAAGCGGGTTGCTGTGCAGCCGTCGCTTCGCGTCGTCGTCCAGCAAGGCGGAGTTGGCCTCGAAGTAGGCGACCAAGGCGGACCGGTGAGCAGCGCGCTCAGAAGGCTGCCCGAGGCTGTTCAGCTCCAGGCGAACATGCTGGCCCTCGACGAGGCCGAGCTCTTTCCACAGGCGGCGCACCATCAGGATGATTTCCGCATCGACATCGGGGCCGGCAAAACCCAAGGCCTCGACGTCAAGCTGGTGGAACTGGCGGTAGCGCCCTTTCTGCGGACGCTCGTGGCGAAACATCGCCCCCATCGTCCAGAGGCGCAACGGCCCGTTGTAGAGCGCGTTGTGCTCCACCATCGCACGGACGATGCCGGCTGTGGCCTCCGGCCGCAGCGTCAGTTGGTCGCCGTTCATCGAATCGGTGAAGGAGTACATCTCCTTCTCGACGATATCGGTCACCTCACCCAGTCCGCGTACGAACAGCGCGGTGGGTTCGACGATGGGCGTCAGGATGTATTGGTAGCCATAGCGAGCCAGCACCGATCGCACAGTGGACTCGAACCAGTGCCAGAGCGCTGAATCGGGCAGCTTGTCCTTGCGCGGGACGCTGCCCGGCAAGATGTCGTTCATGCCTTTGATGGCTTGGAGAACCTTGGTCATGTTGGGTTCGCAGGGAATCGCCGACACATGGATGGATCGGCAAATGACAGGCAGGCGCGGGCAGTCCGCACCCAGCGGCATCGGTCAGGGACGTTCGGCCAGCGTCAATGCGCGGCCGTCACCGTGCCGTAACGGCGCTCGATGTATTGCTCGACGATGGTTTGGAACTCGCGCGCGATGCCCTCGCCGCGCAAGGTCATGGCCTTCTCGCCGTCGATGAACACAGGTGCAGCGGGTGCCTCGCCGGTGCCGGGCAAGCTGATGCCGATGTCGGCATGCTTGCTTTCGCCCGGGCCGTTCACGATGCACCCCATCACCGCCACCTTCATCTTCTCCACCCCCGGGTAACGCGCACGCCAGACCGGCATTTGCGCGCGCAGGAAGTCGTCGATCTGCTTGGCCAGTTCCTGGAAGGTGGTGCTGGTCGTGCGACCGCAACCCGGGCAGGCGGTGACGCTCGGATTGAAGCTGCGTAGACCCAGCGACTGCAAGATCTCCAACGCGACGACCACCTCTTGGGTGCGCGCCTCGCCCGGCTGTGGGGTGAGCGACACGCGGATCGTGTCGCCAATGCCCTGCTGCAGCAGCACCGACAAGGCGACCGCTGATGCCACGGTGCCCTTGGTGCCCATGCCGGCTTCGGTCAGGCCCAGGTGCAGCGCGTAATCGCAGCGCTGCGCCAAAGCCTGGTAGACGGAAACGAGATCCTGGACCCCGCTGACCTTGCAACTGATGATGATCTGGTTCGGATCGAGGCCGACATCGCGCGCTGCTGTCGCGGATTGCAGCGCCGACTGCACCAGCGCCTGGTACATCACCTGCTTCGCGTCCCAGGGCTCAACCCGTCGGGCGTTGTCGTCCATCAGCGCCGCCAGCAGTTCCTGGTCCAGCGAGCCCCAGTTCACGCCGATGCGTATCGCCTTGTCATAACGGCATGCTGCTTCAACCATCTGGGCGAACTGCCTGTCACGCTTCTCGCCCTTGCCCACGTTGCCGGGATTGATGCGGTACTTGGACAAGGCCTCGGCACAAGCCGGATGCTCGGTCAAAAGACGGTGACCGTTGTAGTGGAAGTCGCCGACCAGTGGCACGTCGATGCCCATGCGGTCGAGCTGATCGCGGATGTGAGGCACGGCCGCCGCCGCTTCCGGCGTATTGACTGTGATGCGAACCATTTCAGAACCGGCGATGGCCAGCTCCTTGACCTGGATCGCCGTCTCGATCACATCGACGGTGTCGGTGTTGGTCATCGACTGCACCCGCACAGGGGCATCCCCGCCCACCGTGACGATGCGGCTGCCCCAGGTGACGCGGGCCTGACGCGAACGGCGTGCCGCGGGTGCTGCCGCCTCGATCGGCGACTCGTCGTTCTGAAACTGGGAAGAATCCGGCAGGGCAGTCATGCGGTCGAAAGCTATTTGAGTTCGAACTTGGCGACGTTGTCGCGGTGGAGCGCACCCAGGTCGACCGGACGCCCACGGAAGGTCACATCGGTACCGGCCGCATTCCCGATCTTGACACGCAGTGGCAAAGCCCCATCCAGGCCCACGGTTTCACCGACCGCCAATGTGCGAGACAGCAACACTTGGGAGCGTCCGTCCACCACCTCGACCCATGAAGCCGCCCGTGCCTGCAGCCTCAGCACGCCGCTGCCGGCCGCCGCCGAGGCCGCAGGCGAGGTCTGAAGTGCCCCAGAGGAAGGCGCGGCCAGACCCGTTGGTGCGGCCTGCGCCACGGACAGGGGGCTGGAAGCCGCGGGGCGCGGCATCGCAGCAGGCATCGGAAGCGCCGAAGGCGCCGACGCGGCAACGCCGGTGCCGTGCGCGAGGTTCGGAATGCCGGTGGAAGGCGCGGTCACCGAGGCGCCGTTCTGATCGGCCGTCGAGGTCGCGGCGACGGATGACGCCGCCACCTCAGCGGATGCCATAGGCGCACTGACATGGACGGGCGCATCCCCGGCCGGCATTGCTGACGACGACGAGTCGCGCCACCCCTGCCAGCGCCAATCGGCCGGCCAGAACAGGAAAGCCAGCGCACCAAGCAGAAGCAGAGCGACCACCACCACGACCGTCCGGCTGGCGATGGGAAGATCCGGGGCGTCACGCCGGGCGCCCTTTTCGCGGAACGGCGTGTTGAGACCACGCTCCAGCTGGCTGAGCGCCCCGTTGTCTAATTCAGGCAGCTTGTCCAGCACGGGAGCCGGGTCGATCTTCAACGCGCGGCATGCGGCCTGAGCCAAGGCCCGCACGAAGGTCGCCCCTTGAAACTCCTCGAGTCGATCGTCCTCCAGCGCCTCCAGCTTGCGTGGCGGCACCTTCAGCATCGTCGCCAGCGCCGCCACGTGCAAGCCCTGCGCTTGGCGAGCAGCTCGGAGCATCGCCCCGGCGCTCGGGGCTGAGGTGGGGGGCGGCGTCGAGTCGCCGGACTCACTCATCGAATCGACCCTTTTCGTACCGCAGGGCTTCAGAAGACTGGGGAAAACGGTTGGAGAGCTGGGTCCCGAGGTTCTTGACCTGGGCGTCCTGGCCCAACTTGTTCTCGATTCGAACGGCCAGCCACAAAGTCTGCGCGCTGACGAACTGCTCGACGGCATTGACCCGCCGCACGTAGAAGCGCGCTCGCTCGAAATCGCCTCGCCGGTACAGCACTTCGGCCAGGTTCAAGGCCGTGGTCGGGTTGGCGGGATCCAGTTCGTACGACTTTTGCAGCGAGCGCTCGGCCTGCTCCAACTGGTTGTTGCGCGCCTGGCAGGCCCCCATGGCCATGTAGGTGCGAACGGCTTCGCGATAGTTCGGGGTGGCCAAAGCCGCATTGAATTGGGCTTCCGCGTCTGCATAGCGACGATTCTGGCAAAGGAACCAGCCGAAGTTGTGCATGGTGTCGGCGTCACGCGGATTCAACTGCAGCGCGCGACGAAAGCTCTCCTCCGCCAACGCGGGTTCTCCCATGCTGGCGTAGATCAATCCGCGCAGGTTGTAAGCATCGGCAAAATCCGGCTGCGCCTGGAGTGCGAGCTTGACTTCGTCCAGCGCCGTGTTCCATTGGCCGCGCCCGAAATAGGCAACGGCGAGCTCCATTCGAACTCGGGCACGTCGCTCAACGTCGGTCGTGTCCGACTCGGTCTGAACCTCACCCGGCGTCTTGGCAACCGACGCACCGGCACCAGCGCCTGTGGTGGTACATCCTGACAGCAGCCCCAACGCGGCCAGGAGGCCCAGGCTGGCCATCAACCAAGGGGCGCGGTTCTGTCCGCAGTGCTTGAACGTCAACGCAGTGTCTCCTTCGGCGATGGATCGGATCTTCAACGGGACTTCGGCAGCGGATCCGGTGGGGCTGCCACCACCCGCACCGGCAGGCGCTTCATGCGCTCAGCGGCCCGGGTGCGGTCTTGTACCTCACCGGCCAGTTGGCCGCAGGCGGCATCGATGTCGTCGCCGCGCGTCTTGCGGATCGTCGTCACCACGCCAGCGTCCTGCAGCACCTTGGCAAAGGCTTGAACCCGGTTGCGCGGCGAGCGCAACAGGCCAGATTCCGGGAAAGGGTTGAACGGGATGAGGTTCAGTTTGCAAGGGACCCGATCCGCGCCGCCTTCGCCTCGACCATCGATCAGCGCCAAGAGCTCCCTCGCTTGGTCGTCGCTGTCGTTGACGCCGTCAAGCATGCAGTACTCGAAGGTGATGAAGTCGCGCGGAGCAGCTTCGAGGTAACGGCGGCAAGCGGCCATCAACTCGACGAGCGGATACTTTTTGTTGAGCGGAACGAGGTCGTTGCGCAAGGAATCGATGGGCGCATGCAGCGAAACCGCCAGCGCCACAGGGCAGTCTTCGCGCAGGCGATCCATCATCGGCACGACGCCGGAGGTCGAGACCGTGACCCGGCGGCGCGACAGTCCATAGCCGTGATCGTCCAGCATCACTTTGAGGGCCGGCACCAGCGCGCTGTAGTTCTGCAGCGGCTCTCCCATGCCCATCATGACGACGTTCGTGATGGCACGCTCGCCTGGAGCCAGCTTCAGGCGCTGGCGCAGGTGGTGTTCGGCGTACCAGAGCTGGGCCAGGATCTCGCCCGTCGTGAGGTTGCGAGAAAAGCCTTGGTGCCCGGTAGAGCAGAAACGACAACCGACCGCGCAGCCGGCCTGCGAAGACACGCAAAGGGTGCCCCGATCGTCTTCGGGAATGAAAACCGACTCGACGGCGTTTCCGCCCCCGACGTCAAACAACCACTTTATAGTGCCATCCGCCGAGGCCTGCTCGGTCGCCACGGGCAGCGGGCGAATTTCGGCGACGCCTGCAAGCTTGTCGCGCAACGACTTGGCAAGATCCGACATGGCACCGAAATCGGCGGCGCCCTTTTGATGGATCCAGCGGAACAGCTGGGTGGCACGAAACCGCTTCTCACCCAGGCCTTCACAGTACGCCGCGAGACCATCGAGGTCGAAATCGAGCAGATTGACTGCCGGCTGGTCAGACCCCGTCAATGGATCGGCGCCCCCCTTGGAAGCGTCGGGCGCTCGGTTGTCTTGGGCCCCTCGGCTGGCTGAAGCGCCAGCCGATCCCCCGGGGGGAATCGGACCGGCTTGGGAGCGGCCCGGCGCTCGGTCCGTGGGGCTCATGGCTCGACAACTACCAGGCGCTGGAATCAGCGCGCGTGGATGTTCATGCCGGGGAAGAAGAACGCCACTTCAACGGCGGCGGTTTCTGCGGCGTCTGAGCCGTGCACGGCGTTGGCGTCGATCGAATCGGCGAAATCGGCGCGGATGGTGCCCTTCTCGGCCTTCTTCGGGTCCGTTGCGCCCATCAGGTCGCGGTTCTTCAGGATCGCGCCCTCGCCTTCGAGCACTTGCACCATCACGGGACCGGAGATCATGAAGTTGACCAGGTCGTTGAAGAACGGACGGGCCTTGTGCACAGCGTAGAAGGCTTCGGCTTCAGCGCGCGACAGGTGCATCATGCGGGCGGCGATGACCTTGAGGCCGGCGCCTTCGAACCGGGCGTAGATCTGGCCGATGACGTTCTTGGCAACGGCGTCGGGCTTGATGATCGAGAGAGTGCGTTCGATGGCCATGATGAGATCTTCCTTGAGTTGAGTCTGGAGCCTGCGGCAGCCACGATCGAACACCGATCGCGGCCCTGCGCGGCCGGCTTCTTGCGTGAGCAAAGCCCTTAATTCTAGCCTTGCCGCCCGAGGGCGCGGCTGGGCGACAACAGGCTGTTGCCGCTAGTGCGGTGGTTGACACCAGGCGAAACGCAAGAAAACCGATGGATCCGGGCGTCTGGGCAGGCGCAAACCGCAGCTATACCGGCCGGTGTCGCGAGGATTTGCAACGACGCCGAGCGGCCCAACGCTCGATTTGATGTTCCGCACTGCAGCGAACAATGCACTAGCGTCGGCCGCCGCGCCGCCCGCCCTTGTTGCCTTGCACCTTGCGGATGAAGGTATCGGCACCGATGTAGCCGACGGAGGTCTGCATTGGATCCGGTTCGCGCTGCGCCCCACCGCCGCCACCGCGGTTGCCTTTGCCTCCGCTCTTGCCAGCGAGGCCTCGCTGTGGCTGAACGAAACGCTTGTCGTAGGTCTGCTGCAACGGATTGGGAATCGGGCCGTTCTCGTAATCCTCTTCGCGGCGCGGTGAACGCTCGCGCTGGATGGCCCGGCGGTCGAAGGTCTGCTGCAGCGGATTCGGGATGCGAGACGGATCGCCCGGCTCACGCAGTTCGCCTGGCAAACGGTCGCTATCGACCCGGTCGCGTCGCGGCATCGGCGGCTTCTTCTTGCCCTGCTGCGGGCGATCATTGCGGTCACCACGGTCGTTGCGATCACCTCGATCACCACGGTCCGTGCGGTCGGCCTGGCGCGCCTCGGGCCGCATCTCGCCACCGCGCTTGCCGCCCGAGCGACCGCCGTCACGTCGCTCACCGTCGCGCCGATCGCCGCGGTCGCCACGAGAGTCCTGTCGACCTTCGTGGCGGCCGCCATCGGTCAACTGGCGCAGCGCACGAAGATCGCCCTCGTCCAGATCGACGCACACTCCCCGCTTCAGCCCACGCGGCAGCACGATGCAGCCGTACCGAATACGGATCAGGCGACTGACGGTCAAGCCCACGGCGTCAAACAGCTTGCGCACCTCGCGGTTGCGGCCCTCGGTGATGACAACGCGGTACCAATGGTTGACGCCTTCGCCACCACCGTCTTCGATCGACTTGAACGCGGCCTGCTGCCCCTCGATTTCGACGCCGGCGATCAGCCTTTCTTTGGCTTCCTTTTCCAGCGTGCCGAGCACTCGCACCGCGTATTCGCGCTCGATGCCGAAACGCGGGTGCATCAGCTTGTTGGCCAGATCGCCGGAATTGGTGAACAGCAGCAAACCTTCGGTGTTGATGTCCAGTCGACCCACCGACTGCCACTTGCCCTGTGCCAGGCGCGGCAGTTTTCGAAACACCGTCGGGCGCTGCTGCGGGTCGTCGTGGGACACCACCTCGCCCACCGGCTTGTGGTAGGCGATGACTCGAGCCGGCGGCGGGGCGATGCGAACACGCACCGGCTTGCCATCCAGCGTCACCCGGTCACCGAATGAAATCCGCATGCCGGTGTGGGCCGTCTCGCCGTTCACGGCCACCCGACCATCGATGATGGCCTGCTCCATGTCGCGCCGCGAGCCGATACCGGACTGCGCCAGAACCTTGTGCAGCTTGGGTGCATCCGGATCAGGCAGCAGGACCCGCTTGTCCGAGCCCTCCTCGACCTGTGCGGCCTCGGCCGGCTGGGAACCAGCCTCCAACGCCGGCGCATCCTCCGAGCCCGCTTCAGCGACTGCAGGCACCGCTTCGGCAGCTTCTGCCGCTGCGGACTCGTCACCCGTGTCGAATTCGCCAGCGATGACGGCGGCGAACAATTCGCCAGCGTCGACCGAAGGCACTGCGGGCACTGCCACCGGAGGACGTGCTGCGCCGGGCTGCTCGTCGCGATCCCCGCGTTCAGCCCCCCGCTCGCCGCCCCGACGACGACGGCGATTGCGGCTGCGCTCGCGCCGCGATTCGCCCTCGTCACCCGCCCCACCCGCTTCGGCAGCCGGCGCCGCCTCGGGAGAACCGTCAGCGCCCCCTGTGGCTTCGTGAGCAGGCGCCCGCTCGACGCGATCACTCACCGATGAAGAGGCCGGCGCAGGCGCCAGCGGCAGTTCAGGCTGGACGGACACGGCCACCGTCGGCGACGCTGGTGCATCGGATGCCGCGACCGCGTCATCGCCGGCGGGCTTCTTCGCCCGAGGCGAGCGCGGCTTGCGCGCGGGCTTGTCCACGGCGAACAGCGACTCGGCCGACGGCGCCTCGGGCGGCGTGCCCACACCCTGCTCGGCCGTGACGGCAGCCTCCCCGGCCTCCGCAGCAGGCTTTCGCGCGCGGCTTCGACGCTTGGGCGCCTCCGGCGCCCCGCCGTCGACAGCGGCATCGGGTGCCGGCGCCGAATCGGCGGGCAACGACGGGTCGGACTTGGAATCGGTATTCATGCTTGGGGCGCGTTCGTGGGGGTGTCAGGAAAAGAGGCCGGGTCTTCACCGGCCGAGGGGGATTCATCAACGGCGGCCGATGTGGGCACCGGCGCCTCACCTTCAGAGGCGGGCGTCGGCGACGCGGCATTCGCCGGTCGATCTTCATCGGCGAATGCCTCGGGGGAGGCATCGGGCGAGGCAGGGGGCTCCGACTCAGCTGCCGGCTCCGCGACGTCAACGACTGGCTCGGAGGAACTGCCGGGCTCGACCACCGCCGCATCGGCGTCGACCGAGGCCTCGATGTCGCCCGTGGCATCCGGGAGCAAAGTGCCCGCTTCATCCACCGGCAGATCGTTTCGCTCCACCGAGGACGGCCCGGTCACATCGGATGCGGGCGCTTCCAGCGGCAACTCGCCTTGGTCGCTCAACAGGTCAACCTGCTCCGCCGCCAAAGCTCGCAATGCCTCGGCGCCGGGCGGCCCATCGAGCAGCGGCAATCGATCCAGGCTCTCGAGACCCAGATCGTCGAGAAACTGTCGTGTGGTCGCATACAGCGCCGGGCGCCCCGGAGCATCCCGGTGACCGATGGCTTCGATCCAATTGCGGTCTTCGAGCTGCTTGATGATCTGGCTGGAAACCACCACGCCCCGGATGTCTTCGATGTCTCCGCGCGTCACCGGCTGACGGTAGGCGATGATCGCCAGCGTCTCGAGCACCGCCCTCGAATAACGAGGGGGCTTTTCGGGATTGAGACGATCCAGGTACTCGCGCATCTCGGGTCGGCTTTGAAAACGCCACCCCGTGGCCAAGGCGATCAGCTCCACGCCACGGCCCGTCCAATCGCGGCCCAACTCGTCGAGCAGCGATCTCAAGGTGTCAGATCCCAGTTGGTCTGCGAACAGCGCACGCATGTCGCGCAGCGGCATGGGCTGGCTCGCGCAGATCAGCGCGGTTTCAAGCACGCGCTTGGCGTCCTGGGTATTCATCGATCAGATATCGACAGGGGTCGCAGGCTGCAGTCTGGCAGCGGTTGTCTTCAACAAGCCCGTTGGCGGCGGCAATTGCCGGGCGCAGGCGTGGCCAGCGCGGGCGATCGCACGGACGGCGTGACGGTGCGGTTCGTTGGCGATGGTCGGCGGCGGCGCCACGGTTCGTCTGGTTCAGACGACGGCAACACCGGCCCGACTCCATGAGCTCGACGGGCGCCCCGCAGGACGGCATGAGCCGGTGCGGCAAAGTTTGGCGGATCCCTCTGGATCTGTCGGCTTGGAGCGGCATTGTAGACCCGTGCAGCCCCCAAAAAACGTCAGGTGTCGCCCGAAATGTCAAGTCCGCGCCACATCGAACCAAGCTTGAGCGAAATCTTCGGGTGGCGGCGCCCTGAAACTCAAGGGTTGCCGGGAGATTGGATGCGCCAGCTCCAGTTCGGCAGCATGCAGGGCTTGACGACGCATCCCCAGCGCCGGCTTGCCGCCATAGACCGCGTCGGCCACGAGAGGATGACCGCGCGATGCGAGGTGAACCCGGATTTGATGGGTGCGCCCCGTGTGCAACTCGCACTTCACGGCACTGACGCCCTCGCGAAATGCCAGAGGAAACACATCCGTGCGGGCGGGTTTGCCGGCGGATGTCACCGCCATGCGGATGCGCGTGACGGCATCGCGCCCCACCGGCGCATCGACCGTGAACGGCGCAGAGCCCACGTCCCCGTGGGCTAGCGCGAGATAGCGACGCTTGATGTCACGCGCCGCCAAATCGCGGATGAGGGCAGTCACAGCCTCCAGACTGCGGCCCACCACCATGAGCCCGGAAGTGTCCTTGTCCAGGCGATGAACGATGCCGGCGCGGGGCAGCCGTGCAGCCTGTGGGTCATGCGCCAGCAAGCCGTTGAGCAAGGTGCCCGACCAATTGCCAGCAGCAGGATGCACCACCAGGCCAGCGGGCTTGTGAATCACCAGCAGGTGCGGGTCTTCGTGAACGATGTTCAGCAACATCGCCTGGGGGGTGAAGGCGCGGGCCTCCGCAGGCGGCACCAGCGTGATGGACAGCTGCTGGCCGGCCTTGACCTTGCGTGAGGCCACCGCGGCGGTCGCACCGTCCAGTTTCACCTCGCCAGCAGCCAGCAGCGATTGCAAATGGCTCCGCGAGAACTCAGGCACCAGGCCGGCCAGCACCTTGTCAAGACGCTGCCCGTGCCTGTCGGCGTCCAGCCGCCACTCGCGGGTCTCCGGCCCGGCATCAACCTCGATATCGCCCACGGACGGCTCGCTGCCCTCGGCCACGGCCGTGCCCCGAGGCACTGAAAGGGCCCCCATATAATCCTTTTCGTTGCTTGGCAAAGACCACCAGCGCTGCGAGCTCCATCGCCGCGCGCGCCCCCACCGATGATCCAAGACTTGTTCCGCCGGCCGCTGGCTCGTGCCGCGATGATTTCCCTGGTTGTGATGACGGCGGGCTGCAGCTCGTTCTTCAGCAAGGACGACGGAGACATCCAGGGTACGGCGGAGAAATTGTATGCAGACGCCAAGGAAGACATGGCGGCGGGCGGCTGGCTGAACGCCATCAAGTTGCTCGAACGCGTCGAAGGGCGCGCCGGCGGTACGCTGCTGGCGCAGCAAGCGCAGCTCGATTTGGCCTACGCCAATTGGAAGGCTGGCGAGAAAGCGACCGCCCTGTCGGTGCTGGATCGGTTCATCAAGCTCAACCCTTCCAGCCCGGGGCTGGACTATGCGCTTTACCTTCGCGGGTTGGTGAACTTCAACGACAACATCGGTTTTCTGGCCGCCTTGTCGAACCAGAAGCTCTCCGAGCGTGATCAGCAGGCCGCGCGCGACGCCTACCAATCCTTCAAGCAATTGGTCGAGCAGTTCCCCGAGTCCAGGTACACGCCTGACGCCAAGCTGCGGATGGACTTCACCGTCAACGCGCTGGCTGACTACGAGGTCCATGTGGCGCGCTACTACCTGCGACGCGGGGCCTACGTGGCCGCCGCCAACCGCGCCCAGCAGGCGATCACCACCTACCCACAGACGCCAGCGATCGAAGAAGCCCTCTACATCATGGGCCGCTCGTACGAGAAGCTCGGCTTGGCCGAACTGCGAGACGACGCAGACCGGGTGTTGAAGCTCAATTTCCCCAAGAGCCGATTCCTGGCCGACGGCAAGGTGCGCGGCGATGACAGGGCGTGGTGGCAACTCTGGTGAACGGCGATTCGGCTGATTCGCCTCACCTATCAACGGCCCTGCGGGGCCGTTTTTCATGGCCGCTGCGGGGCGGTGACCTCATCGCAAAGAGCGCAGGAAGGCCAGCGCTTCTTCGCCACTTTCCAGCGGCTGCATCGGCGGCAGTGCCCGAAGCAGACGCGCGCCATAGCGTGCCTGGCGCAGGCGCGTGTCGCATATCACCAGCAATCCGCGATCGGATTCCGTCCGGATGAGGCGACCGGCGCCCTGCTTCAGCGAAATGGCAGCTTCGGCCACAAAGTAGTCGTTGAAGGCGTCGCGTCCCTGCTCTTTCAACTGACGCACCCGCGCCTCCACCAAAGGATCGTTCGGCGGCGGGAAGGGCAGCTTGTCGATCAGCACGCACTGCAACGCCTCACCCGGCACATCGATGCCTTCCCAGAAGCTGTGGGATCCGACCAGCACGCTGCCGCCCTGCTGGAAGCGTGACAACAGCGACCGCTTGGCGGCAGTGCCCTGCACCAACACCTGCAGCGACTGGCCCAGGTCGGACAGCTCCTTCGTGAGCGCTTCGGCAACCACCTTCATGGCCCGCAGGGTGGTGGTCAGCACGAAGGTGCGACCCCCGAGCGCCGCCGCGCAGTGCGCCGCCGCGCGTCCGACCATGGTGTTGTGGGCCGCCTCGTTGGGCGCCGGAAACCGGGGCGGCACGTACACGCGCGCATGCTGCTCGTAGTCGAACGGGCTGCCCACACGCAGGTGCTCGGCATCTTCGAGCCCGGCGGCTTCGCAGAACCAGCTCAGCTCGTCATCGTCTCCGAGGGTCGCCGAGGTGAAGACCCATGAACGGGTCGCCGCGTCGCGCTGCTGCGTCATCATGCTGCGGATGTCGAGCGGCGACTCCACCAAGCGCGCCTGATGGGGCGTGAGGTCGACCCAGCGCACCTGGTCAGCCGGGCTGGGCTTCTGAAACCGGGCCGCCTGGGCTACCAGCTCTTTGGCCCGCTGCTGCAACCGGGTGAAATCCGGTGCCGTTTCGACCACCCCTTGCACCGCGTCTCCCGCGGCCGTCAACGCCGAACACAGGCGATCCAAAGGCTCATCGAGCACGTCGTCGCGGGCCGCCTCGTCCCAGCGCCGCTTCACCAGGGCCCTCACGTCGGGCAGATCGCCAGCCGCCGCCAGCCTCAGGTCGCGAGCGGCCTTCTCGCAGGCGCCGGCCACCTCCGCCCACGGCATCAGCCCGCGAGCGTGCTGCAGCCCGGCCGCGAGCAGATCACGAGAGAAATCGAGCACCTGCCCGGTACCCAGCGTCTGGCCCAGGAATTGGATCCCTGCTTCGACCATCTGGTGCGCTTCGTCGAACACCGCCACGTCCACCGTCGGCAGCAACTCCGCGACGCCACTGTCGCGCAATGCAAGATCCGCGAAGAACAGGTGATGGTTGATCACCACAATGTCGGCCGCCATCGCCTCGCGGCGAGCTTTCATCACGTGGCACGCGTGGTACTCGGGACACTCGCTGCCCAGACAGTTCTCGCGCGTCGAGGTGACGATCGGAATGACATCGGAACGCTCGTCCAGGCCTTCGAGCTCGCCGATGTCGCCGGTGGCCGTGGCCTGAGCCCAGGTTTCGATGCGGGCCAAAGCGCGCACCGCCATTCGGTCTGGAAGGACGGCCCCCTCCCGGGCCTGCTGCAACCGGTGTCGGCACAGATAGCTGCCCCGCCCCTTCAACAGGGCCACGGTCGCCGGCAGCCCCAAAGCCTCGCGCAATCGCGGCAGATCGCGGAAGTACAACTGGTCCTGCAGATTCTTGGTCGCCGTGCTGACCAGGGTGCGTTTGCCCGACAGCAGGACGGGAACAAGGTAAGCAAAGGTTTTGCCGACACCCGTACCAGCCTCGACGACGAGCGCACGACGCCCATCGATCGCTCCGGCCACCGCCTCGGCCATTTGCAACTGGGCGTCACGCGGCGAATAGCTGCCATCTGCCCGGCCTAGAGGCCCGTCGGAGGCAAAGCTCTGCGCCACGGCGAGGCGAAGCCCACCGCTCGGGTGCGAATCGGTCATCTAGTGCAGTGTTTGATGTTGGGCGGAACTCAAGAAAACCGATGGATTTGGTCGTCGGGCGAGGCGCAAACCACAGCGATGCCCGGTGGCATCGCGAGGATTTGCAACGACGCCAGGCGGCCAAAGGCACGGTTTGATGTTCCGCATGGCGTCGAACACTGCACTAGGCAGGCTCGGGCGGCTCCAGCCGCGCCTCCAGCTGGGCAATCAGGTCTCTGAGCAGCAGCCGACGCTTCTTCAGCCGGCGCAAGGTCAGCTCATCTCCCCCACCCTGGGCGTCGACCTGGTCGATCAGGTTATCGAGGTCGGCGTGCTCTATCCGCAATTCGATGAGCCGGCGTTGCGGGGAATGCAGGTTATCAGGGGGTTCCAGGGCGTCGGTCACAGCGGCCGCAGTTTATATTGCCGGTCATGATGACTCCCTCCCAAGGATTCCGCCTTTCCGCCGCAACCGGCCTGCACAAGGGCGACCGTGCCTACCAGCAGGACCAGGTGGAAGTGCTCCCACACGGTCGCGTGCCCGGATGCGCCCTGGCGCTGGTGGCCGATGGCATGGGCGGCAAGAGCGGCGGGCGCACGGCCGCCGATCAGGTGGTGATGATCGCGAGGCAGGTTTTCGAGCGCTTTGCGCCGAACACCGACGACCCCGCCACCATGCTGCGTCAACTGGTGGTCGAGGCCCACTTGATGATCAAGCTGACGGCGATCACCGCCGACGAAGAGCCCCACAGCACCTTGGCCGCCTACCTGGTGCTGCCCGATCTGAGTGCTTGGACGGTGCACGCCGGCGACTCCCGCGTCTACCACTTTCGCGGCTCCGAGTTGGTTCGGCGAACGATTGACCATTCGTATGTGCAACGCCTCATCGACGAAGGCAAGATCACCGAAGCCCAGGCCAACACGCACCCGCAGTCGAACCTGCTGACCGGTTGCCTGGGCACCCAGCAAGATCCCCCCGTCGAGGTGACGCAGATCGAGCGCCTGGAAATCGGTGACACCCTGCTGGCCTGCTCGGACGGTCTCTGGCACTACCTGAGCCAGAAAGAGCTGGGGGCCATCGTGAATGCCTTGAACCCGCGTGAAGCCAGCGAGATGCTGATCAGCAAGGCTCGGCAGCGGGCGCGTGGCACCGGCGACAACCTTTCGCTGGCGATGATCCGGGTCGAAGCACTGAAGTAGCCAGAACTAGCCAGGCGC
This sequence comes from Ideonella lacteola, assembly GCF_038066555.1. Classification (NCBI taxonomy): domain Bacteria; kingdom Pseudomonadati; phylum Pseudomonadota; class Betaproteobacteria; order Burkholderiales; family Sphaerotilaceae; genus Ideonella; species Ideonella lacteola. Next base: position 449 of record NZ_JBBUTG010000027.1, on the reverse strand, counting down.
CGCAACCCAGGCGGCCTGTGGCTCAAGGGGCCAGATGTCGGGCTTGGGAAAGCCCATGAGCGTTGGGCCCCAGCGCGCACTGCGCTGTGCGCGCTCCGTCCCCCCAGAAGCGGTCACCGGGTTAGGGAGTGGGACACGTCCGCTTTGTGCACGGCAGGGCGTCCTTAGAGAGAGGGTCTGTGAATGGTCATGGGCCCTCTACCCTGATACGCATTCCCAACGGGAGATTCGCATGTTCACTGTGAAAGCCTTGCCCTTGTTCGCATTGGTGGCCGTTTCAACCTGGGCCCATGCGGCCGCGGACTTCACGACCATCCGGCGCACCGCCATCGTAAGCAGCCAGGGAACACATGTTGATCTGACAGCGCCCTGGTAGTGAACATCTGTCCGCTTAGAAGGAGTCGGACACGTGAACACTTATGGGGTCGATCTGATGGGCCGGCGGCGTC
>NZ_JBBUTG010000026.1:0-95964 GCF_038066555.1 Ideonella lacteola | reverse complement strand
TCGTCGCGGATCCCCATGTTGCCGCTGGCGGTGCCCAGCAACACGACGCGCTGCTCTTCGACGAAGGGCAAGCAGGCTTCCGCGGCGGCGCCACTCGTCAGCCCCACCAGGGCCGTGACACCGGATTCGACCAACTGCTTGACGTTGGCCTTGCAGCGCTCTTTGTCGCCACCGTCGTCGAGGGTGACCAGCTCGAAGCGCGGGCCCTTGGGATCGGCCTTGTTCACCGCGTTGAACGCGGCGAGGATGCCATCGCGCACATCCTTGCCGTACGCGGCCTGTCCGCCCGTCAGCGATGCCGACTGACCGAACTTCACCACCATCGGTTGGGCCCGCAACGGCGAACTCCCACCTACAGCAGCCAACGCGGCAGCTGCACCAACAACGTCTCTTCTCCGAATCACGAATGCCCCTTGCAGTCGCGTACTGTGTCTGTGACGAGCGCTTCCCGCCTTGTACTGCGACGAACTCCCAGCACGCCATTTCAACCAATTGCGGCTATCCTGAGAACCTAGCCAACTGGCTAGGAAGGGTGGAAAGGGAACACAAGAGGATACGAAGAGGGACATAGCGCCGCAGTCCAAAGTACGACGCCGCTCCATGCACCTTCGGCACACGCGCAATGAATCAAGACGACATCACACTTCTTGGTCAGTCAAGGAACATACAGGACCTGTTGCGACGCCTGGAAAAGGCAGCGGCATTTCTTGACTTCAGATACTTCAGTTCAAATATCGTTATCCGCAGCCCGGGCGAATTGCCGAAATTCAAGGTTCTGCAGAACTCCCCGGCGGAATTCGAGGCCTCAAAGGACTACGACATCGCGCTGGTTGACCCGGTCATCACAAAGCTGGCTACAACGTCCCTCCCATTTCAATACGACCAAGCCTTCTATGTGGATGCCGGGTTCGGTCACCTGTGGGAGGCTGCCGTTGTCCATGGATACAAGACGGGGCTCTGCATTGCGATTGAAATCAACCCGACCACACGATTTTTGTTCGGACTGGACCGATGCTTTGACTTGCCCAAGAGCCAGACGAGCCGGACATCCCTCTACAGTGCATTCATAAACCTTGCGCTGCATACGTCGTTCGCGGCTCGCGAGATCCTACTCGCGCCAGCGCCCGTCCACGTACCTCCACGACTCTCGCCACGGGAGTACGAGGTTCTATCTCTCTCGCGAGATGGCCACACGGCAGCGCGAATAGCGGAAAAGCTCGGAATCCAGAGCTCAACAGCCAACCAATATATTCAATCAGCCATGGCAAAGCTGGGTGCTTCGAACAAGGTGCACGCCGTCAATATGGCCATAAAGCTGAGAATATTGAAGTGAAACAGACGCAGTCAGCTAGATCACCGAGTCCAATCTGGACTCCCGCTCCGTTAAAAAAGACGATCGCTTTCGTCCTCAACGGCAGCGCAGAAGGATCAAGTGGGGAGGGCACATGCCCGCTGCGCAAATCGAATGAAGGCGCGGTATGGAAGCGCAGAGGTCTACGAGCATGAATCCAGACGATCTGATGAAGCTAGGGCAGTCGAAAAACATCCAAGAACTCATTCGCGGACTAGAGAAAGCGACGTCGTCTCTCGACTTCCGGTACTTCACTTCGAACTTTGTAATCCGCCCCCCGGGTGAGTTGCCACGATTCAAGGTCTTGGACAATTCTCCTGTCGAGTTCGAAGCCGGCAAAGACTACGAAACGGCGATGGTAGATCCAGTACTCAAGAAGCTATCGAGTTCTCCATTCCTTTTTCAGTACGACCAAGATTTCTACACAAATGCGGGCTATGGCCACTTGTGGGAAGTCGCCGCAGTGCACGGATACAAAACCGGCCTGTGCGTAGCAATAGAAATCAACCAAACCACGCGCTTCCTCTTCGGACTAGACCGATGCTTTGACTTGCCCACAAGTGACGCTAGTCGCACCAGCCTCTACAGCAGCTTCATCAACCTCGCGCTCCACACGTCATTCGCAGCTCGTGCCTTGATGCTCCCGTCAACACCCATTTCCGAGCCACCTCGACTCGCGCCCCGTGAGCAATTGGTCCTAAAGATGTCTAGCAACGGTCTTACCGCGGCCCGCATTGCATCGAAGCTCGGAATCCAGAGATCGACAGTCGACCAGTATGTCCAATCAGCGATGGCCAAACTGGGTGCTTCAAATAAGGTTCACGCTGTTCACATCGCCGTCCAGTTGAACCTCCTCGACTAGAGCCGGACATATCCGGCAACTTTTCACTCAAGTCGGGATGACATTGACTGACATTGCAGGAACTTCGCATGAACAACGATGACTTCTCAGAAATCGCCGCCTCCAAAAATATAATGGAGCTTCATCGGCGTCTGGAAAGGTCTACAGGGCACTTCGGCTTCGACTATTTTGCGTCGAATTTGATTTTCGAGCCACCTGGAGTGCGGCCAAAGTTTCGCGTCCTTGACAATGCGCCGTCCGACTTCGAAGAGGGAAAGAATGACGACCTTGCATTGGTGGATCCAGTTATGGCCCGAATGCGGGCCAACAATTTCCCTTTTCACTACGATCAAGAATTCTATGTTCGCGCGGGCGCTGGACATCTGTGGGAAATCGCTGCAGCGCATGGATACAAGACAGGCATTTGTCTATCTATCAGGCTCTCCCCCACCGTCCAGTATTTGTTTGGCTTGGACCGTATCGACGCCTTGCCAGAAGATCCCGCGCAACAGAACCAGATGTATAAGGACATCGCGTTCCTTGCGATGTATGGAGCGCATGCGACGGCAAAGCTCTTAATGCCTAAAGTCGTAGGCGTTGAACGCCTACCCAAATTGGCCCCAAGAGAAGTCGCGGCCCTTCAATTCTCCAGGGACGGGCTTACTGCAATACAGGTCGCTGATCGAATGAGCATTAGCGACAAGACCGTCAATCAATACGTTCAGTCGGCCATGAGGAAACTGAAAGCTCTGAACAAGACGCACGCCGTCATGCTTGCAGAGGACTTCGGCCTTCTGCGTTGACTACCGTACAAATACGGTAATAGCGTTCAGGCTTGCCTCTCCGGTGCTTGATGTAGACACTGCTGTTTATGGAAAGCAGATGCGACGCAGCGCGAGACAAGCCAGTGGCCCGCCACTCAACGAGTGCGGTTGTCGTACTGCTCGACGATGATCTTGATCTGCTCGCGCATCAAACTGCTTGTTTCCAGCTGCTGGGCATGGATGTCCGCAGCTTCGCGTCGATCCATGCGCTCGAACAGGCGATCGACTTCCTCCGCGCAGATGCCTTTGTCCTTGATTGGCATGTCGGCGACACGACGGCTCTGGGACTTGTCCAGCGCATCCGCACCACTTCCGGCATTGCCGAGGCGCCCATCATCATCTCAACCGGTTCTTTGGATTCTCCCGGTGAGATGGGTGTGGATCGGTATGACATCTCAGTCAGGCGAAAGCCACAGTTGGCGCAGCAGCTCGCACATGAAGTGACTTCAATGCTTTCAATGCTCGGGCATCGCAAACGTGAAAGTCGTACCCTGCTCAACCGAACTAGTGACCCGCACGTGTCCACCAAGCTCGCTTGCTGCCAGCTTCACAAACGCCAGTCCCAGGCCGCTGCCAGGTTTTGACCCTGCGCGCGATCGAAAGAATGGTGTCCAGACCTTTGCTAGGTCCTCGTCATGTATGGGTGTGCCCTTGTTGTGTACATCGACGAAAACTCTACCGTCAGATCTGTATACAGAAATCTTGAGACTGCCAGGCTCGCCATACTTGACAGCGTTCTCTATCATGTTGTCGACGATCTGACTAAACAGCGTTTCATCGCTCCATAGGTCCACCGAATCGACGTCGCACTTAAGTGAGCACGCCACTCCATGGGAACGAGCGAGTTCTGCTACCACGTCAAGTGCGTCGAACCGCTCTCGATCGGGAGGAACTCGCTTCAAGTCTGCTAGGCGCACCAGCTTGCCGATTCGCTTAGACGCTTGCTCGGCATTTCTAATAATAGTTTCGACGCTATCAGCAGCTACTGGATCTAACCCACCTAGTTGTAGAACTTCCGCGCTGGCCATTATTCTGGCCAGCGGTGCCCTTAGCTCGTGAGCGATCATCCCGAGTATTTTTGAAATTGTTAGAGCGTAGTCGTCGACTTGCGACACCGAGCCACCGCTGAGTCGCACGCACCCTGAATCAGGACGATCCGACACTTCCGCCACCCTTTCAACTCCAAGCCTGGGGCGATCGCTCAACCGCCCTTAAATGCGTCCTTACCTTCCGCAAGGCGCTTTTGAGGTTCGGCTGCCGCAGGGCGTTCTCAAAGAGCAGCTCGTCGGGGGCTGCAAACGGCGCCAACTGCCTCAATGCGGTCGCCATAGCTCTTCGCTCCGCCGCGTTCAGAATCTCGACGCATTCTTCGGATTCACCGCCGGCGTCGGCTTTAAGTGTCTCTATGCACGCTCCGCGCAGCAACAAAGGCGCCTTCATCAGCGAATCGATCGCGGACGACTGAGTCTTTGATCTTCCGGAAATTGCGGACGGCACAGTGCCGTTACTGATTGCCAACGCCTCGATGAATGCGCTGTGGTATTCCCAGCACCAGTCATGGCCAACCTTCCGCAGTCTAATCTCGTCACCGTCCAATAGCGCAACGTACGACTCTTCCTCTTCGCCATCCCTATACCAGTACAGGCCAGCCCACTCTCTTGGGGCAACGTCGGCGTCGCTTGCTGCCACGACTGCGTCCATCAGAGTGGGGCTACTCCCCGTGCGAGTTGCGGTGATGGGAAGACAACTAGCTCCTGCGAGCTTTACGCTCTTTTCCCAACGAACAGCCACTGAACGAAGTTCCGGTGTGAAGTAGGAACTGACCGACGAAGCGCTGGGCAGATCCGTAGGATCCGTTTGAATGACCAATGCAGGGTTGAATGTCGCCCTAAGAGTCTTTCCTTCGAACTCCAGGCTTTCTCCCACCCGGATGTTCGCCGGGCCCCCAAGAAGTGAGACCCATTCGTACGACTTACAAGCGGAGGGCCAACGTTGCGCAATGTCGACGGTGACGCGTCGCCCGTGCTTAGCGTCATTGCTCTTTCGCATGGAGTCCACCACCTTCGCCTAGCTTGCTATCTGCACGTCAGTGTACGAGCCACGCAAAAAAAAGGCGCCGGCAAGTTACTGCCAGCGCCATCAAAGTCAACCAACTCTTGCCCGAAGGCTCGACGCCGGTTGTGGAGGGATCTTTTACTGGAGGCGAGCGATTCGCCCCGACTTGAGCTGCAGTTCGGACTACCAGCCCACGATGGGACCGAGGTACTCAGACAGGTCAGCCAGCAGCAGCAGCAACTCAATCATCTTGACTCCTTCTTGACCAGCGGCTGAATGCGCTGGCGATGACTGAATTTGAGCAACAAAGAACCTGCCTGAGTAGCTAGCCAACTGGCTAGGTTCACAAGCAAGTGGATAGGTGCAAACCCTATAAAAGGCCCAGGTCGCGTGCCCTTAGCACGGCGACATGTTTGCTTGGTGCATTGAGCTTTTTCATCGCATTCGCTACGTGAAACTTCACCGCGGCATGAGAGATGCCAAGGAACTCAGCCACCACAGTTCCCGACTTTCCTTGCATCGTCCAGGTGAGCACTTCGATCTCCCTCGGCGTCAGCTTGGGGAAGGCATGCGGCAGGTCAACTGCGGGATCCGCCGGTAGGGAGATGGGATCAACGGAAGCCATCACTCTCTGAGCGGCTATCTGCGCGTGAACTGCGACCAACTGCAGACTTGCGAGCAGGTGCGTCAGGTTGTGGTCTTCTGTCGGTAGGTTGTCCTCTCGCGCCAACCCCAGCACGAAGTGCTTGTTCCCTGGCAAGTGGAGCGCGACTGTGACTCCGTTCCGGTACCCGTGGGCGTCCAAGACGTCCGCCAGGTCTCCATTGCCAGAGTCAATGTACGTGCTGAGGGAATAGGTAAACGGTAGGCTTTCAGTGTGCAGCCTATGTAGCACAGGATCTCGCTTCATGAGCCGCGGGTCAGAAGTGGCCTTCACGAACGCTTCGGTTCGGTTGCCCACGTACTGAATCTGCGTCGGCGCTCCAGGAGCTTCCGAGACGAGCCATGCGTTCACAAGACCGAAGTCAAGCGCACCAGCGAATGTCAGCAAGCGCCTTTCAAACGTTGCGACATCCTGCGCTTGGCTGACGTCAAGGAACAGCTGTTGTTGCATTAGTGCCTCTTTTACCCGCCACCTACCCAGTTGGCTAGCTTGTTATCGATTCCATGCCCAACGAGACTCTAAGCCTACTGCAACTTCGGGAGTGGTCGATGACAGCACTAAAGCGCAGCGCGACCGACGTGGCCTTCAAACATCTCGTGTCAGCTAGAAACTGCATCGACAAGGCTGAGCACTTTTTCCACGAACGATCGAGCCGAACCAGGTGCTCAGGCACAAACCAATTCGGCACGACCCTGTGGTCGCTTCATGACCTTGGTGCTCGAATTCACGTCTTCTTTGATTGGGTGGAGGTCGCACCAGGCGTCGTCGCCCAGAGCAACCCAATGGGTATTCTCTCCAACGTTGGGCTTCTTGGCGATGATGGACTCGAACTGCCAAGATCCCAGTCTCTGCTTTGCCTCAACACCCTCGTCTACATGCTGCCCTGGCAGCCGGCGGTTGTAGATCGACTGCACCAATGGCGCATCGCCGACAACAAGCGTCGGATGGAAAGAGAGCTCGAGGCAGAACGTCGTGGAGCTGCGTCATTGCCGTATCTAAGAACACACGCCCTGGCCTAGTCGCCAGCGGACTGTGCAGCTCGTGCATGAACCTCGCGCCGTAACTTAGCGGCAAGGAAGCTTAAGCGTGTCGGCTTCTCGCAAAGCTCAACTGACATAGCTTCGGCAACGCGGAGAAGGCTGCTTTCACTCACCTGGGCGTTATTCAATTGTCCCGTGAGCAGAATGACCGGTGCGGTGGGGGCCAAGCGCCTAAGTTCATGGCAGGTTGCCTCCGCATCCAAGCCGTCCGCCAGCAGCCAGTCAACGACGTAAGCGTCGTACGCCCCCTCGCGAACTGCGGCTAGAAACGCATCGCTAGAAGCGTACGCGTCCGTCTCCAGGCCCAGCTTCTTCAACGCAATCGCCATGTTGACACCGTACTCGCTGTCGTCATCCAGCACTGCCACTCGCACTTGACACGCTCGCTGCGGTCTGATACGCACAGACTCAACGGCATAGGCCACCGACGAATCCGGGCATCTGGGACCGACACACCATCTGCCTCCCTCCTGCCATGCGACGAAGGACCAAGGGTGCCCCGGTGCTAACTTGCCCCCAATCCTTGCTTCGCATATGCCCACTAGGCCTCCCACTACAAGGTCGACAGTGGTGGAGGCAGAGTCTAGGGAATCTGAGGCCCCGAACAGGTCTGCCAGACTCTCGCCAAACCAGCCCGCCAACAGCTCAAGTTCGCTGACTGCCCATTCTGCGTCGCCCGAAAGCCGCCTCAACGCTGCTTGTCGGTGCAACCCAACGGCCTCTGTCAACGTTCGAGTGCGCCTGCGCTGAGGGACGCTGTGCCTATCTAGCAGGCGCTTAACCGCCAGCAGTGCTGTCGCTCCGCGACCCGTCTTACCTTCAATTGCATCTGCGGTCATATCGGGCGGATTTTGCGACAAACCCGGGCCGCGCTGCTTCAGCGCAGGCGACCGTCGACGTCGCTGGCCGGGCATATGGCTCGACTTTCGAGCCATCGTCACCAGTCTCTTGCGACGTTTTTCAAATGCCCAGGGCTTGCGCGACACGATCCGTGAGTCTATATTTCGCCAAAGAGATCACCAAACGAACCTTTAGAACGTCAACGCACCCGCTATCGACGATCCATGTATCACTTTTCGACCTCCTCAAGCCCTGTCGCACTTCGCAATGCACTGTGTGCAGCGGCAATCGCTGGCCTCGCCACCACGGCCAGCGCCGCCGACGGCTGCAAGTTCCTGCTCTGCATCGCTGGCCCGTGGCAGTCGATTTCTGAGTGCAATAGCTTCGTCCGAGAGGTTCTGCGCGACACCGCCATGGGCAGACCGTTCCCGACGTGCGACTTTGCAGACAGCGGCAACGGCACCAGCTCAGAAAACGAGTACATCGTTCAGGGCACCTGCCCCGAGATGTACAAACAGTTCCACCCGACGAACGACCGGTACCTGCGCTGCACCTACCGCTGGCGCATCCCCGTCTACATCGACGGCTACGGACTGTGGGAGATCGTCTACTGGGACACCTTCGGCACGTCCACCTGGTACTCGGACGCGGCTCGCGAAAACCTGGAGGGCCAGCCCCTCGATCCGCGCTACGACGAAGACCAGGCCGCATGGGACAAGGCGCACCAGCCGCCCCCCGATGACCCCGGGCCTGGCGGTTCCTGACAGGGGAGGGCGATGGACTACACAGCGCTCCTCGCATCGTGCGCCCCCTTGGTCGCGCCGAGCACTGCACACGCAGTGATCAAGGTCGAGTCGGGTGGCAACCCATACGCCATCGGCGTGATTGGAGCCAAGCTCCAGCGGCAACCGCAGAACCGTGCCGAGGCCATCGCCACGGCAAAGGCGCTGGCGGCAGCAGGTTGGAACTTCGACCTCGGGCTCGGCCAGATCAACAAGGCCAACCTGCCGCGCCTCGGAATGAGCATCGAGGGGGCCTTCGATGCCTGCACGAACCTGCGGGCGATGCAGACGATCCTCTCCGACTGCTACACGCGCGCCACCAAGGGCGCTGATCAACAGGCAGCCCTGCTCAAGGCCTTCAGTTGCTACAACAGCGGCAACTTTCGGACAGGGTTTGAGCGGGGCTACGTCAACCGAGTTTTGGTCGCCTGGAAGACCAGCCAACGGCAAATCCAGGTAGCGGCAGCGCCCACACGCTGACGCTAGCAACGTATCCAAGGCCAGGCCGCGGTGCTCTGGCCACAGAAGACACCGGGACCACCCGGTCAGGCGATTCGTATCTCTAGTCCACGCGGTTCGCGCGAAGCAGTTGACGCGCACAGCGAAGAGGCCACGGGCCCGCCGGATGTGAGAGGGAACCGAAGCGAACACGACGAAAGGAGGCCGTACCAGCGAGATAACCGATTACCTACACACCTCAATCGAACACTCATTTGACGAAACAAGCATGAACACGAAACACCTCAAATCAGCCCTCGGCAACTTCAACGTCACGAAGAGCCAGGCACTGCGCATGGTCGCCGTCACCGCGTTCGCGGTGGCTGCGGCCAATCCCGCCTTCGCCGACGCTCTGGCGCCGGTGGTGCGGTCCAGCACGATCCTGCGCGACACCATGGTAGGCATCTGCCTGCTGATCATGACCGGCGCGTGGGGCTTTGCGGGCTACCGCATCTCCTTCAGCGGCGCCTCGGTCCGTGACTGCGCGGGCCCGTTCATCGGCGGCACGATTGCCGGCGGCGCAGCGGCGATGGCAGCTGCGTTCATTCCCACCTGAGATAGGAACGAGCCGGCGATGGACACCATCAAGGAACAGATCTTCAAAGGAGCGACGCGACCTGCCATGAAAGCAGGCGTGCCGCTGATGGCCCTGCTGGTGTTCATCCCGGTCATCCTGGTTGGCGCCTGGGGTGCGGTGCTCAGTGGCAAGCCCTGGGTCATAGCCGTGACCTTTCTCATCGTCATCCCCGCATACGTCTGGATGTGGATGGTCACCCGCAAGGACGACCAGCGCCTATTCCAGATGTGGATCAAGTTGCGCTTGACCCTGATGAACCCGAACCGCGGGCTCTGGAAGTCCCGTTCGTACGCGCCCCACCAACTTGGCAAGGACTGCAAATGATTCTCCGCAACCCCACTGACCGTCCGCGCCACTGGGAGCGCGCCAAGAAGGAGGCGAGGGTCAGCGCCTTCGTGGCGCCTCGCATTCCCCTGTCAGCCTCAGACGTGCTCACCCGCGAGGGCGACTACCTTCGCTCTTGGGCCGTGCAGGGCATCCACTTCGAAACAGCCGACTTCGCGCGCATTGAGGCGTGTCACCACGCACTGTGCAACTTCTACACAGGCTTGCCCGCTGGTGAGTTCACCGTCTACTCCCATCGTATGCAGATGCGCGGGACGGATCGGCTCACCGACCCCGTGGGCCCGAACTTCGCGGCCGACCTCTCACAGGCATATCAGGACAACCTGACCAAGCGGCCGTTGCTCCAGAAGGAGCTGTACATGTCCCTGGTGTACCGGCCGTTCAAGAGCGCGCTGGCCAAAGGCTTGGCCAAGTCGACCGACGGCGCCGAACACATCGCCCGGCGGCAGGAGGAGGCGCTCAAGGTCATGGATGAGAAGGGAACCATCCTCGAGCGCAGCCTGCGCGAGTACGGCCCCCGTCGCCTTTGCCTTCAACAGACACCCAAGGGCAACCTGTGGGAGCCAGGCCAGTTCTACGACTTGCTCCTCAACGGACTGCGTGGACCAAAGCGCCATGTGCGTTTTCCCATTGGGCCCATTGATACGCAGTTGCCCGACGCGCGGCTTAACTTCGGGGTCGGCGTCGTCGAAATCGACGACCGCCAGAAGAAGCGCTACGCGGTGCTCCTCGACATCAAGGAATACCCGTCAGACGTGGAGCCAGGTGTTCTCGGCCCGATCCTCTACGAGGACATCGAGTTCATCGAGACGCAGAGCTTCTCCAGCATGACACGCCGCGACGCGCTCGCGTCGCTGGAGCGCCAACTTGGCCACCTGACCGCGTCGGAGGACGCCGCCACCAACCAGATCGATGCACTCAACGAAGCGATCAAAGGGGTCGCCGACGGACGCTACCAAGTCGGCCACTACCACTACACCCTCGCGGTGTTCGGCGACACCATCGAAGAGGCGACCGCTGCGGCCGCCAAAGCCTGTGGTGCACTTCAGGAAGAGTCACCCCTCAACCTGGTGCCTGTCGACCTGATCCCTGACGCGGCTTGGTACGCCCAGTTGCCAGGCAACATGAAGTGGCGCCCGCGCAAGGCTGCGATCACGAGCCGCGCGTTCGCAGCGATGGCGTGCAACCACACGTTCCTGCGCGGCAAACGCGACGGCAACCCGTGGGGTGAGGCATTGATGCCGATGCGGACCCCGAGCGGAGCCGGCTTCTACCTGAACCTCCACGCCAGCCCGCCCGACGACGACTCGGAGGGCAAGAAGCTTCCCGGCAGCACCAAGATACTCGCCCCGACTGGTGGCGGCAAGACCACGCTGTTGTCCACCATCTTCGCGATGACGCGCAAGTGGGCCCACACGCCTCGACTGGTGTCCTTCAGCCTGCACCGGGACACCGAGATCATCATCCGGGCGCTGCGAGGCCGATTCATTCAATTCGAGCGCGGAATTCCAACGGGGATCAACCCGCTTCAGCGCAAGGTGACCACGGACAGCGTAGCGCACTGGGTCGCGCTGGTCACGCAATGCCTGCTGGAAGACGGGCTGCCACTGCTCCCTTCCGAACGCGCACGCATCGCCCAGGCGATCCAGACCGTGGCCGCTATGCCGCGCGAGCTTCGCTGGTTCTCAACGGTACGGCAGAACCTTCCACGCGAAGGTGACAACAGTCTGTTCAATCGCTTCGGCCGCTGGTGCCGCGGCGGTGAGAACGGCTGGGTTTTCGACATGAAGGCCGATTGCCTGTCCGACCTGAACAGCACGATGGCCCTTGGCTTCGACTACACGAGCTTCTTGTCGAACCGCACCGTTCGCACGCCCATCATGATGGACCTGCTCGACGTGATGGAGGGCATGCTCGACGGCCGCCGATTGATCTATCACGTCGCCGAGGCCTGGAAGGCGCTTGACGACCCGATCTTCAACCCCTTCATCAAAGAAAAGCAAAAGACCATCCGCAAGGCGAGCGGGCTCGGGATCTTCGACACGCAAGAGATCTCCGACTTCCTGGCCAACCCGACCGGTCGCACGATGCTCGAACAGACCACGACCTTGTGCATGCTGGGCAATGCACAGGCCAAGGAACACGACTACATCGACGGCTTGAACTGCACCGCCGCCGAGTTCGGCCACATCAAGACGCTGGGCCAAAACGGCTCGCGCAACATGCTCGTCAAGCAAGGAAACGAGTCGGTGATCGTCGACTTCGACCTGTCTGGCATCGGCGACATGATGACCGTGCTGTCCGCCAGCACCGAGAGCGTCGAGCTGCTGGACATGATCCGCGCTGAGGTGGGCGACGACCCGGACGACTGGCTGCCGATCCTGTACCGCCGCAGCCGGGAGCTGAACGCCAAGTCCAAGAGGATCGCCGCATGAAACTCACTCACCGCCTCATCAGGAACATCGCGCTCGCGCTCTTCGCCGCCCAAGCCGGCGCCGCTGGTGCGCAGGCAACCGCCCCGTACAACGAAGCCGTCCGCATGATGAACGGCAAGCGTGTTGTCGAGGTAGCGCCGTTCCCCGCTCACATGCAGGGGATGGTGCCGGCGTTTCAGCGGCCTGACGAAAACCCGCCCATGACGCCCTATGTGAACGTCGTCGAGACGCCGGGCGGCCTCATGGACTGCCGCGGCACCTACTGGTACCACCCCAAGGCTTGCTCACCTTCGACCTTCGGCAAGGAGAAGACCGGCCGCCAGTGGGTGGTCAAGCTCAAGGGCCAGTGGCAGGTGTGTCTCGGCCGCGAAGCGCCTCAGGCCTGCATCCCAATGGCCCCTGACGGCCGTCTGCACGCCCTTCCTACCCCCCCGCAGGAGTAGCCATGTTCGCTCAACTCGGAATCTGGATCAGTCAGTTCCTCGACGGCTATGTGCTGCGCGTCGTCAGCACCCTGACCGTCTCCCTCACCGCAGTAGCTCTGCTCTGGCTCACCGTCTACATCGGCGCCTACGGCTACGCCGTGGCCCGTGGTGAGGCCAGCGATTCTCTGCAGGTCTTCCTCTGGAAGATGGTCAAGATGACTTTCATCTTTTCCTTCGCTCTGAGCTCGCAGATCTACATGGACGTCGTCTATTCGACCGCGAACGGGATGCAGGACTCCATGGCTGCAGTTCTGATCAGCGGCTCCTCCTATGACGACTCCGCGCCGGCGACGGTTTACGCATCGTTGGACAACTCCCAGAAGAAGGCCGACACGCTTCTGGCTCTCATCTGGAAGGACGCCAGCATCTGGCGCCTCGACCTGGTGATCGCCAGCATCACCTTCTCGCTCGGGACCGTCATCTTCTTGGTCTGCGGAACGATCGTGGTGGTGCTCTCCAAGGTCTTGATGGCGTTCGTACTGGCCATCGGACCCATGTCGATCCTGACGTTGATGTTCAAGCAGACGGCCCGGTTCTTCGAAGCCTGGTTGTCCACGCTGCTGAGCGCCATCGTGATCAGTTGGTTCGTCTTCTACGCGCTGGGCCTGTCGTTCTTCGTCGTAGAGCAGCTGATCACCACGATGAGCAACTCGAAGGCCTTCACAGGGAGCGGCACGGTCAATGCGGTCACGGCGGCTGGTACGTACCTGGCGTTCATGTGCATCCTGGCCTACATCGTCTTCCATTCGCCGCAGTACGCGTCAGCGCTGACCGGCGGTGCTGCCGTCCAGCACGGCGGCCAAATGCTGGCTTCCTTCCTCGGTTCACGCGCCGGTGCCTCCGGCGGCTCTCCGAGCAAGACACAGGGAGACCAGGGCCCAGGCGGCACCGTCGAAGCGGGCGGCGGCGGAGCCTACAAGGCCGGACGCGCCACCGGAGAGGCAGCAGGCGCAGCTGTGCGTGCCGGCGCATCTGCAGCCGCAGCAACGGGCCGCGCCGCTATGGCCGTCTATCAACGCGTGGCCCGCCGCGGCTCCAGCCGCTGACGCATTGAGGAGACCGACCACATGAAGCTCAACCAGATCATCCACTTCCTGCGCAAGTCGCTGCAGGCATTCAAAGCACCTGGCGTCGGCCACCGCTTGCTGGCCACGCTCGTCTTCTTCCCCATGCTCTGGATGGTGACGGGCGAGTGGCTCTTGGCGCTGCTGTTCCAGGCGCTGTCGAGCTGGGCTGCGTTGAACTTTCATCGCGCCATGCAAGAGCACCTGCAGGCCCGGGTCGACGCAAACAGTGCCGAGCAATGGGACGTGAGGGTCAACGGCGTGCGGATCGGCTCCATGCGGGACGCCCAGTACGCCGCCACGATGGCCAGCGCCTATGCCAGCGCCGACACGTGGATCGCTCAGGCCCGAAGCCTGGCATGGGCGCACGTTCGAGTCATCGCACAGGCCTTTTCCTTGGCACCGCTGTTCATCGTCTGGGCCATCGTCCTCGCCATCCTCTTCAAGCCTACCGAGCTTGCGCATGGCATAGCCGTGTTCCAACAGCAGCTGCTCGACCCGACGCTTCCTCTCGTCCCGGTCATCGTCGAGATCTTCAGACTGCTCCTGCTCGTGACGCTGCTGATGCTGGCGATCCACCCCGGGAACTACGGCATCAAGAACCACTTCGCCGAGGCCGTGGATCTGGGACTGCGACGGTGGTTCTCGGTTCCGGCGGACGGCGCGGTGAGCGTCGTTCCGGTGGCGGTCCAGCCGCACCCCCGCAGCGCGTAGCTGCATCGCCAGTTTGGCCCGCCCCCCGGCGACACCCCCTACCCACACCATCGTTCGAAAGGCATCCCATGCACATCCCTGCCACCAAGACCACCAAGGCGCTCGTCCTGGCTCTCTCGCTCACCTTGTTCACCTCCGCCAGCCGCTCTCAGGGCATCCCGGTGATCGACCTGCAACAGCTGCTGCAGGCCATTCAACAGGTCATGCAAGGCCTCGAAGAGCTGGAGAACCAGATCACCCAGATCCAGCAGCTGGATGACCAGATCGACCAGATGGAAACGCAGGTCAAGTCGATGACCGGCAGTCGCGCTCTCGGCCTGATCCTCAACGACAAGGACCTGCAGAACTACGTGCCGTCCAACGTGACGACCATCGTCAAGAACGTGGACAGCCGCGGGTACGCCAGCCTGACGGCCACCGCCAAGTCGTTGCGCGACGCCCGCATGGTCTACAACTGCGCCGACCTGAGCGGCCAGGCGCGCACCGACTGCCAGGCGCAACTGGGCCAGCCCTATCAGGCCAAGGCCATCATGATGGACGCGCTGGAAGCAGCCAAAGGTCGCATCGGCCAGATCGAAGGCCTGATGAACCAGATCAATGCGACGCAGGATCCCAAGGCTGTCGCTGAGATCCAGGCCCGGCTCGATGCCGAAAACGCGCTCCTGCAGCACGAGCAGGCCCAGATCAACATGGCCCGCGGCATGAGCGAGGCCGAACGCGCCGTCGCGGAATCACGCGCCCGCGAGGCGCAACTGCAGCAAACCTCGCGAACCGGACGCCTGTCCGACTACGTCCCGCGCTGAGTCCCACGCGCACGGACGGACCCACCGGCTGATCGCCGGCACAACCCACAACTCGGAGTCAGTCATGAACACCACAACGCCGGTGGCAGCCGGTGAGGCCCTTGCTCACCCTGAAATCCCCAAAACCCGCCCCAAAGACGCCTTTCTGGCCGCCTTTTTCCCCCGATTCGAGCCCATCGACAAAGACCTCGATGAGGCCAAACGCTACGCCGCTGAGACGATCTCTCAGATCGAGGCCTCGCGCAAAACCGCGTGGCGCATCGCTGGTGTTCTCGCGGCGCTTTGCCTGCTGTCCTTCGGCAGCAGCTTCTATCTCGCTCGCCGACCCGTCCTTCCGCCCGTCGTCATCACGGTCGACAAGCTCACCGGTGACACGCAAGTGCAGGGCGCATTTGATGCGAATTCGGTGCCCCAGATCAGCACGCTCGACAAGCACTGGGCCCAGGTCTTCATCCGCTCGTGCGAGTCGTACAGCTTCAACATGCTCAAGCGCGACTACGAGCAGTGCGCCCGCATGAGTTCTGAAAAGGTCTTCGCGCCCATCGGGACGATGTACCAGGGCGACCAGGCGCGTCAGAAGCGCGTCGGTGAGTCGGAGGAAGACACCGTCGACGTGATCAGCGTGCGGCCGTCGCCCGGTACCGAGGCCGGCAGGCGAGGGGAGATCACGATCACCTTCGACAAGCGCACCAAGTTCGCTGACGGTCGTCCGTCGCTGCTGACTCGCTACATCAGCACCTGCGAGTTCGAGTACCACCCCGAGGCCATGAAGAAGCCCATCGATCAGGTGGAGAACCCGCTGGGCTTCATGTGCGTCGGCTACCGCCGCGACGCTGAGCTGGTGACGCCTGCGGCCGCCGTCAAGACCGGAGGCGCATCGTGATGGCCACCCGCACTCGCCACATCAGCAGTTTCAGCCCCTTGGTCCATGCGCTGTGGGTCGCATTCGCTGGCACATTCGTGGGTACTTTCGCGTGCGGCGCTTCAGCAGCGCCGCCGGCGGACCCTGGTCCAGCTGTTCCTTCTTCGAAGGTTGCGCAGGCTACCCAAGCCACCCAAGTTGCCCCCGCGGCATCGCAGCCCAAGACAGCAAAGCTCTCGGCGGCAGCTCCGCGTGCCGATGCACCCGCACTCGCACCGGTTCCAGCGATTGCCCCAGGGGCGGCCGCATCGCCCATTCCCTTGGTCAAGTCGGCCACATCCAAGAAGGCGGCGGCGGGCGCTGGATCGCCCGGCGACGAAGCCCGGGTTCGCCGCGTCGTCTTTGAAGAGGGGCGCGTCATCGAAGTCGATGTGGCCCAAGGGATGGTGACTCACCTCGTGCTGGCCGACGACGAGCAGCTGGAGTTCCCGCCTGCGATGGGAAGAGGCTCCGATTGCAGACGGCCGACAGACCCGTGGTGCGTCGCGGCGACCGGCCGCGACATCTTCATCAAGCCCCGGGTCCCGTTCGGCCACAGCAACATGGACCTGGTGACGACCCGCCGTCGCTACGTGTTCATGTTCAACGTGCTGCCCGTCGACCGCGCCAGCGACGCCACGCTGCAGCTGAACGTGGATCTGCCGCCGCCACCCCCGCCGCCGCCCGCACCGGTGGCCAAGCCGGCGTTCTCGCTCGAAGACTTTGTCGCTCAGGTGCCGCGCGGACCCAGCGTGCAAGACCTCATTGCGTCTCGCATGAGCGTGCTGCCGGCCGTTCGCAACACCGACTACTCGGTGGCCGAAGGCAGGGACTCCGAGGACATCGTCCCGGCGATGGTCTTCGACGACGGCAAGCAGACCTACTTCTCCTTCCCGAACAACCGTCCGATGCCGACCGTGTTCCAGGTCTCGGCGAACCAGGTCGAGGAGATGGTCAACGTGATGGTGCGCGACGACATGCTCGTTGCAGACCGGGTGGCCAAGAAGTTCTACCTGCGCCTGGGCAACAGCGTCGTGGCGATCGTCAACGAGCGCTTCGACCTGGACGGCGTTCCCGCCAAGAACGGCACCACGGTGCCTGGCGTGGCCCGCGTTGTTCGCACCCCTGGCCCCTACGAAACCCCGTCGACGGAGATGACGCAATGACCGATTCCACCCTGGAGCCCATCGAGGGCGAACAGACCATTCCGAGCGTCGTCCAAGCCAAGCCCAAGGCCGACAACAGCAAGCTGTTCATCGTGGGCGGCATCGGCGTGGTGCTGATCTCGATCCTGGGCAGCGCGGGCTACTTCATGTTCCGCAGCCACGCGGCCCCCGAAGCGGCGCCGCCTACCAATGAACAAGTGGGCGCCGCTCAGCCGATCGGCCTGCAGATGCCCGAAGGCGCCGCAGGGGCGCAAGCCCCGGCGGGCTCAGCTTCCGGGGTGCCCGTGCCGTCCATCCAAGACGGCAACGGCTACGCGCAGGCCATCGAACTTGCGCCGACGGCGGCGGGCGCTCCCGGCTCGATGTCCGGTGGCGCTGCACGACCCGCTGCCGGCCTGGTCGATGACGCCCCGATCTTTCCGTCTGACAGCGCGCCGGAGCTGGGTCGCGTGGCCAACGCCAGGAGCGCGTCAGACCCTGACCAGGCACAGGCCGGCTCCGGGGGCTCGCCTGGTGCTTCCGGCAGTGCAGGGCGCAGCGGCAGCCGTAGCTCGGCCACCGCGGAGGCTCGCGCCTCGCTGGCCGCCTACAAGACCCAGCTGTCCGGGATGATGAACACGCTGCAGCAGCGCATCAATGGCGCCACCGGCACGCGGACCACGGCGTCGAACGCCACGCCACAGTCGACCTCTGCCGGGGGCAGCGCCTCCGGCGGCGCACTGTTCGGCAGCATGTCGTCCACGGCGACGGCTGCCGTGCAGGCCCGGATGCTCGGCGACATGCACCTGACGCTGCCCAAGGGTTCGCTGTTCCTGTGCAGCCTGAAGACCAGGGTCATCACCGCCACGAGCGGATTCGTCGGCTGCCAGACCACCCGCGACGTGCTGTCGGCCAGCGGCAAGGTCGTCCTCGTCGAGCGCGGCTCGCACCTGGACGGCGAATACCGCATCGTCCAGGTGGCACCCGGCGTCACCCGCATCCCGGTGTTGTGGACCCGCCTGCGCACGCCGCACGGCGTCTTGGTGGATCTCGATTCGCCGGCGACTGGCGAGCTGGGCGAAAGCGGTCTGGGCGGCTACGTCGACAACCGCTGGGGCGAGCGCCTGTCGGCAGCGTTGCTGTTGTCGCTGATCCAGGACGCGGTCCAGTACGCCGCTGACAAGCAGTCTGACACCAGCAGCAGCCAGGGCGCCGACGGCCAGATCGTGCTGACCAACACCACCAGCCAGGGCAACAAGATGGCCGAGATGGTACTGAGCACGACGATCAACATCCCGCCGCTGCTGTACCAGAACCAGGGCGGGCTCGTCGGCGTCTACACGGCCCGCGACTTGGACTTTTCTTCCGTCTACGAGCTGCGCCCGACAGTCGCATCGCCGAACCACGCCGCGCTGAGCACGCCGTCAGGGGAGGGCGGTCAGCCATGAACGCGCCCGTCGAAGACTTCCTGCAGCTGCCGGCCGACGCGACCGTCAACTTTCATCTGCAGCCGATCGCGCACTTCCTCTGCGAGCCCGGCGTCACCGAGATCTGCGTCAACCGGCCCGGCGAGGTCTTCGTGGAGAAGGCCGGTGCGTGGCAAAGTTTCAACGTCCCGCAGCTGAGCTTCGAACATTGCCTGAGCCTCGCAGGTGCGGTGGCGACGCTCACTGCCCAGCACACCAGCGAGCGCGACCCGCTGCTCGGCGCCACGCTGCCGGGCAATCTCCGGGTTCAGTTCTGCCAGCCTGGAGCCACCCAGCCGGGCGTCGTTGCCATCTGCATCCGGCGGCCCTCCGACCGGGCGTTCACGCTGGCCGACTTCGATCGTGCGGGCCTGTTCAGCCGCATGCACGCTCGCCGGGGCGAACTGCGTCAACACGAGCGCGAGCTGCTGGAGCTGAAGTCGCAGGGTCGCTTCGTGGAGTTCCTGCAGAAGGCGGTCCAGTGCCGGCAAACCATCGTCGTGGCCGGCAAGACCGGCTCCGGCAAGACGACCTTCATGAAGGCCTTGATCGAGCTGATCGCGCTTCACGAGAGGCTGATCACGATCGAAGACGCCAACGAGCTCGAGCTGCGCAGCCACCGCAACAAGGTGCACCTGCTGTATTCGAAGAACGGCCAGGGCGCCTCCAGCGTCACGCCCAAGCAGCTGCTGGAAGCCTGCCTTCGGTTGCGGCCCGACCGCATCCTGCTGGCCGAGGTTCGCGGGGAAGAGGCGTACTACTTCCTGCGGCTGGCTGCGTCCGGCCACCCGGGCAGCATCACCAGCCTGCACGCCGGCAGCTGTGAACTGGCCTTCGAGCAGCTGTCGCTGATGGTGCGCGAGTCGCCCGCCGGCGGCGGCATGACCATGGCCGAAATCGGCCAGCTGGCCCGCGACGTGGTCGACATCGTGATCCACCTCGACGATCACGAGGGCCGCCACATCACCGGCATCCACTACGACCCCGAAGCGCGCCTGCGCAGGGAGGCCGCATGAGTGGCAAGCAAGGCGGGCCCACCAGCGGCGGCGCTGCGACGCCACCGATTCGGCTGTCCCCGAAGAAGAAGGGCAACACCGCCGCCATCAAGCGCATCTTCATCACCGCGGGCGTCGTGGGCTACATCACGGCCGCTGCGCTCGGCACCGTCTACGGCAGCGCGGCGCTGTACCAAGTCATGCACAAGGAAGCCCCGCATGACCTGACCCTGCGCTCCAGCTACGACTTCTGGCAGTCCACTGAATCGAACCCGGCCGAGCGCAAGAAGTTCAAGCTGGCCCTCGGCGTGCCGGCCGCCGTGCTCTTCCTGGTGGTTCCGCTTCTGCTGGCCAGCATCCAGCCCACCGGCCGCGAACTGCATGGCTCGGCCCGCTTCGCCAACACGCGCGAGGTCGAGCAGGCGGGGTTGTTCGGCACCAAGGGCATCATCCTCGGCCGCCTGAACAACCGCTTCCTGATCCTGGACGGCCCGCGCTCGGTGTCGCTGAGCGCGCCCACCCGAAGCGGCAAGGGTGCGGGCGTGGTGGTGCCGAACTGCCTGGCCTGGCACGGCTCGCTGGTGGCGCTGGATGTGAAGCCCGAGCTGTACCGCATCACGGCCGGCTACCGGGCCCAGCACGGTCAGAAGGTCTACGCCTGGGCACCGTTTTCTGAAGACGCGCGCAGCCACGGCTACAACCCGCTGTTCTACGTCCGGTCCGAGTACCGCTACGTGGTCGGCGACATCCTGGACATCGCCGCGATCATCTTCAACAGCCGGGCGGACGACTCGGCCACCTCGAATTTCTTCAAGGGTCAGGCGCGAAACCTGTTCCTGGGCCTCGCGCTGTACCTGGTCGAGACTCCCGAGCTGCCGCGCACGATTGGAGAGATCCTGCGCCAGGCCAGCGGCAAAGGAAAGCCGCTGCGCGAGCACCTGGCTCACCTGATCACCAGCCGCCAGAAGGCAGGCCGCCCACTGTCCGACACCTGCGTGGATGCGCTGTCGCGCTTCCTGCAGTCCGCCGACGACACGCTCAGCGGCATCGTGAACACGATGAACGAGCCGCTGCTGGTCTTCACTGACCCGTTCGTCGACGCATCCACCAGCCGCAACGACTTCGACCTGCGCGACCTGCGTCGCCAGTTGATGTCCGTGTACGTGTGCATTCCGGTCGCCAAGCTGGGCCCGGAGTCACGCGTTCTGCTCAACCTGTTCTACGCGCAGCTGCTCAAGCTCAACACGCAGCACTTGCCTGAGTTCTTCCCAGAGTTCAAGCACCAGGTCCTGCTGATCAATGACGAGTTCACCACCATGGGACGCGTCGAAGCCTTCACGCAGGGCATCGGCTATCTCGCCGGCTTCGGCTTGCGCTGCCTGACCGTCTTCCAGTCGCGCTCTCAGCTGCAGGATTGCCTCGGAGAGAAGGGCGCGGAGAACTACCTCACCAACCACGGCGCCGAAATCCTCTTCGCGCCCGCGCCGCAGTCGCAGAAGGACGCCGAGGAATACAGCCGGGTGCTGGGCACCTTCACCGAGAAGTCCAAATCCACCTCGCGCTCATCCAACTTCGGCAAGGGTGGCGGCGGATCGAACTCCACCAACACCAGCCCCCAGAAGCGCCCGCTTCTGTTGCCGCAGGAGTTCAAGGAACTTGGCCAGGACAAAGAGGTGGTGCTGATCGAGAACGTCCGCCCGATCCTCGCCGAGAAGATCCGCTACTTCGAGGACGAGGTGTTCTCCTCCCGGGTGGTCGCACCGCCCCCGTTGCCGGTGATCGACCTGAACCTGTACCGCGCACGCGTGGAAGGGCGAATCCGTGCGGCCCAGCCGGGCGAAGCCTTCACCTTGGAGCGCCTGCTGGCCGATTTGGCGGCGCTGCCCCAGGTGGATGAGGCCTCGACCGAGGCCGAGCAGCTGGCCTTCGTCAACGAGTTCCTCAATGCGATGTTGGACGAGCCGGCCGAGGCGGCCAACGACGACCAGGCCGGCGACAGCGACGCCCAAGAGGCCACCGAACCCACCGATCAAGAAGGCGGCGAACGCACACGGCGGCGCCGCAAGCCGCGCATGTCGCGCGCCAGCCGCTGACCACCCCGATCCGAACCGCAGAACCGATTCGCACATTCCCCAGGAGCACACATGAACAACGCAGCTTCCATCGCCACGTCTCCCACCGTCCGCCCAGGCATCGCGTCGGTGATTGCTTCTGCCGTCTGCGTCGCGCTGCTGGCCGGCTGCTCGTCTCCGCCTGCCGCACCGACTGTCGATGACACGATCCGCCGCCCGGTCAACAAGCCGGAAACCCTGGCGCTGCAGACCTGCAAATCAGAGCTGTCCGCCACCAAGGCGAGCCTGACCGAAGAAGTGGCCGCCCGCCGTGCCGCGCCTCCCGTTCGTCTGGTCGGGATCAACCCGACCGGTGGCCCTCTGCCGCTCCCCATTCAGGACGCAGGCCTGGGCGGCAACGAGGTGCGGATCGAGCCGAACCAGGTGGCCACGGTGGTTTTTGAGCTGGGCGCGTCGAACTTCAATCCGGCTCCGCCTCAGCGCGAGGACCTGATCAAGCGCGCCCGTGCCGCCAAATTCATCGTCGTTCGCGGCCGCACCGATGCGGCCGTGGACTCCGCGCTGCAAACCAACCTGGCCAAGCGCCGGGCACAGGCCGCGTTCGAGTTCCTGACCACGGAAGCCGGCATTCCCGCTCAGCTGGTTCGCGTCACTTGGCAGGGCGCTGGCGACTACGCCGCCGCGGGCGACTCGGCCGCCTCCAAACAGGCCAACCGCCGGGTCGAGCTCGAGTTCTACCCGATCGCACCGAACGTGGTCGCCGCGGCTCGCTGACGCGAGCGCTTCAGCTGCTCCCGCCACCGCGTCTCTCCACCGCCTCGCACGCCGCCTCCAACTCTCCACAGGAATCGCCATGAGCCAACAGCCGGAAACCCCCACCCCCGCGGCTGACCTGCCCCGCCTCGACTTCTCCAACATCAGCCCGTGGCTGCGCGAGCGCATCGAGCGAGACCGCGCCACGTCTGACCGGCTGAACGTGACGGCCGACATCGCAGGCCTCGCCTACGAACGCAAGACGGCCTCCGAGGTAGTCGCAGCGCTGGGGCCGCGTCTGGACCCGGTCGTCAAGATCGCCAAGGAGCTGCAGGGAGACACCGCCACGGATGCCACCGCGCGGCTGGACTTCGTGCGCAACGTGCGTGTCTCGATGGGCGTCCCCAGCCTGGACCAGCGCGACGAATTTGACCAATGGCGCGCGGGCGTCGGCGCTCGACTCGGCAAGGCTGAGCCAGCCGTCGCGACGGTGCCTGTCGAGGCCAAGGCGCAGACCACCGACGAGCTCGCCGCGCTGCGCCGTGCCACCGCCACCCAGGCCCGGCACGAAGCCGTTGCCGAAGACGCCCAGAAGCGCTGGGCCCAGCTGCCCACCCCCTCGGCCGAAGCGCCCAACCCGTTCCTGGAACGCACGGGCACCGGCGCCTATGGCGTACGGTCTGACGGCGATCGGCTGGTGATCCCCGCACGCGATGTCGACGGCAAGCTGTGGTCGCTGTTCACCGTCTCGCCCGAAGAGAAGGGCCGCGTCGACTTCCTTGCCAATGGCCGCACCCGTGGCCTGATGCACGTCATCGGCTCGCCGTCCGATGGCCAGACCATCCTGGCCACTGACCGCTACGAGACAGCGGCCACGCTGCACAAGGCGACGAATCTGCCGGTGGCCGTGTCGTTCGACATGTCGAACCTCTCGGCGGTCGGCGAAACGCTGAAGCAGAAGTACCCGTTCAGCCCGCTGGTCATCGTCGGCCAGGATCAGCACCACATCACCGCACCGATGCCCAATCCGGGTGTCACCAAGGCGTTCGAGGCCGCCGAGCGCTTGGGCGCCTACCTGTCGGTGCCGCAGTTTCGGGACCCTGCGGCCGGCGGCCACTTCAACGACCTGCTGCGCACCGAAGGCGTCGACGTGGTCCGCAAGCAGATCACTGAGCTGCTGGTTCGACCCGCAGATGACAGCCGGCAAGCCGTGGCCGCGCGCTTTCCGGACTCTGCGGCCTATGCCTACGACCGCCTGCTGAATCCGGACGCACCCGCTCCCCGCGTGGTCGATCGCACCGCCACTCCCGAGCAGGCTCAAGCCACCCCGCGGCCGGAGGCCGTTGAGTCCCCCGAGACCACCCGTCGCCTCGGCCCGGCCGCGACGCCCGCTGACGATGCGACCGCGAAGAATGACGTGTCCATGCGCAAGCTCATCCTGGAAGCGGGGGATGCCGCTTTCGCGTTGGCGCAAGACAGCGTGGGCCGCGAACAGGCCCAGGCCTGGGCCACCTCCGACGTGAAGGCCCTCAGCGCCATCCAAGGCGCCGACGAGCGCTCCACGGCGCTGCTGTCGATGGGTGCCAGCGCCATGCACCAGGTGAACTACCGCCAGGCGCTGCAGGAAGCCGCCCCTGAAGCCGCCCGGCTGGCGGCCCACGCCTACATGGATTCGGCCGCAACGATCGCCGCCAAGCCACAGCCTGAGCACTGGCAAGACGCGCAGCTGGTGGCCATGCGCGACCGCCACGTGGACGCCATGAACTTCGGCATGGACAAGGCCACCCCGACGGCTCTCGATACCTTGGCCCGCCAAGACCTGATCACCCTGCGCACCCTGCGCGACCACCGTGGCCAGGAGGAAGCGGCCGTGCTCGCGCGCGATGCGATGCGCTTCGATGCCTACCGCGAGGCCTTCGTTTCCGAAAACGATCGCCTGAAGCTCGGCGTCAACGTCGAAGCTCCGATGCGCCAGGCGCAGCCAAACCCGGATCCCGAAGGCGACCGCCAGCGCCGCGAGGACGTGGAGCGGCGCAGCACCGAGTTCGCTCTCCTGCCGGCCAACATCCTGTCCGCATCGGCCGCCCGCGAGCTGGTCGCCCTCGACGTGCGAGCGCTGCGTGAAACCACCGACCCGCAAGAGCGCCTCGGGATCGCGTTCGCGATGGGCACGCTGGCGGACCGCCACGCACCGTACCGCGCGGCGGTCACCGACCGTGACCCGGATCTGGCCGCTGCCGTGCTGCAGGCGAAGGTCGCCCGCGGCACCGCCGAGCCAGAAGGCACGTCGAATCAACCTTGGATGTCCGCCATCCTGAACCAGGGTTCTGCGGATCGGGAGCGCACGGCCGCACGTCTGGAGCAGGCGCCGGCGACCGAGCCGAACACCATCACGCTGCTGAGCCGGGAGCAACTGTTCGACGACCTGGCCACCACCGCGCTGCGCCGCCGTATCACCCAGCAGCTTCAAGCCTCGTCCGGCGCCGACTCGATGGCCGGCGAGACCGTGGGCCGCATGACGGGCGACGAACTGCGCGGCTATTCAGCGGCGCATGGCACCAGCCAGGTGGCTGGCGCGCAGCTGCTGCTGGCCGCCAAGGACCGAATCGAACGGGAAGCGGATCTGCGCCCTGGGCGTCGGCCCACTCCGCCGCTGGAAGACCGGTTCAACATCACCCAGACCGTCATCGGCCGGCGCGACTACCAGTTCCGCGACCAGCCCTCGCAGACCGCCTTCCGCGAAGGCTGGCTCTCCATGAAAACCGAGGTGAACAACCCGGCAGCGGTCAAGGGGATGCTGGACCGCGCTGCAGAGCGCGGGTGGTCCACCGTGCGCCTGACCGGAGATGCAGAGTTCAAGCGCCAAGGCTGGATCGCCGCCGAAGCCCGTGGCATCTATGCGATTGGCTACACGCCGACCGAGGGCGATCGGGTGCTCGCCCGGCAGGAGAGGGCGCGTTTGGAGTCGGCGTACTCCACGAACATCACCCCGGATCGCTCAGCCGAATCGCTGAAGCAGGGCGTTGGCCGACCCCTGGCGCCGACCACGCACAGCGGTCCCTTGATGGCCACTCGGCCTCTGGCAGTCGGTGAGGTCGTCGACCCGGTCACACGCGCTCGCCGTCCGGCGGCCAACGAGCCCGACACCACCCTGTCGGCATCCGCGGCACAGGCCTCCGCCGGCTCTCGCGGCAGCGACCCCGGCTTCACCGAGGCGGTTCGGCGCCACTTGGCAACTGCCGGCGTGGCCGCCGATGTGGCGTCCGTCGTCGCCACCGAGGCGGCCGCCCAAGTGCGGGGTGTTCGCACTCATGTGGGCACCATCAAGGAAATCGGCGCCGCTCCGTACGAGTTCAACCCCAAGAACGACCCGAGCCCCTTCGTGCTGCTGTCGACAGGCAAGGAAGAGCGCTACGTGTGGGGCGTGGACCTTCCCCGCGCGATCGAGGCCTCCAAAGCCGGCGTGGGTGACAACGTCGT
Source organism: Ideonella lacteola (assembly GCF_038066555.1). NCBI lineage: Bacteria > Pseudomonadati > Pseudomonadota > Betaproteobacteria > Burkholderiales > Sphaerotilaceae > Ideonella > Ideonella lacteola. Next base: position 69,834 of record NZ_JBBUTG010000026.1, on the reverse strand, counting down.
GCTGGACCACCGCGGCAAAGAGAAGGTGGCTCTCCCCGTCGAGGTCAAGGGACCGGACGGAAGGACGGTGAAGCAAGACCAGGTCGTCGACCGCAACACCTGGTTGGCCATCCGACTGCCCAGCCCGGGCCAGCACCAGACCATCGCTGAGGCTGCGACGGCTGCTGCTGTCAGCCGTCCCTCGACAGAGCGTTCTGCAGGGACAACCGGCTCGCTGAGCGCACCTCAGAAGCCGGTCCTGGCGCCAGTCGATCCGACCCTGGCCAAGGCCTTCGAGACGGCTCTGGATGCCAAGTCGGTTCCGGCGTCGATGCGCGACCAGATGCGCGAACTGCTGGCCAGCCGCCACGCCGAGCGCCAGAGCGCTGGCCAGAGCTTCTCGGTCAAGGTGCTAGACCCCACCGCCGAACGTCAGCGACCGCCCAGCGTTGAGCCCAGCCGCCATGCACCGGCGCCGCAGGTCACGCAGACAAACGGCCCTGCACAGCCCAGCCAGGCCTCTGAACCGCCTCGCCGGGGCCTCAGGCCCCACTGAGCCAACACAGGCCACTCCACAGCTGGCAAGCCGCCAGTACCTCCGGGGCGACAGCGCCCCGGTTTGACCCCTCCGGGCCCGTGAGCCCGGGCCCTGCCTTCCCACCCACTGAGAAAGACCTGACCATGACCCAACTGCCCATCAAGCGCCTGCAAGCCGCCTCCGTCATCCTGATCGCCACGGCAGGTTGCGCCTCGGTCGCCGTGACGGACGAATCGCTGCAGTCGCGCACCTCGTCAGCCATCCACCAGCCGGCCGGCACCTTCACCATCAGCCAGCGCGTCGATGAGGGCGTCAAAACCTCCTACCAGGTCCGCACGTCTTCCGGAAAGCAATACAGCTGCTACGTGACCGGCGCCATCGGCATGACCGGCCGCGTCGTTTCTGACGCCATCTGCTCAGAAGGGTCGCCCTCTGGCACGACCGGTTCCTCGGCCTCCGCAGCGCCGGCCGCGGCCGCCACGCCGCCGGCATCCAACTGCAATGCCTTGCTGAAGGCGGCGGGCCGCTGCCAGTAGTCGCGCCCCACACACGCTCAATCCCACACCCCGATCCACCGGTCTGCGCGGCGGCCGCCTTGTCGCCACTCTCTGAGGACACCCGACCATGATCTCTCGACGCACTTTCGTATCCGCTTCCCTGCTGGCTGGCGCTGGCCAGGCTCCGTCCCTGGCCCACGCCATTGCGGCCACCAGTGGCGCCTCGTCGCCGGCTGGCACCGACCGTCAGCTGATGTTGGCCATCAACGAGGCGGCTACAGCGACCGTCTCGATCGCAGCGCTGTACGACCGGTATGAGCCCGTCGCGAAGATCCTGTCCAGGGTCTCGCCGTCGCAGGTCCGTCCGGAGCCGTTCATCGACGTGAGCCTGTTCCGTGCCGAGCTGGCCAAGCAGCCCCGTCCGGCCTACATCTTCAACAAGACCGTCGACCTGCTGGCCGAGGAGGTGGTGGCCGGCCGCTACCTGCCCTTGGTCCGCACGGCCGAACCGTACGTGGCGGGCTTCGTTGCCTCGCCGAACTTCAAAGGCGACGGCCTGGCGTCGCTCAAGGGTCAACTGGTGCTGTTCCCACCGGCGGACACGATGACCGCTCGCCTTGGCTTCAAGACGCTTCGCCAGCTCGGCCTGGACTACCAGATCTCCGACAGCAACACGCCCCAGCGCTTGCCCAACACCGTCGTGATTCGCCATGTCCCGAAAAACGATGTCATCGACTCGATCATCGGCAACCCGGCGCTCAGCTGGTACTCGGCCGGCCTGATGAACCCGTCCGCACTCAAAGGCTGGAAGGGGAGGGTGCTGGCCAAGCTCGACCCGCAGCCCAACTGGTCCCTCGCCGCCAGGGCGGACCTTCCAGCTTCGGTGGTCTCCTCGGCCGTCGAGGTGCTTTCCACGCTGCACCAGACCGCGGACGGCCAGAAGGCGCTTGAAGCGATGAAGGTGCGCCAGTTCGTCCCCGCGAAGAAGAGCGATTACGTCAGTCTGCTGGATTACCTCCGCTGACTCGGCGCCGCTTGCCCCACCCCACACAACGTCAAGCAGAGAGGAACCTCATGAGCGATCTGATCCGCGGCTGGCGCCGCCTTGCCGTTTCAACGGCGGCGACGCTGGCGACGGCCGCCGGTGCCTTGTTCACCACCAGCAGCCTGGCCAGCATGGTGGCCCCCTCGGGCCCGCCGAACCCAGACGACTGGGTCACGCCGTCGCAGGTTGGCCAGACACTGGCGACCCTGCGCACCGGCGGCTACGTCCTGGTGATGCGCCACGCCACCACCGACCCGTCACAGGTCGACCAGCAGCCGGTCGACCTCAAAGACTGCTCGACCCAGCGCAACCTGACCGACATCGGCCGGCTGAATGCCCGGGGGTGGGGTCGCGTGCTGCGGGCCTCGGCGGTGCCCGTCGGCTCGGTGCTGGCCAGCGAGTACTGCCGCACCCGTGAGACGGCCGAGTACCTCGGCTATCCGGCTTGGACCAGCAACGCGGCGTTGACGATGCCCGTGCCGCACAACGCCGATTCGGAAGCCCAGCAGGGAAGGGCGCTGAAGGCCCTGGTGTCGATTGAGCCGGCCAGCGGCACCAACACCCTCCTGATCACCCACAACGTGAACCTGGTGGCCGCCTTCGGCTCCGACGCAGCCCAGGTGGGCGAAGCCGATCTGATCGTGCTCAAGCCGGGCCCGGTGGACGCCTCGGTGGTGGCGCGGCTGCGCATCCGCGACGTGGCGCAGTACGCACGGGACACCTCACTGCTGAAGGCCGCCGATGAGAAAGAAGGCGCGAAGTGACCGGCTCGGCGGCCCGTCGGCCGGTCACCCCCACCATCCGTCACACCCCAGCGGAGGCCACCATGCTGAACTGGCTTGGATTCCCCACGGCGCGGCGCCCCGTCGCCGCCACGACTGGCGACGCCCTGCTGGAGCAGGCCGGCCTGGTCCGACACGATGGCCTGCCCGCGCACGGTGCGTGCGTGGTTGGATCGGTCAAGCGGCGCGGCAAAGGCACTGAAAGCCTCTACGACGCCACAGATCGCCTCGTGGGGGTGTTCGCGCCCGATCGCGCCGGCAAGACGACTTGCCTGGTCATTCCGACCCTGCTGACCTGGCGCGCGAGCGCCGTCGTCCGGGATCAGCACGGTGAGGCCTACGCCCACACCGCCGCCTGGCGCTCGATCGAGGCCAACAACCGCATCATCCGATTCGAGCCCGGCCAAGCCGGCACCACCGACACCTACAACCCCTTGGCGGCCATCCGGTTCGACGGGGCCCACCGAACGGCCGACGCTGCACACCTTGCGGGCTTGCTGCTGGAAGGCGCCAGACACAAGATTGAGCCGCAGCTTCACCAACTGGCCACTGTCTACCTGACGCTGGTGCTCCTGGCTGAGGCCCTCAGCCACGGGTCGCTGGCCAGCGCCGCACGCAACGTCGCGGCCAGCAACGACAGTGAACTCGGGATCTGGCTGGATCTGCAAGGTGACCTGAAGGCCAGTATCCATGCCGCCTACGCCACCGAAGCGGCGGAACACCTGGCGCGAGGCGCCGATGAGCGCTGGCCAGGTGAGGTCCGGCGCATTGCGCTGGCGGTCTTGGAGCCCTTCACCGACCCCGTCATCGGTGGCAACACTCACCGCAGCACCTTCGCGCTCGAAGACCTGCTCAACCCGGCCGCGCCGGCCACGCTGTACCTCCAGGCTCGCCCCTTCCCTGCAGAACAGCTGGTTCAGCGCCTTCTGCTGTCGCAGTTGCTCGAGCGCATCGTCGAGCGCGAGGGCATGGCCGCTCCCCTGCTGCTGATGCTGGACGACCTGCCGGGCCTCGGCCGCCTGTCCAGCCTGGAACGGCACATCGGCTCGCTGCAGAGCGTGGGCTGCAAGCCCTACTTGGTGATGGCCAGTGGCTCCGAGCTGGTGTCCATCTACGGCCCCGAGTCTGCGCTGCTCGAAGAGCTGGCCTCGTCGTTGGTGGTCACCTATGGCATCCGCCCGGGCGACGACCTGGCGCGCATCACCGGTCGAACGGTCGTGATGGGCGATGACGCGAGGTCTTGGGAGCGGCCCGCGCTGGTCTGTCCGCCGCTGCCTGCCGAGGTGGTGCGCGTCGGTTTGTCGCCGTTCTACAGGGACGAGCCGTTTCGGTCGCGCTCGCGTTGAATCCAAAATCGCCATCCTCAGATGACCCAACCACGCCAAGTGATCGCCGCCCGCTCGTCCAGTTTTGCGGCGGCCTCCTGCCCTTCGTCCCGCCACCTGTCCGGTTCAAGATCGCCGCGCTGCGTCGCTCGGATGATCACTGCCTGGCCGGCCGCCACGGCAGCGGCCATCCTCGCCTTCGGCAGCGCAGGCGCCTTCGCCTGGGGCAACCAGGGCCACCAGGTCATCGCGTCCGTCGCCGCCGAAAACTTGTCCGCCCCGGCCAAGCGCTCTCTGCACAACCTCCTGGCGGCCGCTGGCCCCGATGCCACGGTCGAGTCGCTGGCCATCTGGCCGGACACGAACAAGTCGCCGGCGACCGCCCGGTGGCACTACGTCAACATCGATCGCGCCGGCGCCTGCCACTATGTTCCGGCGCGAGACTGCAAGGATGGCCAGTGCGTCGTCGAGGCTGTGACCCGTCAAATGGCGGTGCTGTCGTCGGCGGCCCCTGCAGCGGATCGGGCCCGCTCCCTTGCCTACGTACTGCACCTGGTGGCCGACGCACACCAGCCGCTGCACGCCGGCTGGAGCGACGATCGCGGCGGCAACCAGTTCCAGCTGCAGGCCTTCGGCCGCGGCACCAACCTGCACGCGCTCTGGGACACAGGGCTCATCGAGCATTGGAATGACGCGGGTTCGCTGAAGTCCGCCGTCTCGGCGGCTTCTCGCCGCCCGACACTCCCGGCCTCTGCGACACCGGCGCAATGGGTGGAGGAATCGTGCCGGCTGGTGGCCACTCCTGGGTTCTACCCCGACGCTCACCGACTTCCAGCCGACTACGCCACGCGCTGGCAGCCGGTGATGGTGGAACGCATGGGACTGGCCGCCGCACGCCTGTCAGCGATCCTGGAGGCCGCCTTGGCCGGACCTGATGCTGCTGCGGCCCGGTGAGCTCGCTGGACGCTCCCTGGTTGCCCAGGGTTCACAGCGGCAGGCATTTCGACATCCAAGGCTTCAAGCGGGTCGCCAGGATCCTCAAGCGAGCCACAGGCCTGCCGCACTGCCTCGTCCTTGAAAAGCTCGCCTTGGTCTGCGGCTACGTCAACTACGCGGCCGCACACCTCGCAGGGGTTCGAAGAGGCTACAGCGAGCCGTTTACGACGCCAGAGCGCTTCCACATGCGCGTGTACCGCCACTTCGACGCGGCTGCTCTGTCCGAGTTCGTCCAGGACGATGTCGAAGACTGGTTCGACCTGATCTTCTGCCACCGGCTCGACGACCTGTCGTAACCTGATGATGACAGTGCCGAAGGTCACAGTCTGCATGCGCCGGCGGGACGCCGTCGCACGGGTGCAACCCGGTCAACCGAACGCCCACCTGGCGCGCTAAAAACGCGCCACGGCGCATCCGGCGCCCGGTCGCGACGCGCAACTATCTCGTTACGTCGCGTCACAAGACACCAGGGAGTCCCGTCAATTGAATAGCAGAACCGTTCTAACGGCTGCGGCCGTCGTGTCCGCAGCCTGTGGCCTCGCCGCGTGTGGCAACAAGACCGATGCCAACGCCAAGAACTTCAGCGCCGCGCTCGATGCCTATTTCGCCAAGGAAGGCGAACTTTGCCTGCCAACCGTGACGTGGCCCGTCGACGTCTTCGAGACCGACGTGCGCGAGAAGGCCACGCCGTTTGGTAAGACAGGCAAGGCCAGCCAGATGGAGGCGCTGGAGAAGGCCGGCCTGGTCAAGGCCGAAGATGTCGAGGTCCCCCTCAAGGGCATGGCCGGCCAGCCCGGCGGCCGCACTTTCAAGGCCCGGCGGTTTACGCTTTCCGACTCAGCCAAGCCCTTTGTGCGCGAGCGCGAAGTGGAAGTCTTCCAGCTGACCGGCCGCACCAAGGAAAAGAGGACGGATGTGTGCTGGGGCAAGCAGGCCGTCGACAAAGTGGTCAAGTGGGAGGGCCCGATGAAGTTCGGGGACTACCAAGAGGCTGCGGTGATCTACACCTACCGCATCGACGGCACCGCTGACTGGGCCAAACAGGCTGAAGTGCAGGAAGCGTTTCCGACGGTCAGGCAGTACCTGGAAGATGCCGGCAGCCGGGAGCTGAAGCATCCTGTGAAGCTGACCAGTGAAGGCTGGGAGCGCAAGACGCTGTAGATAGAACCGGGCGCCCCGACACGGACATTGTTTGGCTTTGGACAGACCCGCAAATTGGACAATCCCAACACGCCACGACAGCCCTCGGCATTCCAGACCATCCGCCGCATGGTTCGCGAGTCGCCTCTTCTGTACGCACTGCTCGCCGTCACGATGTTGACGATCCTCAACGGGCTGCTCTGCGCGTGGTTCGGCCGGGGAGATCCGACATCCAAGGCCATCGAAGGGACGGCGGCGGCTGGTGTCTTGCGCGCGGGCTGGCTCTGTAAGGGCGCCACTGACTGCGAACGCGCCTACCTCTGGGAGGGCTACGTCAGCAGGAACCTGCCGGCCGACATGGCGCAGCAAGCCTCTGATTTGGCCCGGTTGGACCCCGAGTCGTCGTCCGCCAGGTGGCTATGTCTCAACAGCCCAGGTGGTCACCTGGGCGCTGCAAGCCTCATGGCCTATGCCCTCCGAGACGGACACCTCAACACCTGTGTCGTGCCGATCCTGGACGACGGGCCCAGCGGCGATTCGAAGCCAGCACGAGCTGCCCGCTGCGACTCTGCCTGCCCGACTGTGTGGATGGGGGGCGAGCGCCACATCATGTCAGGCGCCCAAACGCGGCTCGGCCTTCACGAGAGCTTCATCGTCGACTCTTTCTGGTGCCGTGTTGGCAACTGCGGGGCTCTGGTCGTCCAGCAGGTCATGCTGCTTGGCAATGCAGTTGTGCTCGGCGAGTGGATCCCGCGCGTGCGCATGCTTTGGGCGGGCCTCGGGAAGGGGCCTAAGGAGGTCCATGCGGTCAACGGCGAAGAAGCCGAAGCATGGGGCCTCCAAACGAAAGAGGACATCCAGGAGGGCTGGATTTGGCGGCCCCGCAGCCCCTGACCACCCCACTTACACATCGAACTAGTCGCACCACCTACCGCACCAGATCTCCGGAGTCGTTTGCGACCGTCCCTATTGAACGCTGAACGCTGTGCCACGCCGACAAGCCCGGCCATACACGACGGCGGCGCGGCGCGCCCCTCCCCAAATTCGAAAGCATCACTTTGCCAATTCGCTCTCTCGACCGTGTTTTCTCCACATTGCTGCTGACGCTCGGCGCCGCACTGGGGGCATCTGCTCAGACGACTTCGTCGGCACCTCGAGATGTCCATGACGGCGTGCCAGCGCTGATGATCACGACACCCGCCGGGCATCGCGGCATCCTCATCGGGACAGTCCACGTGGGGGTGCAGGGGCTTCGCCAGCCCAGCGCCGCAATATTTGACGGCGCCAAGCGTCACATCGTTGAGCAAGTGCCATCCGAAGGACCCATGCCCGAACCAAGGCCTGTGTGGCCTCCGGCGCTCGCCAAGCTAACCAAGACACAACGCTTGGGCGAAGCGCCTTGGGCAGCCCAGGTTTCGCCGCAAGAAAGGGCTGAACTCAGGCGCCGCATAGCCTGTAGGACTGGGTACTTGGACAACCAAGTCGACTGGGAACTCGCGACGTCCCTCGCCATGGAAAGCCCGCTGTCTGCCGCTGAAACTGCGATCAGGCCTTGTGCGCCGCCTGGCATCCCCTCGCGCGACGAGCTGCTTTCTCGGTATGCCAGGGATCGCAACGTGCCGACTTACAGTCTCGAAGTCAACGCCGAGGTGGAAAAAAGACGCCGGAGCGTCGAAGACCGAATCCATCTGCACCAACTGCACGTGGGGTTGAGCGAGAGACAACCTGAAGCAATGGCGACGATCACCCGCACGCTCAACACAGGTGACTTTGACGAAGTGACGAGCGTCCTCAGCTCGCTCGCGGCCAACCAAGAGGACGCCGCGATCTACGAGCGCAAAATGCTTGCCGACCGCAACGAGGCTTGGGTGCCGCGCTTGTTGAAGTACCTGGAGGATGGTGATGCCGTCATCAGCGTAGGCGTCGCGCATCTTTCAGGACCCAACGGCTTGCCCGCGCTGCTGCGCCGAGCGGGAATGAGGGTCGAGCCAGTTGTGCTCCCCCAGGCCTTGCCTTAAGTGCTACGACTTCCCAGGCGTTCGCGCGCGCTGCGTTGACGGATGATCTCGCGGACTGCGCCGGGCCGCGCCTGCACTGTGGGAGCACGAAGGATTCAATATGCCCAAACTGGACTGATTTGCGTTGTTACTCGTGGCGATCGTCGTAGTGGTATGCGCTCTGCTGGTTGGACATCTGCTGCATGGTGGTCTTCTGAAAAAGCCGCTACCTGCCCACGTGGTCGGACCTTCGGAGTCCAGGATCGCCTAGCTATGCTCACCCTCGATGCCTCGGGCCACGAAAACGATACCTGCGTTGACTGACTATTGGGTGACCTATGGGATCCGATCAGGCAGGTTGGCGGAAGTGTTTGCCTATGCGGCCAAGTGTTGCCCGGACATCACCCCCGAAACTATCCTGGAGCCTGGAAGCAGCCAAGTGAGCCTCCTCTTAGCAGCCGAAGCCGCGTGGTGGGAAGCTACTCGCGCCTCGTACCAGCCAAGCTTCGGACGGTCCGCTGATCTTTGAAATCAGCCAGGTTCCAACGGATGAACCGTAGCATCATCTAGCCGCAATGAAGGTTGAACCGGTAGTGGTCCCTGCGGCCTTCAATTGGTCGCGTCGAAGATCCTCGTCGCTGGCTGTCGCCCGCCCACGCTTTGCCAGAGCAGCGCAATCTATGGGCGCTTTGTCTTTGCCACCCATGACACCTCAACGATATGCGCCAGTTTGGCGACGGCCTCACTTGAGGACGGTGCTTGGTCCTGCAACCAACTCGCTATCGGCGTACCTGCCTCTCTGGCGGCCCAGGCCGATCGGATGACAGCTTCAACTGCGTCCCCATGCTGGCCGCAGGTTCGAGCAAAACCAATCGCCTGCTTCATGTTCTTGGGAAGGTCTGCACGGCGATTCCAATCGAACTGATGGGCGAACGAAACCCTCGCCTGTTCCAGGCCTACGACACGGTTTCGCTCCTCCTCCCACGCTCGTTTCCTGAGTCTCTCTTCATTCTCTTCGCGCTCCCTCTGTTTCCGCGCCTCTTGCTCTTGTTGAGCAATCTCCGATCTGCGCGCCGCTGCGTACTCCTCAGTACCTTCACCCGACAGCAGTACCGCAGCCAGTTCAGGAAACATGACCTCAAGCGCCTTGTCGTACTCGCCGGGTCGAACAAACTCCTCCGAACCTTGATCGATGCTCGCACTGACTCGCGCACGATCAGCACCGTAGAGGCTCGCATCCTCCTTAGTCATCAGCGGTTGATAGACATCAATCGCGCAGAGCAACAAGTGCAACCACCGCCGGGCGTCTTGCGCGATCGTTCTTAGCTCTTCGTATCTCAATGGACGGCCGTTAGGACGTTGCAGCCCAGCGCTGACGCAGTACAAAAGCCAAAGCGGCCCGCGATCCCGAATCATGTTGGCCTGAAGTAGTGGAGCGAGACCCTTGGGTTGAAGGCCCGTCCTCAGCTCCTCGGTTGTCCAAACCATGCCGTTGCCGGTTATGAGAGGATCCCCTGCCCATTGGCAACAGAGGGCCTTCAGAAGCTCTCGGGCCGCTCGATGAGGCGCCAGCGAGCCGACCCAATCCTGGCGTTGCATTTTCGACTGGCGCTCAAATTCCTCCTTCGTTCGACGCTGCGCTTCTGCTATAGCTCGCCGATCGTCCTCCTCTTGCTGCTTCTGTTCGAGTCGGACGACCCTGCGCTCGAGCGTGTCGGTGGCGCGTAGAACCTGCTGCTCCAAACTACTGTGAGATAGCCAACGTTTGCAGCTCGGTTCCTGAAGTACGAGCCTCCGCAGTTCGTCAACATGTATTCGCCTTTGTCCGGCGATTCGTTCAGCATAGAGCTCGATGCAAGCAAGGCGCCTGGCCGCAATCTTGGCAAGCTTCGCCCCATCGACGCGGTGTGAGACCGCCACCTCGATGATCAGCTCGAACGTTCCCCAACTGCCGGTCAGATCAACGGCGTTGCAGGCGATGTCCGGTTTGAAACCCTCCATCGGCGGTTCCCACCGCAGGTCACTCAGCGCCAACCGCGACTCGGGCAGTATTGCCCATTCGGACTCCCATTGACCATTGGGCATCCGGCGCTTCACCTCGCGCTTCAAGCCCGGCACCGTGATTTCACAAGCCGCCGCCAGAATGCGTTTGATTTGCCAGTGCAGCAGGCACTCTGATCGCTGCTTACTTGAAAGCCATTCAGGCAGGTCGACCTCGTCTGGTCCGGGATCCAGCTGCGCAAGTGCCTTGTCGTATGCATCGCGCCTTGCAAGCTCTTGCAATTCCGCGTCCTGCCAGTGCTTTCGATAGCAGAGCCAGTCCCCTCGCAGCCTCGCGCCGTTCATGATCTGCTCAGGAGACCATAGCGCCACCTCCGCGTCGTTGACCTGGATCTCGATTACCGCGGACCACTGTCCCGTGTCAGTCGGAACCCGGGCGCCTTGAAGTACGACAAGCAGCTTGCGGCCATCCTCCAAGGTCAGCTCGGCCGCCGCCTCATCTACTACGTGCGCTCGACGAACTACGACTGTCTCTGCTTGACCTACTGCGTGTCCTTCGTAAGTCGCTCCGCTCATTCCGGCCAGCGGATGCAACTTCGTGGGAGCGGGAAGCAGGATCTCTCCGGTATCGAGCAGCAGATTCAACGCGGCGCGTTCAGCGACGCTGATCTTGCACCGGTCCTGCTGCTGCGCGCCATGGTGCCGGAAGTGCTGATCCTGCCGCCCATCCAGGGCGAGCTGGTCGACGGGAACCCCCGCATTCACCGCCTGCAAGGTGGCGCCGCAATGCGGGCACCTGCATCCGCAGGCTAATCCTGTTGCGGTCCGAGCGAGTGAGCCCACGTAAACCGGCGCCAGCGAGCTTGAATCGACAGCCCACTTCATCATGGTCCGGCTCTTTTCGGGCCACTGCGCCGCTCCCGAATCCTTTGGACGAGCCCAAGCGCCGGGTCCTCCGGACACATCAGGTGCCATTTTTCGCTCCCTTCGACCGTTGCCGATTGATTGCGTATGCGTCTGGATGCGGGTTCAGGTTCGTCACTTGATGATGCCGCAGAGGCATTTGTTTTGCCCTACCAGGTCAAGGCTATCCCTAGGCATACTTGCACTGGTGACCTAATGCACATCTGGTGGCATCATTGACCATGGTCCGGGATATCGCGCTCTGGGAGGGGCCCAAACATGTTGCTGATGGCTAAGTCACCCTGCGATAAATGGACCCCAGTCGTCGTCGAAACGGCAGCACTCGAAGCCTACTGGAGCCGAGGCAACTACTGGCCCTCGTATAGGGCGTTGCCGGAATGCTATTGGTTCGACCACTTCTACGGGCCACAACCCGCTATGTTCAACCTCGGCACCGCCTACTTCGAGTCGAACTTTGAAAGCAACGGGCCTGCGTTGTCCTTCACCTCTGGTCGCCATCGCACGCGTTGGATGCTAGAACGCGGTGCGCAAAACGTTGTCCTAGCTTTGTCAAAAAACACCGTAGACGCAGCGGCCGCAGCTGGGCTGGTGTCACGGACTCTTCAGGAGAAGGAATGGTTCGAGCTCGGCTTCGTTGTCGAATCGCACGCCATGGCCCATAGGAACCATCCGGGACCCACCTGCGAGCAGTGCCGCCCAGCCATTCCCGAACTGAGAAGCGGCTCCTATTCGCCCCTCAGGAATCGCTGAAGCGCTCCTTTGCTGTAAGCGACCACTGCGCGAGCCTGTTGCAGCGTGGTACAGGACATGTCACCCACCTGGGGTCTAAGTACCGGGAGAAAAATGCAAAGAGTCTTTGCTATACAACCCGTCCAAGATACTCGCGACCGCCAAGACGATCTCCTAGCAAAACTTAGATCGCGAGAATCAAAGGAGCTTGTCGTCGCATTCGCCGGCCCCATCGGCTCCGGCGTACCTGCCGTCATAAATCAAGCGACGACTTGCTTGGAGAGCCTAGGCTATACCGTCGTGCCAGTCAAACTGAGCGATTTCTTGCAGGAATCGCTGGACCAAGGGCGTTTCCCCGCCTGGAGTCCACCGCCAGGAGCGAGCACGAAGTTCGCTAGGTATAGGCGCCTTCAGGAGGCGGGCAAAACAATACGGGAAAAGACGCAGAATCAGGCCATCCTCGCCGAGCAAGCCATCTGGATGATAAGAAGGGACCGCGAGGCACGCACGCCCACGTCGCCAACTGATCCTCACGCCCCTGCGGTCCCCCAAATGGTCGCGTACCTAATTGATCAGATAAAGCGACCGGAAGAGGTCCAGCTGCTCAGGGCACTATACAGAAATCTCTTTTACTTGGTAGGCGTCACACGAAGCTATCGCGAGCGCCGTATGTTCCTAGAAAATGAGGGTGTAAAGTCAGACGAGGTCGATGATCTGATAGACATCGACAGAAATGAGGACTCCGCCGATGGACAACGCGTAGATAGGGCCCTCTTTCTTTCAGACCTCTTTGTCAGGAACGATGCGAAGTTTAGCGACCACAGCCGAAAAAATCTCGAACGATTCCTGCGGCTGATTCATGGCGACAAGAGTCAAACTCCAACCGTAGCAGAACAAGGCATGTATGCCGCCTTTGCGGCAAGCTTGCAGTCGGCTTGTCTTTCCCGGCAGGTTGGGGCGGCAATCATCTCACCAAGCGGACAGATCCTTGCGACGGGCAGAAACGATGTACCTGCCTCTGGCGGAGGTCTCTACGGTCCAAGCCACGCAGGGGGCGATCATCGCTGCTTGAATTGGAAGGACAACCGTTGCCGCAATGATTTCCATAAGAGACAGCTTCAGAACGAGTTGATATCGACTATCGTATCCGTCATAAATGAAAGAGTCCTTAATTCAGATGGAGAACCCATCCAGATTGAGAAAGATGTGCAAGAGCACCTGGCAAAGGAGATCTACAGGACTCGCCTAGGATCGCTTATCGAGTTTTCCAGGTCGGTACATGCCGAAATGGACGCGATTACGTCCGTCGCCCGAAGTGGTGGTCAGGGGTTGGCAGGAGCAAGTCTCTATACTACCACCTTTCCCTGTCATAGTTGTGCAAGGCATATCGTTGCGGCAGGCATCACGCATGTCTATTTCATCGAGCCATACGAAAAGAGCATGGCAAAGGATTTGCATGAGGATTCGATATCCTTTGAGTTTGGGGCCGATGCTGACGCCTCCGATCCTAAGGGTATCGCCAAGGTCAAATTCCTTCATTTCGAGGGCGTATCCCCCAGGCGGTTCGCGCAGATTTTCTACGCGGAATCCAGAAAGGATAGCGAAGGACGCTTCAAGAACGGAATTGATTCAGATAGTCGAAAAGTCATTCCGGAATATCTAGACAAGTATCAAGACTTTGAGGAAAAGGCAGTGGAGCACCTAAATAGGGACCTTGAAAAGATTCCCGCTCAAAAATCTTAGAATATTGACAAATATATCCCGCTGTGGTATATTTGAACAATAACAACCGGGATGAGTGAAATGGAGTATTCAAAAGATGGTCGCCCTGCGCAGCTGCCTCTTCTATTTGAGACTTCATCACGGGAAGAGGAAGTTGAACGCGGTACTTCAGTTTCTAAACCAGTTCCGGTATTGAGTCTGATCCTCGGAGGCAAAACTGAGGAAGTAGCAGGTGACAGCGCCATCCTGCAGAGAGTGTTGGAGCGGGCGAAGCGCCTCACGTGGTAGTCGTTCTGGTTGCGACTTAGCTGTCGACCATCACTTCCCGTTCAGAACAACTGCAGGTTATCCCCGCGCGCCACATCTGCCCAGATTCGATTCGGGAGGTCGTGTCGAGCGAAGAACACCATCCTGTAGATCTCTTGCCCCCGATCGTTCAGAACGGGCGGCATCTCGCGGCTGAATGCAAAGCCGAGGCCCTGAACAAGGCGGCACCAGTACTGGAAGAATGCCAGTTTAACGTTCTGCTTGCTTGCCCCACGTACCTCCGCGTCTTGCCTCCAACCAGGTGCCGCGTCGTCGAACCTGGCACGCGCCGGGTCGAACTCGAACTCCGCATTCCGCTGAAGGTCCATGGTAGAGAAGTTGATCGCCAGGTCCACGTTCAGTGTGGCCAGCGCTTGCAGAATCGAGAACGACAGCAATTCCAGGTTGTACGGGTCGATGTAGGCCATGCACAAGGCGCCTCGGGGCACCCGGCTCACCATCTCGTGTACGGTCCGCTCAGCCGGCCCGACAAATGACTCCACGACGGCGCCTCGCGCCTTCAGGCGAAGCTCACAGGCCCGCGCCCGCTCTGCGACAAGGTCACCCACGAGCATCTGGCCAAACGGCGCGTGGCCAGCAAGCGCACGCCATGCCATGACCGAACCACCCTCGCGAGTGAACGACTCACCCTCGACCTGGATCCGGCCGGGCCCGCAGAACGGATCGATGAAGACACGCTGAGGCCACTTCTTCCACGCATAGCGACTCGCGTAAAGGTAGTCGCACAGAAGACGGTGCTTGTCCCGCGGAACCCAAGATCCCACGCCCTTTTCCTTCGGGCCGCGCTCAATCACCAGCTCCGGACAAGGGTCCGGCTCAATCGGCTGTTCCAGACTCTTTCTTGTCACGATGCCCCCTTTAGATGCCCCGGCAGCAGGATCAGGCGCCGCTGCGCGGCCCCCGAAAGCACATCCGTCGCCTGTACGGACTGCCCCTTCTGCCTGATGGCGCCCTTGGCCGACCGAGCCACGATATCGCCAGCCCGAATCCCCGGGTCGAGCGCCTCGCGAACCATGTCGGCCGTCGCCGGCGTCTTGCTGCCAATGGCTTCCAGCCACCCGTCAAAGGTTCTGGCCTCACCGTCGTATACAGCTGGGATCAGCTTCTCCGACAAGCCCGACAAGCAGCGCTTGGAAGCAACGGCATCGAAGTGGTGAGCCTGACCGAGGTCAAACGCCTCCTGCATGCGCGCCTGCAGGTCGTCGTTGGCCCTGTACCCGAGCGTGAAGATGTCCGGTTCGAGGTAGTGCGAAAAATGGTTCGCGTGCTCCCAATGCAGCTCCATCATCACGTCCCGCGCCTTGAAGCTGCGCGACAGGTGCACCAGCCAGTAGGTCCACGCGGTGTTACCCATCGGCGTGATGTAGAAGATCGTGTAGTGGGTGGCGCCGCTGGTTTCGACCAGTCCCCGCGCCAGGCTCCGCTGAATGACCGACTTCCACTGCGTGGGGCTGGTGACCTTGAGCCGCTCGATGCTGCCCCAGTCGACATAAGCATCCAACCCCATATCCGCCAGCTTTCGGCGGTTTGGCGTGGAGTCTGTCAGGAAGGAGATCAGTGAGTCGACGTTGAAGGTCAGCAGCACCTCGGCTCCCTTGACCTGGGAGAAGATCTGCCTGAGCAGCTGCCCCGGCACCTGATCGTACGCGTACTGATCAAGTAAGAAGATGGCCCGCTCGCCGCCAGCGCGCCGACGGATGTCGTCGATGATCGGCTGCACCACCCGGTCGAATGGGCTGTTGAACAGATGCACATCGTTGCCTAGGCGCCCAGCCACCCCTCGCGCTCCCAGCAGATGCTTCAGGTAGTCGAAATTCGACTGGACCTTCTCGACGAAGTAGAACCTTCCATCGACTCGGCGCTGCTTCGTCCGCCCGACGTTGAGCCAGGCCTCCTGCTCAGCAACGGTTCCCAGGGCCAGCAGGGGAGAACCGTCGTGAAAGGCCGCCTCCCCGCGCTCACCCAGGTACTCGCCGCCGCCGGCGAACCCATCGACGATCGACAGCGTGAGTTTCTCGATCCGGTAGTTGCTCATCAGCACCTGGATGTAGCGTTCCAGGTACTTGCGAACGATCTGATGCTTGACGAGGCTATGCGGGTCGATCGGTGGCGGTGGGCTGCCGATGTGCCAGGTGTACTTGTCTTGCCGTTTGACCATCCGCGAGCGCTGCAGTGGCGAGAACACCGATCCTAACGGTTAACTCGCCCGCACCCCTCAGCCGGAAGCCACCTCCGCGGCCGCCATGGGCTCAACTGGCATCTCGTCCCAAGTACGTCCGTTCAGCTCGCGTCCGTTCGCTGATTTGGCCCTCTTCTGTCCGTCTGCGCCCCAGCCGCCCCACTGCTTGAAGAAGAAGGCTACACGCTGGGCCTCACACTGGTTCCGCACGGCCTCCGCCCACTCCGGCTTCATCGGCCTGGCCTTCGGTCCAGACTCGCCCCCTACGATGACCCAGTGGATGCCCCTCAGGTCGAGCTCGCCGACATCTTCGAGCAGTGGCTCCACGCTCAGAAAACGAATGTGCGCGGGAACGCGACGGAGGTGGTCAATCCGAGGCACGCCGTGCTTCCTGTTCTCCACGGACACCCCGAGCCAGGCATTGCGCGGCGCCTGCTTACCCTTGAAGAACCGCGCCATACGCGCTCCTCGCTTGGTGAGGATCTGGTAGGTGTGGTGGGGTGTCTGCGCCACCACGTCGAACACCTGGCTGATGTAGTCGTCGGGAATTCGCTCGTGGAACAGGTCCGACATTGAGTTCACGAAGTACACCGTCGGCTTCTTCCTCTTGATCGGATCTTGCAGCCTCTGCGGCAGCAGCTGCAGCTCAAATCCTCGCTCGTACCCGGGCGTGCCCATGGCCTGTAACCGCTTGGCCATCGTCTCTGCGTAGCAGTGCTTGCACCCCGCAGATATCTTGGTGCACCCCACTGTCGGGTTCCATGTCTGCTCTGTCCACTCGATCCGGCTAACCGTCGTCATGAGTAACTCCTTTGTCGCCCTCGCCCCATGCGCAGCGGCGGCAGGGAAGGGCGCCCGAATCTGAACCAAACAATCTATCTCGAACGCTTGGGCCCTCGTGCGTCATCCCCCACGTTCGCCCCCCCGGCCGAGATCACCTTGCCAGGCAAGAGCGTTCTCTCCACAAACTTAGACACCTCGTTGGCCAGCTGCTGGTCCTGCGGCGACTGCGACCTCTTGAGGATCTCTTGAACTTGCGCCCATGCCGCCAGCGCTTCGTCTCTCCCGCGACGGATCGATTCCTGGCTTCTTTCCGGACCCCGCTCCTTCCGGATCACTGAACTGGTTTTCAGCCTCCAGATTGGCTGCGGCGCACGCCGCTGGCCACGCGAGGCAGCTCGCATGGCAATGGCATTGATTCCCCGGTCCTGAAGTCGCTCGGCAAATACCCGCCGCCACCTCCGTAGGTCCGCAATCTTGGGATTCAGTCGAACTCCATCCGAGCGCTCGGCCCGGACCACCAAATGCACATGAGGCGAATCCGTGTCCTCGTGGAGCACGAAAGCGTACCGATGACCCCTGAATAACTCGGCGGCAAATTCCCGTGCCGAGTCCCGAACCCCATCTGAAGGCGTACCACCAGGCATCGACAGAATGATGTTGAACGCCTCACGCCGATGACTCTCGTCCGGAATGGGTGTGCCTGCCATCCTCCAGTCCTCACGCAGCGCTGCAATGTCATCCTTGCCCGTCAGGATATTTCCGCGCTCGTCCTCGACTTCCAGCGTTTTGCCTGGGCCGCCTACTTCTTGTTTCCCTTGCCGGCTGATATAGCGCATGTGCGCGCCGATGGCCCCTAGACCTTTCCCGCCACCCGTGATTTTCACCATCACCTGGGAGGCTTTGGGAGATACCGCCACCCTCAAGGACGTACGGACCTTTCCGGCCATGATTCGAGGATCGGGCGCCCCTTTCTTCCCCTTCTTGGGCATCCCGAAAAACATCCGGTCGCCCCAGCTCGCCAATTCTGCGTCGATCGATGAACTCATTTTTCATCCTCTGCAGAAGGCGTCTTCACCAACGGTGCCAGGCGCTCGATGAGTTTGCCCGCCACCTGAACGTGGTCCCGAGCCGCTTTGACCGCTGTCTCGACCTCAAGCCGCCAAGCCACCGGGATCGCCCCGGCGTCGCTGGAACGAGCCGCCATCAGCTTTGCGACGTTGGCCAGATCGCGGGAGACATATACCAACGAGTTATTGGACGTGACCAGGGCGCGTAGGGCAGCCGACAACCCTTCGCCGTCCCCGCCGCCCACCGCGCCTACCCCGTCCAGAAGGGCTCGCAGCGCCGCAACCCGTGACCTGTACTCGCCGCGCGCGACCAGGCCGTCCAGCACCTCCGCTGCGGCGGCGTCCAGCTCGATGTGGACCCCACGGCCGGGCGCAGTACGGCCGGCTTGAGGCTCAGCAGAAGCCCCGGCAGGCGCACCTTCTGAGGCCTCTGGCGACGCATCACCCAGCGCCTGGCGCACGGCACGTCGCAGCCACTCGGACGGCTTCACGCCCTCTGACTCACATGCGTCCATGACCTGGCTTCGAAGCTCGCCGAGGTCGACGTTCAAGGTCGCACGGGTTCGGGCGGCCGGCTGTCCGTTCTTCGAAACAGTGGTGGCAGGTGAATCCATGGGTCCAATTGTGCCACATATACACGGCGTAGCCTATCCTGCCATCAATTCAATTGTTCTCTTTGACCGTTCTGCCAACTGGTTTTCGGCGCTTTCGGCCAAAAAAGCACGAACGTTCGACGAACGGAGAACGGACGAACACGGACGGAATGCGAACAAACGCGAACGGAATAGAGATGAAGCATGGACAGATGCGAACGAAGCACGGACACTAGGCGAATGGAGCACGCACACGGCACGAACAGACCCCATCGCCCCACCGCCAATGCGAACTCTTCTCAAATAGAGGTGTTCATGGGCTCGGTGATGCCTGGGCGAGGCTCCAAGCTCGCCCCGCACGCCTCGGCGCTGCTTCAACTTCGGGCCGCTGGCTACACCATCTCCCAGGTGGTGCAGTACCTCGCGCAGGTGGGCGTGTCTTCCTCCCGGTCGAACGTCCACGCCTATCTGGCGCGGCTCCTACGTGACGCGACGCCAGGGCGCCAGGGCGAGCCGCTGGCCCGTGCCGGCGAGGCCTTGCCGCCCACCCAAGTCGCGCACGCCCCGGCGCCGCCGCTGCCCATCAATCCTCCGTCGCCCGTCGCACCCTCCCCCGAATCCCCTGAGCGGCTCAGTATTCGGGCGATTCGAGACAAACACCGCAATATGCGCGAACTCGCGGAGTATGCGAGAAAGCATATGCCTCCGAATATCTAATATATCCCTGTAGTTTCGTGGGATATTGATATTATCGGGTTCATTGTGAGATAATAGATTCATCGGCACTGCAATAGTGTCGGTTCCGTCCGGGCGGCTTCCCGATTCCTATTTAGGATGGTTCACAATGCAATCCCTTGCCTCCACCGTGGCCGGCACCACTGCCTCGCGCCTGTCTCCCCTTCGTGCTGTCTTCTCCGGCTTGACTGACCTGCGCGCGTATTTGCGTGATCGGGCTATCGTTCGCTCGGCCGAGGTTCGCAAATTCATCGACTGCCTGGAAGCGGATTTGCGCGAACCCGCTTTTCCCTCTCCCGCTATTTCTGAGCCAGTTATTGATTTGCTCGCCGCCTTTGCGGTTGAAGCTGAGCGCCTGGGCGTCGGCACCGATGAGCCCATTTCCGGCGCCGATGCGGTCGACCTGTTGAATCAGTATTGGCTGCCTGTTCAGCGCGCTTTGCGCTGATCCCCTGAGTTTTTCCGTGCCGGGCGGTTTCCCGGCTTCTGCCTTGAATTCCCATGATCAAAGCGAAAAATCTGCGGGGCCTGGACCCGCATTTGACCGCGCTCGCGAAGCTCATCGAGCAAAACGCCCATCAGCACCGGTCATTCACCGTCTTCACGGATTTCTGTGAATTGGCCGCGCTGTCGATCAGCAATGCCGTTGATCGCCTGCACTATGCCAAGCGAGAAGAGCGATACCTCCAGATTGCCGGCAAATACTCGGCCGAAGAAATGGCCCGGTTTCCGCGCATGCTGGCTGAGTTGGTGCAATCGCTCGAAGCGTGCCGCCATGACGCCCTCGGTTCGCTGTTCATGGCCTGCGAGTTCGGCGACGACGCGAAGGGCCAGTTCTTCACGCCGTACTCCCTGTCCAGCCTCATGGCGCGGATGCTTCTGGGCGACGCGGCCGACGTGGTCGCCCGTGGCGACTTCGTCACCGTCAACGAACCGGCCTGCGGTGCGGGCGGCATGGTCATCGCCTTTGCCGACGCCCTGGCCTCGATGAACATCAGTGTTCATCAGCACATGCACGCTGTCGCGCAAGACATTGACTTGACCGCCGTTCACATGGCCTATGTGCAGTTGTCTTTGCTGCACATCCCAGCCATCGTGATTCACGGCAACTCCCTGGCGCTCACTGAATGGGACCACTGGGTAACGCCCGCCCATGTGATGCACTTCTGGGATCGCAAGCTGGCGCGACGGGCGGCCGCCGAAGCCACCACCAGCGCCACCGGGGCCACGCCGGAGTCGCCAACAGTCGCCCCCGGCTCCGAGGCCCCGGCTGCCGGCGATGAATCGGCACCGCAGGCGCCCTCCCCGGCACCGGCTGAAGACCTGCGCACCACGGTCGCACGAGCCCGCATCGCCCGTGATACCCAGTTGACCCTTTTCTAGGCCTTCTAAGCCTTCCTTGACCCGTGCCGGGCGGTTTCCCGGCTCACCCTTGAGCATCTGAAATGAACGCTACCCAAGCCGCTACCGTCGTCTATCCCCTGCGGGCGTTGTTTGCGCGCCCGGACCTGAACGCCAGAAAGAAGCCGCGAACCCGCGATTCGGTCGAGCGGCTGGCCCGCTCCATCGCCGCCCACGGCCGCATCCTCCATAACCTCGTGGTCGTGCCCGAACTCGACGCGGCAGGCGTGCCGACTGGCCGCGCAGGCGTTGCGGCCGGCGAGACACGCAGACAAGCCCTTTGCATGCTGGCCAACGGCGAAATCTCCGATGTTTCCGGCTTCGACCTGGATTTCCCGGTCCCGACAGTCGAGGTCGACCCCCACGAGGCGAAGCCCGCCAGTGCGACCGAAAACATTCACCGCGTGCCGATGCACCCCGCCGACGAATTCGAAGCGTATCGCGACGCATACGAGGACACGGGAAGCGCTGAAGCGGTGGCCGAGTATTTCGGTGTCACGGTTCATGCGGTGCGCCAGCGCCTGAAGCTGTGCGCGGCCTCTCCAAAAATGTTCCAGTTGTATCGCGACGACGCGATGACCCTGGAACAACTGGTCGCCCTGTGCGCCAGCGACGACCACGAGGCCCAGGAACGCGTTTGGCGTGCCACCGATGGTCACCCCTCGGACCGCCGCCCGGAACGCCTCAAGGCCCTTCTGACGCCCTCTGAGACCCCTGTTTCGTCGCCCCTGATGCGCTTTGTAGGCCCGGACGCCTACAGCGCAGCCGGTGGCGCCATCCGTGAAGACCTGTTCGCCGCCGATGGAGAAAACGCAGCCTTCGCGGTCAATGGCGATCTCCTGGAACGCTTGGCCCTGGAGAAGCTCTCGGCCGCCGCTGCTCCGGTAGAGGCAGAGGGCTGGTCATGGGTCGAACTCAAAACGGGCCTGTTCAGCAACGGTTACCAGTACGGCCGGGCGCCGAAGTCACCGGGCCCCATGACCCCGAAACAAGCCCAAAAGCTGGCGAGCCTGCAAAAGACCCTCGACGAGTCGGGCGCGGAGCTCGCCCGGCTCTACGAACTGGATGAGTCCGACGAAACCAACAGGGCCATCGACAAGGCCGAAGCTGCTCGCCGCCGCACAAACGCCGAACTCCACGCGCTCCAAGAGCAAACCGCCGTCTGGTCACCTGAGGTCAAAGCCTTGGCCGGCGCCATCGTCGCCATCGATGCCGCAGGCCGAACCCACATCACGCGCGGCCTGGTCAAAGAAGAGCACCGCAAGGCACTCGCCAGGCAATCCAGCCGAACCAAAGGGGGCTCAGCGCGGGCGGCAGAGCATGGCCCGCAGGCACCCGCCCAAAGAGCAGCCCCCGCCCAATCCGAAGCCCTCACACGTCGCCTGACAGCCCACCGCACTGTGGCCATGCAAGCGATGCTTGCCAACAGTCCGAACACGGCCCTCGCAGTGCTCGCCCACAACCTCGTGCAGCGCATGATTTCCGATTCGACCGGAACCCACTCGGCCCTCGATCTGAACGCACGAGGGTGTCAGGGTGCCATCGATCAAGCGACGACCGGCACCTACAAAGACACGCGAGCCTGGGCTGAACTCCAGAGCGCGAGGCAGCAATGGGCCGAGCGGCTTCCTGAAGACAACGAAAAGTTGCTGCCCTGGCTGTTGTCCCTGTCGACCGCCGATCTGTGCGACGTGCTGGCCGTCTGCACCGCGCTGACACTCAACGGCGTGCGGGGTCACATCCGGTCAACGGATGCTGACGCCATCGCCGACGCGCTCGGCCTGGACATGGCCGACTGGTGGGAACCCACGGCGGGCGAGTACCTCACCCACGTGCCGAAAGCCCAGATCTGCGCCGCGCTGATCGAGGCCGGCCAGCCCACCGAAGCGCAGGCGGTCGCCAACCTCACCAAGGGCGAAGCCGTTGCGCGGGCGCAAGCCGCACTCGCTGGCAAGCGATGGGTTCCGGGCTGCGTCAGGTCCACCCAGCCGGCCAAGCACTAAACCTGGGAACTGCCGCTGCTGCCTCCCAAGGTGATGGCGCCGTCCACCCTGTCGGCAGCGCGGCCCGCCCGGGTGCTGTGGGGTCGCCCCGCCAGTGGCGGCCGGCCTTTCCCACACCACCATCGTTGTATTTACTGCCGTATTGACTGGGTAGATATTTGCATTTATAGTCTCTACATGGTCGAACGAATCGACCATCACCGTGCCGGGCGGCTTCCCGGTTCCTGACTTGGAAAACATCATGACCCAACTTGCACACGCCCTCGACCCGATTGGCGAGCCGATCGACACGGCCGCCCACAGTGGTCCGGTGGCATCGACGGCCATTCCCGCCGATCAGTACACCAACACCCTGTTCCGGCTCTTTGGTACCGCCGCGGCTCGATTCGAGCGCATGGCCTACTTCTGGGCAGACCGTCTGTCAGTCGAGTACCGCCGCGGCGGCTTCGGTCTCTTTTATGCGCTGAGCAATGGCGGCTTCTACATGGCGCCCGAGCACCCCCAGCGCTTGACCGTGGCCGTGGAAGCCAACGGCTACGCCGGCACGCTGTCGGCCGATGCCTTCGGCATCACGGTCACGATCTTCGCGCTGAACTACGTCGCCCACGAGGTGGCCGATGAGCGCTTGATTGACCTCTATCACCAGCTGCTCTCCTACGCGGCCGGGCATCCGGAAAGCGTCGAGATCTTCCAGGCCATCCACTGACCGCGCCAGCGGCAGACGCCTGACGAAGGCGGCGGGGCAGGTGCCCTGCCGCCCCACCCGAAGACCCGACCCACACCGGAACAACACATGAGCAGCAACCTGACCCCCGTCGCCCTCGACGGCTACGAAGCCACCAGCATTGACCAAAACCCGCACCTTCCCAGCAGCCCGAACTATCTGGCTTGGTGCCTGGGCCACTGGATGCGCAACAAGGGCATGCCCACGCCGGCCTGCGTTTTTCCGTCGCGAGGCTATGTGCTGAAGGCCAACGGCCGGGCCTTTGACATGCGATACGAAGACCATCCGCGCGAGCTGACGGAGACCGCGCCCGCCTGACCTGGGGCAACGCTCAGGCCACGCCGTCGACAGCGTGGCTTGTGGGGACACCGCAGCGGTCGCTGCTGTCTAGCCCCATGCGCCCGGCGCTCGTCCGGGCGATAGCATCCGAGCACGCCCGAACCACGCTCCACCAGGGACCAAAGATGACTGGCAAAACTTGGCGTTCCACGCTCGAAGGCGACCCGGCACCCATCACCCACCGCGAGGCGTTCTCCGCGCTCGTCAAGGTCTGCGCCGACGCGCCACAACACGCGCAATCCATCAGAGACGTGATGGGCGTCCTGGCGCGCTACCGTCTGGCCGCCGAAGGCCTCAGAGAGGCAGGCGACGCCGCCGTCACCCTGCTCGGCGAGCGATTCGACACTGAAGCGATGAACCTGCGTCACAACCTGTCGGTTTTCGCGGGCCACCTCGACGCGCTCAACCCGCCCGAACCCGACTTCGACGATTGACACTCGCCCCGCGTGGCGGACCCCGGCCAGGGCGCCCGCCACGCAACACGCAGGCCCCAAAGCGCAGGAAATCTCCCTTCGTACCAGTCGCCTATTTACGCGCCTATTTACTGGGTACTTGTGTTTTGATATAGTAAACACATGGTCAAACGAAATGACCATGACCGTGCCGGGCGGTTTCTCGGTTCCAACTTTGGATTGTCAAATGCGTCACTCTCTCGCCACCACGTTCAAGAATCGCCCCAAGGGCCTGCGCAGCGAAACGCCGCTGTCCGACGATCAGATTCGCGCCGTGGCCCCTTCGATCTTTGCTGACGGCGCGCACAGCAGCCGCTCTGAGCGCTACGCCTACATCCCCACGTCCAGCGTGCTGCAGGGCTTGCGCAACGAAGGCTTCGCCCCCTTCATGGTGGTTCAAGCGCGAACCCTCGACGACGGCAAGCGCGAACACACCAAGCACATGATTCGCTTGCGCCACGCGAGCCAGATCAACACCACCGAGGCCAATGAGATCATTCTGATCAACTCGCACGACGGCACCACCAGCTACCAGATGTTTGCCGGCATGCTGCGCTTCGTCTGCTGCAACGGTCTGGTGTGCGGCGAAAACATCAGCGACATCCGCATCCCTCACAAGGGAAACGTGGTCGACCGCGTCATCGGGGGTGCCTTTGAAGTCCTTGACGGCTTCACCCGTGTGGTTGAGGAGCGCGAGGCCATGGGAGCCGCCCAGCTGTCGCCCGATGAACAAACCATCTTCGCCGAAGCCGCCCTCAGCCTGAAATACGACCCCGAGTCGTTGACCCCGCCGCCCATCACCCCGGCTCAGTTGCTCAGGCCGCGCCGTGTGGCCGATGTGGGGCCCGATGCCTGGACGACGATGAACCGCGTACAGGAAAACATGATTCAGGGTGGGCTTGTTGGCCGCTCCGCCACGGGGCAGCGCACCCGCACTCGTGCGGTGACCTCAATTGACACGAACATCAAGCTCAATCGCGCGCTGTGGATGCTGGCCGACAAGATGGCCAAGCTCAAGGGCTGATCGAGTGAGGGGCCGGCAACGGCCCCATCAGGGCAGGCGCGCACCCCAGCACTCACCTGCCCTTCCCCGCCGACCGCCATCCTGGATGCTTCCTATGTCAAAAGCCGTCTTTGATTTCCCGCGCCGCTGCGCCGTGGCCCCGACAATCGGTGCAGTTCCCGACACGTCGACCATCCAAGAGGTACCGAATGGCCCGAATCGCCAAAGGCAGCGGCGCCCTGAGCGCTGCGGAGTTCAATCGCACCATCAAGGCCTTCCCCAAGCTGTCGGAGCGTGCGAAGGCCGTCGCCCGCGCCGTCTTGGTCGAAGGGCGGGCCCCCTCAGAGGTGGCCGAAGAACTGGGTTGCTCCAAGCAACTGGCCTATGCGTGGTCACAGAAGGTCTACGCCGCCTGCATCCCTACGGGGTGGGTCACGGAAGCCGTCACC
Organism: Ideonella lacteola; assembly: GCF_038066555.1. Taxonomy (NCBI): domain Bacteria; kingdom Pseudomonadati; phylum Pseudomonadota; class Betaproteobacteria; order Burkholderiales; family Sphaerotilaceae; genus Ideonella; species Ideonella lacteola. Next base: position 44,104 of record NZ_JBBUTG010000026.1, on the reverse strand, counting down.
CTCCCGGCAGAGCTAATGGCCGAGGTGCGGAAGATGGAAGCCGACGCCCGCGCCGAACTCGAAGCCTCGTTGCCCGCACCTCGCATCGTTCGCCGCTGACCGCACTCCCGATGCGTGCGGCGCAGGGCTACCTGTCAAGTCGCACTGTTGAGAAGGAGTTTTGATCATGGCGTTTCGCGTCTATGTGCGCTGGCCAGGCCAGCGCGTGACCCACCAGACCACCACCGCCTGCGGCCAGGTCGCGGCCGCTGCATACAGCCTGCTCCAGCAGCAAGCCCAGTTTCATGGCTCGCAGGGCGCGCTGGGCATTGCGTTGACCGAAAACGGCCGCCAGCGCTCGTATCTGAAGCTCGCACACGGTTGACCTTACCGCTTCTGCGGCACCGACTACCGCACCTCGCCGTCATTCCACCCCGTTGGAGACCCTCATGAAACGCTTCGCCGCCATCATGTCCCTCGCCGTGTCGTTGCTGTCCTCCGGCTGCAGCAGCGATGCCGACCTGGCTTCGCAGAACCTGTCCAAGGCCGCCGATCAATTCGAAATCAATCGCCGCGTGGTGTTCTACAACGGCATCACAGGCACCTATGTGCTCAGCATCGAAGGGCTGTGCTCGCTCGGCAACTACGACCATGACAAGCGCTTGAGCATCACCTGCCGCGTTGGCCCATCCGAGTACAAGAAGCACTTCCTCGGGCTGTCCGACAACGTCACCTTCTTCGTCGAACAGATCGATGCGGCGCCGGCCGATACCTACCACTACCGGGTGCAGTTCCGCCCGCAGGAGATCCTCCCTTCAGTCGAACTTAAGGTGGGATAGTGGCTTGACGGGCCTACAGCCGGTTAGCGAACCCGCGGCCGCCCATGCAGTGCTCGGTGTCGCGAAGCAGCCCGATGCCCGCAGCGACGGGCCATGGCGTGCCGGCGTGCCGGCGTGGCGGCCGTCGCAAAGTGCGTCGGCGCTCGCGCGCCAGCGGCCGCGGTCGACCAGCTGCAGGTGTTGCCTTCACACGCTGGCCGTGCCGCGCGAAACGCGGGCAAGCGGCTAAGAGCACGCCATACCGCCTCGGGTTCCTTCCAATTTCTAGCCCGGCAGGGCTCACTTGGCGAAGCCATCGGACCGGCCGCGCGGAATCCCGTTTGATCGCGACCGACTTAGGGAAGGTCTGCAGAAATCGCCCGGCCACGCTTGCCCTCGGGCAGGTACGGTGTCACCAGCGCCACCAACTCGCTCCACGGCACCACGCGCTCCATCTCCTCGAGAAACTCTCGTCGCCTCGTGCGCTTGGCCGTCGTCCCCAGGCCCAGGCTGTGTTGTTTCATGCGCCGTATCGTCTCAGCACTTCAGCTTCCCGCCAAGCACGAGACCGGGCGATTTCTGCAGACCTTCCCTAGCTCAGTGACCCAGGCATCCGCCTGCGCGCAAGGGATATCCCGATCTGAGGGCGTTCATGGGGTTGACACATACGCTCATTGCGCGTATATTTACGGGCATGGACAGCGCATCGCTGACCGGCGCGCGCCTCGGCAAATCAGGGGCTTGGAGATAGCAATGGACTACGTCGCTCGCTACACGCAGGGCAACAACAGCAACACCATCGACCTTGCTCTCGACGCCACCAGTGACAAGGAAGCCGAGGCCGAACTGCGCAAGATCGTCGAGGCCGGGTTCCGCAACGAAACTCACGCCCACGTGGAATTGAGTGATGGCCGCATCTACGGCGCAGCCAACAAATTCGGGTCTGCGCAAGGTCGCTACATCTGACATGCCCGCCCACCCTAACCGAGGCCCGAGAGGGCCTTCATCGAATCCCGCGCCAGCAGACATCATTGCGGGTAGGGAGGCCGCTGGATTGACACAGACGCAGGCCGCTGAACTCGTGCATGGCTCGTTGCGCGCCTGGCAGCAGTGGGAAGCGGGCGACCGGCGCATGCATGCTGGCCTGTGGGAGCTGTTCCGACTCAAATCAGCGCTCATTGAGCGACCCTCAAAGTAGCCGTTCCCACACTCAAATCCGGACACTCAGCGCGAGCAGGCGCATCTGGATGGACCTACACAACTCGACCGCCCCGTGAGCAGCCCACAGTTTGCGTCGCGTGAAACCCGCCCCCGGCAGCACCTCATCGCTGCCGGCAAGCTGTACCCCAAGGCCTGGGCCGACATGGACCACATGCGGCGAGACCTACGCGGCCAGGCCGCACCGGATTGGCCGCAGTGGTGCTTCATCCCCATCGCGGGCGCGCAGGCCGCGGTGGCCAACGACGCGGGCATCGACGTGGCGCTCCTGAGCGCCCTACATCCCGATCGCCTCGCTGACGCTGCCCGACTTGCCGCCTTGGCGGCGTGGCGAATGACGCAGGGCATCTATCGGTTCGATCCCGCGATCTACGAGGCCGTGAGTCAAACGCCCGTGGCAGGCGACATCCCGGACCAGGTGTTCGATCAGTTGCCCGAATGGTGCATCTACATCGAAACACCTGAACTGGCCACCCACGGCCTGACGGTGCATGGAACGTTTGCCCACCTGGAGTGGGACGTGAACGTCCAGCGCCGCGAGCTGCGCCTGCTGATGGACTGCGACGAAGGCCTGGTGCCTCTGCCTGTCCATCTGGGTTCTTGGTCCTTGAGTGAAGCCATAGACCGCGCACTGACGACGGCGTCCGTAGCCTCGCTGGCCCGCGGCGGCCGAGCGCTGCCCGGCTCTGGAGCGGCTGACCTTCGCCCTGTCGTCGAGCCGATCGTGAGCCTGTTGCTCTACGTGTGCTCGCAGGCTGGCCAGATCACCGGCCGAGGGGGCGCACCAGGTAACCCGGTTCCAGTGAGAACCCGACGCGATGGCTGGAAGCTCTTCCCGGCCGAAGGGCCCCGCACCTGGGAGGTCGGGACACGACTCGGGGCCGCGCTGCGAGCGGCATATGCCGCCGAGCAAACTGGTTCAGGCGGATCGCATGCTGGCCCACGTCCGCACGTCCGACGGGCTCACTGGCACACCTTTCTGAGCGGCCCACGCCTGAACGCCGAGGGCACCCCTTTGCCCAGCACCGAACGCCGCGCCGAGCTTCGATGGCTGCCGCCCATCGCGGTGAACCTCGCCGACGCTGGCGATTTGCCTGCAACAGTTCGGCCAGTCAGGTAAAGACCACCTCCACGAGCCCCTCTCCGACGCCAGCCAAAGGCGCTGGCGCTGGACGGGTCAACAGGCGCGAGGCCGTGGCATCACTGCTAGAGGGACGGCCGGGATCCAGATGTGATTTCACGCCAAGTCGGATTTAACTCGTCGTCGGCGTTAGGGAAATCTGAGCTTCCCAAACCACTTCTAGGTTTTGACGCTGCAACTCATTTGCAATACAGTTTGGGCATGAAGACAGCCATCATCCCGCAGGTTCGCATCGAGCCGCAGCTCCGCGCCGACCTTGACGCTGTCCTGCGCGACGGTGAGACACTGTCCGAATTCGTCGAGTCCTCGGTACGCGGCGCGGTGGAGCACCGCCTTGTTCAGAGCGCGTTCGCCGCGCGTGCTGACGAGGCTTGGGCGCGCTTCCAGCGCACTGGCGCCGGCCGGCCGGCTGACGACGTCATCGCCGACATGCGCACGCGCCTGGAGTCCAGGCTCAAGGAACTTCAAGCCAAGCACCGTCCTGCCGACACATGACCTACCAGGTCATCTTCGAGACACAGGCTGATGAAGACCTTTTGCGACTGCACGAGCACCTCCTTGAGCGCGCCGAGTACGTCGAAGACCTAGAAATCGCCTATCGCGCGATCGACGCCATCCAGACGGCGGTCTTGGCGTTGTCTGTATCGCCGCTGCTATTTCGCAAGCGCAGTGGCGGCGGTCCGCTACGACGCGAGCTCGTCGTTCCATTCGGGTCGACGGGTTACGTCATCGAGTACGAGGTTGCGGGGGCCGAGCTGGTCGTCGTGCTGGCCATCCGTCACCAGCGCGAGCAGGATCTTCACTGAGCGAGCCCGACGCCGGCTGCCCCACCCCGCTGGCGGCGCTGGCGCGACAACATCCCGCTTGTCCTCGGACAACCCACTTCATACCGGCCGCCGTGCCTTTGAAGGAACGACGTAGAAGGCGCTTCTTCGCTCCCGCGCTCGCTCATCGGACTCAGGGGTCCCCTGGCCAGGCCGCTCTATCGTCGGACCCGCCTGGGTCTTCTCAACGGGCGCGACGGCACCTATCTTGATCATGTATTCGAGGAAAGCGGCTTCGAACTGTCGATGCGCGTCCGATGCCTCCAGCACCTTCCGAGCTTCTGACGTTCTTTGCCTATTGAAGCCTTGGTAGGCGGCACTCCGATGGTAGGTTTCCGTGGCCTGGTCCAGAGCATCTGCGGCCGCAGCCCAGTCCGGGTTCCGCTGCCGGTAGTCGGCCAGAGCAGCTGCCTCAGCCTTCGCTCGCCCCCTCGCCGACGAAGGTGACGGCGCGAGCGTTTGCAAATAGGTCTTGTAGCCTGCGTCGCTCATCCAGGACGAGCGCCCGCGCTCGCGTTTGGGCTTCGGCACGGCGGGTATTCCTTTCTCCTTGGGGCCAACCTTTCCCCAGGGTATCAAAGCTTCAGAGTTGACCCACGCTGGTGCCAGTGGCCTGGCGTGAGTGCCTCCCGGATTTGCTCAGAACACCTTCTGGAGCCAGATGATCGCCTGCACGATGAGAGCAGCCACGATGAGCTTCACAAAGTGCCGGCTCATCCAGCGGTAGCTGTCGAACGCAAATGCCGCGCGCCAGGCGCGTTTGGCGGCCCACCAGAGCAACGCGCAGCTGAACACCGCGCCCACCAGGTCGCCATGCCGACCACCAGGCCAGTGCCAGATCCAGAACAACAAGATGGCCTGGACGAACACCGCATCCACCACCGCCAACGCGCGGATGACCAACGCCACCACGCCGAACGGCTGCGGCATCGGGCGCCGCGTTTCCTGAAATTCAACCTGACCCATGGAGCACCTCCCAAGCCATCAAAGATCCACTATGATGTCAACGCACACCCTAGGCCACCCGTTGACACCTAACGACATCACCAAACACCATGACAGACGAAAGCCTTAAAAAGCGCCTTCTCGCACTGGCTTCCGCGGCAGAGCGGGCCAAGATGGAACGCATCCGCAACGTCTTTCCTGAGATTGAGGCAGCCATGGCGGCCGGCGCCTCCCGCGCCCAGATCGTCGAAGCGTTGGCGGCCGAGGGCATCGAGATCTCGCCCAAGGTGTTTTCCAACTACGTCCTGCGCATCCGGGAGCAACTGCAGCGCGATGCCGCTGCACAGGTTGCCCCAGTTCAGCCGGTTGTGCAATCTTCAACTGAAGACACCACACAAAACCAGCAGTCACCCGAAACCATCATCCCGGAAATCCCGGCAAAGCGAAAGGCACGGTCATGAGGCTCTGCGTCATCAATTTCAGCGGCAACGTCGGCAAGACCACCGTGTCGGCGAATTTTCTGAAGCCCCGCCTCGATGCGCATCTGTTCTCCATCGAGACCATCAACCAGGATGCCGAGGGCGATGGTGTCGAAGCCAAGCGCATGCGCGCCCAGCAGTTCGGCGCGTTGCTCGATGGCATGTTGCTGGCGCCGCGTGCAATCGTGGATGTGGGCTCGTCCAATGTCGAAGCGTTCCTGGAGTACATGCAGCGCTACGACAGCAGCCACGAGGACTACGACTATTTCGTGGTGCCCACCGTCAAGGAGCGCAAGCAGGTGGCGGACACGGTGGCCACCATCGAGGCGCTGCTGTCGATGGGCGTCGAAGGGGACCGCATCAAGGTGCTGTTCAACAAGATCGAGCGCCCGGATGATCTGCTGGACGATTTCGCGCCGCTGTTCGGCTTTGCCATGCAGAAGGGCATCGAGCTGAACCCCCGGGCCCGGCTGGAACTGCACCCGGTGTTTGATGAAATCAAAGACCACGACCAGACCCTGGCCGAAGTCATCGCAGATCCCACCGATCACCGGGCCCTGCTGGCCGGAGAAACCACCGACGAGGCGCGTGCGGAGCGCATCCGCCGGCTGTCGATCAAGCGTCTGGCCACGCGTTGCGCCCGCGACATGGACCAGGCCTACGCCGCGCTGTTCGCTCGGGCGCCCGCCGTCGCAGGCTGATCGATCCGCTCGGTTGCCTACTGTCCATGTCCCTGAACAACGCAAGAGAAGTTCTCATCGCCGAGCTGCTCGGCGAGTTCGACCCGTTGATCCAGCGGGTCGAGGGTCTCCAGGCACAGATGACCACGGCCCAGGCCGGTCTTCTGGCCTCGGCCGCGGAGGTGCTGGCGTCGGTCGAGACGCATCGCAAGTCGGTGCAGTCTCTGACCGAGCACGCGCAGCGCAGCGCAGTCAATCACATCATCGAGAGAACGAACGTCGTCTGTGAGGGAAAGCTCGCGGAATTGACCACCGCGATGCACCGGGCCGCCCGCACGGCATTCGACGCCGAGCTGGGTCGCCGCGTCGACCACCTCACCTCGGCCCTCAAGACGCGAGAGCCTGCACCGCCTCCAGTCACGCCGTGGCGGCAGCGCGCAGCCATGGTCGCCGCCATGCTGGGCTCGGCGCTTTGCGGCTCGCTGCTGACGATCTTGGCCAGCCGCAGTTGATCCACGCCATCTGACCCAGGGAGCCCCGCCATGCAGCGCTACCGGTTCAAGACCGAGACCCTCGGGTCCACCGATCCCCGCCTGGAGGCCGCGCTCACGGCCGCCTACGCGGGCAAGTACCGCCCACTGTGCGATTGCACCCCTGACGGCGTACCGATGTACATCGCACGCATTGCCCAGAGCTATGTCATCAAGCGGATGCCGAACTCCGGCAATCGCCACGGGTTCGACTGCGAATCGTTCGAACCGCCTGCCGAGCTGTCGGGCCTCGGAGAGGTGGCCGGTGCTGCGATCCGTGAGGATGTCGAATCCGGAATGACCACCCTGCAGCTGGACTTCTCCCTGTCCAAAGGTGGCGGCAAGACCCCGCCGCCTTCGTCAGGGGACAGTCCACCGACGGTGAGGACTGACGGCTCCAAGCTCACGCTGCGCGGCCTGCTTCACCACCTGTGGGACGAGGCCCAGCTGAACCGATGGACGCCCGGCATGATGGAGCGGCGCAACTGGCACCTGGTCCGGACGCTGCTGCTGCGAGCGGCAGCTTCCAGCAAAGCCAAGGGCGAACAGCTTTCCCAGCTGCTCTTTGTCCCCGAGACCTTCAACCTCGACCACAAAGACGCCATCGCCCGACGGCGCTTCGAAGCCCTGCGCCGCCTGAGTGAATCTCGCGGATCGTCGCGGCAGCTGATGCTGATCGTCTGCGAAGTCAAGGAGATCGGCAGCGCCCGATTCGGCTTCAAAGTCATCGCCAAGCACCTGCCCGACACACCGCTGTACCTGCCGGTCGACCTGCACAAGCGCCTGGCCAAACGGTTCGAGCGTGAGCTGGCCTTGTGGAACGCCGACACGACGAACCACCTGCTCATGATCGCGACGTTCGGCTATGACGCGGCGCTGAATCTGACGATCGAAGAAGCCAGCCTGACGCTGGCGACCTCGATGTGGATCCCGGTGGAACACACCTGGGAGATGGAGCTGCTCGAAACGCTGACGCGTGAACACCGGCGCTTCACCAAGGGCCTGCGCTACAACCTCCCGGACACCCGGCCGCTCGCCTCGGCGGTGCTGTCGGACACCCCCATTGGGCCCACTGCGCTGTACATCACGCCACCGACGGCAGGCTCCACCTTCACACAAGAGCTCGACACCCTCATCGAGGAAAGCACCGTCAGGGCTTGGCAGTGGAATGCAGGCGCTGAACCGATGCCCTCGCTGCCCGCCGCCGGCTGCTGAGCCGGCACCTGATCGACCACGGAGCTTCTATGCTGACTGCCCCACCCTACCCCTTGGACGATCCCGAGTCTGATTGCCAGGACAAGCTCGCCTCCACGTTGCAGGACTGGCTGACCAGTGACACGTTCTGCGCCTCCTCGCTCGTAGGCATGCGGGCGCTGGTGGCCCAGATGCTCGACACGACGCCAGAAACGGTTTCCCGAGGCCAGGAGCCCAACGGACAGTGGCTTAGGCGCTTGCATGGCGCGTTGCTTCGCGACCTGAGCGCGCCGGAGCGTCGAACCTGCGTTCGCCGCTCGCTGGAATTCATCGGCCTGGCTGCGGGACGCGAGCCCTACGTGCTGGGCGCCGCCCGCTGGCAGCGAATCCGCGTCCTCATCGACCAAGTGTGCAGCCCAGACAATGGCAACCAGGCCGCTGCAGCGCGCTCTGTAGGCCCTCAAACGCCTGGCGCCACGCTTGAGTGGGCAAGCCTGGCTATCACCGAGTCTCTCTGCGGCCTGCTGTCGCCACAGCGCACACGGCTCGTGCCTTCGAACCTCGCGAGCCTTGGCCAGGCCCTGGACGAGCTGCGCGCCGCGACGAATCTGCCACCCCATACACAGCGAAGCGCGCCCGACGACATTGGGCTGCAAGCAGCCAGCGCCATGGACTATTCCGAGATGAGCGCTGACATCCTCCAACGGCTCCCCGAGGTCGTGCTGGCCAGCCTCGGCCTGCTTGACGGCGCCGGCCTGCAGCTGCTCGGACCGGTCAATTGGATGAAGGTGTCGAATGCCGTGGCAATGTTTAGGCGCGCGCACTCGCCACTCAGATCGCGGCCCCCTGCAGGCCGCTGGTGGCGCACGGCGCTGGAGCGCCTACGTCATTGCCTGACCACCGCGTCAATTGCGACCACATATCGCCGGTGATTCCCAGTGTCATTCAAAGGCGAGTAATGAACCTGAGACGAAAGATCGAAGCAGCCGTTGCCGCGGCGATGGCTGCGAACCCCGGTGACGCCAAGGCGGCTGCACTTGAAGCTTGCGCCGCATTCGAGTGGGAGGTCGAGGTGGGAGGCAACGGCTGGTGGGACGACGACCAAGAGTTTCTCGCCTACAGCCGCGACTGGATGCCTCCTGAGGTTCGAACAAAGCACGCCGGCGGATAGGGCCATCGCCTACACGGCTGATCTCCCCACCCTCCACCACTGCGCCCTTCCTGCAAAGGTCAACGCATGTTCTTTCGCAACGTCTTCTACGTAGTCGGGTTCACCTTCTTGCTGAGCTCACCTCTAGCGGCCCCGAACTCTTTGACGCTAGGCGACGCCATCTTCATCGCGACCACAGCGACCTTTGCGGTCCTGGAATCGCTCTGGCACTGGCACTTCGCCCGTACCGACGTTGCCTGACGCAATCCAAGCGGCAACAACGGCGCACAGTGATCCCGGCCAACTACCGCCCCTCGGGGCACGGCCCCTGGAAGCTCGGTCCCGCTGAGGCGCGCCGCATAACTCCGGTACACCCTGTCGAAACAATCGCGCTCGATGCGATATCTGCTTGAATCATCCGCTAGCCGTTGATACCATACACAACGGCCGCGCGGCGTCTCCTTTAATTCCGACCCACGTGACGCGGCTTCGAATCACCTCGATGAACCACCAACCCGCAAGGAGGAAATAAGCATGAACCGCTGCAAGGGCAACGCGATATTGAACTTGATCATTTTTCTGAGCGTGATCCTCATCGTCGTCGAGGTGATCCCTGACTACCTACCGGCTGATGCTGCCGACGTCCAAGCGTTGTCCAAGGCTGCTGCCTCAAACGAGCCGGCCAAGGCGGCACTTGTCGAAGCATTGAAGGCGAATCCGAACCCGAGTCGGGGCCAGCTGCGTCAAATCAAGCAGCACGTCGACGAGTTGTTGCTCGTCGCCGCCTCCCGCGAAGTGACCGGGGATGCGACGTTGCCCGCGCCGTCCGAGCTGAGGGCTCGTGACGCCAAGCTCCTTGCTGAACGGGAGAGTCAGATTCAGTCCAAGGATTGGTCCGGCATGACGGACGAAGAAAAAACCTGGTTCCTCGAAGCCAAGTACGGGTACGCGTTGATCTTCCTGTCCATCATCCTTGTGCCTTGGGTTGTGTTGAAGGCATTTCTCTGGCGCTTTCGGGGCTGAATTGGCACTGGCCCGTAGGGCGGGACGTCACCACGACGCCCGCCGTCGGAAGGGGGCCGCTGCAGTCTCTAGCCCACCAGGTGCGTGCTCATCCGAAGCGCGCCGGTGCCGAAGCCTTCCCACAGGGAACGTCGATGACCCTCGATGACGCGTCGCTCACCATCTTTGCTCTGTTCTCGCTGCAGTTGCTCGCGGCATTTGTCTTCGGTCGACTCTCCAGTCCCGAGCACGGCGTGTCGCGCCCGGCCTGGGCGGTGGCGGCTCTTGCCTTCGTTGCGGCATGGTTCCTCCCGTACCTGGGGGAAGCGCTGTACCCGGTGGCGGGTGTTGCCAGTGGCATCGGCATGCTTCACAGCAGCTGGCAACACGCGAAGGCGGCTGTTGTTCAGGCTCGGGACAAGCCATAGCCAGCCGGACGGTGGTCAAGCCAACCACCTGACGTGACCAGTTCGCACTACCCAACGCATCCATGCTCTACCTGCTCGCACTGCTCGCCTATCTCTCGCTGACGTACACCTACGCTTGGCGCCAGCGCCTGGTGCTGCAAGGCCTTCAGCCGGCGCCAGGTGAGGGCCGTTGGACGTCGATCTGGCTGATCCTGTCTTTCCTGCTGGTGAGCATGCCCGTCGGCCTGCATGGCCTCTACCACGCCCTGCAGCAAAGGTTTCCGCTCGACAGACCCGCCAACCTGGCCGCCAGTCTCATGCTGCTGGGCTCGGCCGTCGGCGTTGCGAGCTTGCTGCGAGCAACGCGCGCAGCAAGCGCGGTCGCCTCCGTGCCGGCCTCCACACGCATCGGCTACGCGTTCAGCATCGCACTGGCCGCCTACTTCGGCGTGGTCGCCGTGGACCAACTTCAATTCGGCTTGCGCGCCGGCGAAAACGATGGCTGGATGAATCCGAAGGCTTTCGCGATCGCTGCCCAGGATCTCGTCGACGTTGACTGCGACCAAGCGATCATGACCTACGTCGGCGTCGACACCGATGAAGCCACGTATCGATGCCCAGACGACATCGTCTTGTTCTGGCCCAGCTCGGTGCTCTTTGCTCCTTGGCCGAACTACCGTCAGGGCCACAGTCGAGCGTTGGGGCCCTCACTCAGGGCTTTCCACCAGCGAACCCAGGCCGACACCACACCTTGACCAGCGGGCTACCCGCGGTTCGTGTAGCCCGCCGCTCGACTCGCGCCTGCCCTTGCCTGCGCCTGTCACCGCCGGCCACCCCGCGCAGCCAGGAGCCGCACCGGCGCAGCGCGACGTGGTCCAGCGCCCTCTGCACCGCTCCAACGTCAGCAAACCAGGAGGAAACATGGAAGACTCTGCCGGACTACTTGCACTCGCAGACGAGGTGGTCAACGCACGCCAGGCAATCGCTGCCGCAGAAGCAGCTGTCGCCAAGGATAAGTTGGCGCGGGCCCAGTCGCTCATGGCGAGGCTTGCCGACGCATTCACCACCACCGCGCCCGAGGCAGAACTCGACGCTGCGAAGGCACGCCTGGACGCTGCCACCGCGAAGGGCACATCTGCCGCGCGCAACTGGATCCTCGAATCGGCTCGACAAAGCATGGCCAGCACTCCGGCGACAGCACAGCTTCACCAAGGCTGCCTGGAGCGCGTTTCTCAGTCGCAGGGTCGATACAACCAGGTCCGCAACTGGCTCGATCTTGCCCAGCACGCGAGCAATCAGCTGGAGAAGGCACAACGGGCTTGCGAATCAGCTTCAACGACCGAATTCCTCGACCTTCTCTCCAAGAGCAGGACCGTCTCCGTTCTGTCGTCGTTAGACACGTCCGATGCGGCAGACGCGATCAAGCGGGCACACCGCGCCTTGCAGGATCTGTCCCGAGCACTGCCGCGTCGGACTGAGCAAGGGGACATTGGCGTGCCGGACGACACACTCGACCTGGTGGTCGACTTCGTCTTCGACCCGGGCCTGGACCTCCTGTCTTGGCTCAATATGGACCAACTGGATAGCTCGGCGGAGCAGTGCCGGCAGGCCCGTCAAAGGCTTCAGCCACTGCTGGCCAGACTGGGCGAGGTGGCCGAGGCCGCCCGGCTGAAGCACTCGCATGACCTGGCGCAGGCCCAGGCACTGGAAAGGCCGTTTCTGGAGGCGGCGCTTGCACTGGTGCCGGAAGCCCTGCGAGGGCTCAAGCCGCTGGATCTGTAGCTAGACTCTCAAGCCAGACTGCCCGAGGCGACCCAGGTGGCAGATCTGCGCTCACCACCTGCAGATCACGTCGGGCGCCATATGTCCTCAACCCAGCACCATCACCTTGCCAGACCGCTCTGATTGGATCAAGCCGCTCGCTCCTCGCACTCTGGCCGACATCGACCGCGAACTCTCTGAAGCTCGCGCCTTGGTAGCAAAGCTCCAAGCCGAGCGCGACAACCTGCTTCTGGATGAGCGGCTGACTGCAATCGCTCAGGCACGCACGCTGATGCGCGCTCACGACATCTCCTTGGCTGACCTGGCCGAAGCGGCGCCGACGGGATCGCCCAATTCTTCGGAAGTTCGTGGCCAGCGCTCGGGCGAGCTCGGGCGCCCTACCCTCGCCAAGCGCAAGCGCGTTCTCAAGGGCGCGATGGCGCGACTGGATCCAGTCACCGCAGGAATCCTTGAGGCTGCAGGACTGTCAAGCCTGGAGGACGTGGTGCGCGCACTCGACGACGGCTCCATCGGCACCGTCAACCGCCTGGGCCCGGTCCGACGTGCACAGGTGGCCGACTGGATCGCGAAAGAGCGATCGGCGGCAATGCAAACTCTTCCGTCCTGACATGGCCAGGCCGGCGCCACCTGACGTCGGCCGCACTGCCTGCCCCACCGTAGGCAATCGCTATCATGTGCGAGCGCGCCGCCGTATCGCCATGACGCAGACAGAGACCACCCAACAAGAATTCCTCGCTCAGGCCAAAGCCGAGCTGGGGCTGCAATGGGATGATTTCGCGTTGATGGTCGGCGTGCACCCTCGCACGCTCAAGGCGTACCGGCTGCCAGAGACCTCCAGCGGCTTCCGCTCGATGCCCTATCTGGTCCGACAAGAGATCGAGCGCCGTGTTGAGCATTTGCGCCAGCAAGGGGCATAGGACACCAGTCGGTACCTGTGGGTACCTGGCTGGGACCAGGATCCAGGCCAGACCGGATCTGCCTCCGGTGGATAGCGATCGTCACACGCCGTTGAACGCGAACTTCGCAGAGTTCGCGATGCAAAGGTCAGCGACGCCCTCGCTCGCCTGCATGAGTTCGCCCGGTAGATAGGTGCCTGCGACGATGCCTTGGTAGCTGACCTGCAGACCGAGCAGGTCTTTGCCCTCTCCCGCCGCGTCCAAGAGGGCCTCCGCGACGCCCGCGAACCCCTCATCACCGAACAGCACCGTGTGGCCGTGCGTCACTTCGTACCCGTAAAGGTGCTTGTCCAGCTGCGACACCCGCAGCTCTGAGACTTCCCTGAACGCCGTTGTCATTGGATCCATTCCCTTCTACGCTGCCGGCTCGGTGCCCATCAGTCTCGACATGATCAACATCGACACCGACAAAGGCAAGGAGACGAGGACGCCGAACACCAGGAGCGAGTGGCTATCCGACAAGCCAAGGCTGTCCATTCATGCCTCGCTCCTGCGCTTGTCAACGATGGTTCAGCATATAAACCGCCAGACGTTGACGAAAACGCAACGCGCACACCGCTCAAAGCGCGTCAAGGGCGCGTTAATCGCTTGACATGGTACACAGTGTGTACCACACTGAACCCATCACGAACCCCACAGGTGCCCCATGGCTTCCACGCTGCTGCTGGACGACGGCGAGTTCCTCATCCGCCTCGCCACCCACCCCGCGACGTCGACCGACGTGGCGCCGGTCATTCTGGAGCGGCGCTGCCTCGTTCACGCGGCCGAGCGCATTGGAAGCGCAGAAATGCAGCCTGACGGTTCCTGGATGGCCGCGGTGGCGGCCGACAAGCGCCCACCGCAGTTGCCGTTCGACGTGGTCGCGCAAGGCGTGGCGCGTCTCGATGCCATCGTCGGGCTGTGGACCGCCCGACATCGCGCCTACATCGGCTACCACGCGCTGGGGCGCTGACCGGGATGAACGTCGAGGCGCAGTACAACAGCTTGCCCATGTCCGTCGTGGCCTGCCATGAAGCCGGACACGCCGCCGTTGCTCATCACCTGGGCGGCCAGGTGCATCTGCTCATCTTCGGGCGCAACAGGTCGGGCCGTGCGTTCGCCCGCGTCAGCTACAGCGTGAGCGACCTGCACCGCTACAAGCTGGTGCTGTCGGCCGGGATGCTCGCCGTCTTCTTGAATGACCAGGCCTTGCTCGGCGGTGACGCGAGCTGGGGGGCCTTGTGGCGCTGGGTGAACACAGAAACCGGCTACGTGCGGGCCATCAGCGGCGCCAGCGACTGGATCGAGATTCTTCGTTGCTCGAACGAGCGACCCGCTCAGGGCATCACGGAGTTCCTCGATCGTGCGGTTCGGCCCTACTTCGATGAGACCGTGGCGGCGCTGCGGGACTGCGAGTCACAGGCAAGCCGGCTGCGCCAGCTGATCCTGTCACGCCGGCACGGACTGGGCCCGCGCTCCCTGAAGCGCTTCTTTGCGGGAGAGTCCGCGGCTTGGGATGACTGGCTGGACTGGCCTCGAGTGCGAGTCGCCACCGCCCTGCAGGCGATGCGCGGATAGACACGTTTTTCGTCGGCACAGGCCGACACCACCGTCTCGGGCGGCTTCCCGAGCTCAACCTGGAGTTTTCTTCGATGCTTGCCACGCTAAGCGCCAGCCACCGTGCTGTGCCTGTCATTCGATCTGCCCGCGCGGCCGCCCGCTCGCCAAAGACCGGCTGGTCAAAGGCCTCAAGTGGCGACGACCGCGAGACAATGGAGCACCGTACCAGAAGCTCCGATACAGACATGACCTACCGCATCTACGTGCGCTGGCCCAACCAAAAGGTCACTGATAAGACGACGACCGATAACGAGATGGTGGCCACTCTCGCCTACGGCCAGCTGAACATCGCTGCCGATCGACTGCGAAGCGAAGGTGCCATCGGGATCGTCTACTCCTCCGACGGCAAGCAGATCGCCTACCGCGACCTCACCAAGGAGGAGTAGGGTTGAGTGCCAACCTGAACCGGAGAAGCGTCGCCGAGCTGATCGGGATACCGCTCAGCAAGGAACAGGAGCACGCCGTCCACGCGTACCTGGACACTCACCTGAAAGCTGCCAAGCGCCTGCGCCTGGTCGCGCTCGCGGCGATGATGCTCGTGGCGCAGGCCTTCCTGTTGCAGTGGGCCCTGCCTCCGGACGATTTTGAAGTCTTCCGGGTCGCCTACCGGTTCGTGCTACCGATCACCGCCGTGATGCTCGCAATCGCCTTGTTCACGCACCGCGCCCGCCTGCAGCTGGCCCACGAGAGCCTGTCCGAGGCCAAGCTCTTGGCCCGAGCACTGTCCAGCACGACTGCGATGGCCATGCACATCCGTTGGATGACCTACCTGGGGCCGCTGGGCAATAGCGTCTTGAACTTCCTGGCGACCAAGTCAGGGCACACCTGAAAGCCAAGATGAAAGAGATCCGGACCGTCGGCGAGTTGCAGCGACTACTGGCTGCCATGCCTCCAGACCTCCCCCTGGTCAAAGCCTTTGCGGGGCAGATAGAAGCCTTGAGGGTCGTGGCCGTCCGCGCCGATCTCACCGCCTTGCGAGCCGCCTATGCTGATCAAGAAGCTCCGTTCTTGAACAACCTCAATATCGAATCCATCCTCTTCACCCCGAGCCTTAGGGCGACTCCAACACAACGACAGGACTGACTCCATGGCATACGAGTTCACGAAGGCGAAGTTGGCGGCAGAGCGCAAAACCCTAATTCGGCGGCGCCTCGTTGTTGCCTTCGCGGCCGGGGTCGGCCTGGTCGTGGGAACCGCGACCAACGACGTGATTGGCAGCTTCTTTGGCACGAACGGGGGCAGCTTCTTGCTGAGCGCGTACTCGGCGATTTCGATCGCGACGATCGCTGGTCTCGCTGCCTACTACTTGACTTCCTGAACCTCTCGACCCATTGGCCGATTTGAGCCAGGTGTCCGTTACAGCGGCGGCAGGTCCAGACCCGGGACCGCCTCAGCGATCGACGCGACGTCTGCCGTCCACAACTGAACGCAACAAGGAAATCCGCGCGATGTCTACAACCTCCTCATGCGGCGTGGTCGCACGACCTACCGACTCTATCGAACGACTGGGCTTCATCGCTATCAGATATCGGGCGTGGATTGGTGAGGCTCTCGCTGTGCCCTTCGCAAGGTACGGGAGCACGCCTTCCGTCGACGTTTTGCGCGCGATGTGCGGAAGCTTTGACCTGATCGAGCATCTGGCTGAGGACTTCTTGATTGAGCGAGACCCGGCGTACCCGCACAGGACTCGCGAGCTGGCAGCATCTATCCTGGACCAGGCGGTGCGAATGAAGCGCCTGCTGCTTCAGTTTGGCACCGCTATGGGCGAGCGGTTGGTGCCGTCTTTGGGCGATCTGGAGCTGCTCTGCCAAGCCTGCGAGGCGAAGGGCGCTCGGCTCGACGACGTCTTGAGCTCAATGGGGCGCCCGCAGGCTCAGGTCGCCTCCGGTCTGCCGGAGGCAGCGACGCAGATGGCCCTCTACAACATGGGCGTCGAGACCGCGGTGCAAGGCTGTGCCGAGCTTGCGCAGCTGCGCACGGCGTGCGCCAGGCCGGTCGGCCAAGGGTAGTCGCCACACGCTGATAGGTGCGTTTGACGCACCTATGATTCCATCAAACCTCTCACCCGCGTCCCGGCAGCCGTAGCGAACGCTAGTGGCGCCAACGCATAGTTCAAGCACCAACCGGCAAGGCCAACCATGGGCACCCTCGACATCGCTTGGTTCATTGGCACCGTCCACGTCTCACTCCTGCTTGCCCTTCGAGCTGGATTTCTCAGTGAAGTCGATGACGATGCCAGCTATCGCTACATGGTGGTTGCGCTCTGCCTCCAGTTGCTTGCGTTGCTATGCGCCAGCCCCTGGCTGCTTCAGGTCTGGCAGCAAATCGCATCATTCTTCGACAGCGTGCAGCCCGGCGCACTGGCACTCTTCACCGCCACGGTGGTGATGCTGGTACCGGTGGTCGCCTGTCTAGTCGGCATCACGTCTGTGGTGATGTGGCTGGGCGACCAGCTGAGTCGCCGAGGTGCCCGGGCCTCAGCCGACCTTTAAAAGGTTGCTGGATGACTCGGGCTATCCAGCCGTGCGGCCAGCCGCTCGATGCGCGTAAGGGAAGGAACCAGGAGATGCAAGACTTCTTCAAGCTCCGGGTCACGTTCTGCGACAGCGAGAACAACGGATTCGTGACCCTCGGCGGAGCTGGGTTTGACACCGCGTCGGAATGGGAGCAACAGTGGGACACCATTCCCGCAGCGGACCTCGGCTATGACGATCCCGGGAAGCTGATCCTCGACAAGATCGACCAGCGGGGCGACCTTGTCGAAGAGCGACCCATCACACGCGCAATCGCTGAAGCCCTACTCGGCGAGCCCCTTGAGACGCTGATTGAACGCGGCCGCGCATCGACTGCCTTCACGTGGGGCCAAGCGAAGGCTGCGATCGAAGCGACGTCTGCGATCAAACACTGACCCAGGAGAGAACCATGAACAGCTTTTGGCCGTGGGTTCGCAAGATCGGCGAGAGAGCGCCTGTGCCAACACTCGGGTCGTCGGACGAATCTGCCACTCGCGTCCGCTCGCTCAGGCGCATTGCCTACGGCTCTTTGCCGATCGCCTTCACCCTCGCCTTCGCGACGCTGATCACTGCCGTGGAGCTTGAAGGTTCGCGGGCAGACGAGGCGGTTGCCCTATGCACACTGGCCGCGCTGGTCGTGGGCCTGGCAGCACACGTGGCCGCCTCGTTTCTGGACTCATCGGATGCGGGCGACTCATGGGGCGTCGATGACGATCTGGAGAGCCCCTCCACCCGTGCGATGGACAAAGTCTATTGGCTGATGAGCTGGCCGTTGTTCCCGCTGATCGTGCCGGCCATTCTTGTGCGCGAGCATGTCAACGCGAAGGTGGCAGCCCGCGCGGCGATCGACCGAAGTCGCCGCCGGTCTGTTTCCGAGCGGTGAGGCGACAGCGCTCGGCCAGGAGATACCACCATCCCAGATGAAGCAGACAGCATCGACTCAAGCGCCCAGGAGATGCCCCGATCGGGAAAATCAAGCGCTTCGCCAAGGAAATGAAGCGCGCGCAGGGCATCCCTCACACGCTCGCCCTCGATCGCGTGGTGCAGCGCTACGGATTCGCCAACTACGCGGCTTACCTCAGCGAGCATCCCCAGGAGGAAGCATGAATATCGATGACTGGACCGTGGCCGCCGCGTTCATCGCTTCATGACACACATGATTGCATCGAACCCGTGAGATTGGCTGCATGATGACCTTGCTCTTTGTCGGCACCGCGTTTGCGCTCGGCGTGCTCGTTGGAGCCGGCTTCGTCGTATGGCGCCGGGAGCGGATGGCACATGCCAGCCCGTGGGAAACGCCGAGAACCCAGTATGTTGCCGCGCTGCATCGCCACGGTGCCCGCGCAGCCTACGAGCAGGCCGACCAGGCCAAAGAGCTTGCGAAGGTGCGTGAGCAGTCTGACAACTTGTCACCAGTTGGCGCGCTCGAACGGCACCCAGTGGCGGATGGACTCGCCCTTTTCGAGGACGGTCTGCTCGTCCTTCCTGATGGTTCTCGCGTGGTCTACCGTGATGCGCTGCGTATCACGATAGACAGCTTACGGGCAGGCTATGAAGCACTGCACGAGGCTTCGGAGCTGCTGACCGAATACGCCGAAACGCTGACGCTCGATCGGCTTCGT
The DNA here is from genome assembly GCF_038066555.1 of Ideonella lacteola. Taxonomy (NCBI): domain Bacteria; kingdom Pseudomonadati; phylum Pseudomonadota; class Betaproteobacteria; order Burkholderiales; family Sphaerotilaceae; genus Ideonella; species Ideonella lacteola. The sequence goes on along the minus strand of NZ_JBBUTG010000026.1, from coordinate 25,265 downwards.
TCGCATCGCAGTCACAGCATGCGTGCGATCACCGGATTGGGCGCCATGTACCCCTTGCAGCCCACAATTGTCCAGGTAGCGCATGCGCTCGGCGCCGATCCAGACGATGCCACCGTGGGCGTCGGTGGCGCCGCGCTTTGGGCGCGAGTGCGGCAGATTCGCGAACGAGAGAAGAATACCGATCCACGCATGCCCTTGTGGGCTGCCTCACCAACCGAAGGGAACTGATGTGAGACTTCAAAATGAATGCTACTGATTGGGTTCTCACGCAAGCGGAAGCCCAAGGGGTCGACCTAAAGACTGACGGGTACGCTTGGACCACTCTCGCCGATGATGCCGTCGACAAGTTCGACGTTGGCATCGAGCATCTGGATGCTTCGTTGTGCGCCGTCCTGTCACTCGCCGCGCCTCCACCCTCGCCGCTCCGCCCCGACTCTTTTGAAGCCGTCGGCCTAAAGGTCATTACAGATCCAGTAGCGGTAGCTCGGTATGGAGCCATGCTGAGGGTGAAGACTTTGAGCGAATTGCAGGAATGACGCGTGAGACGCCTTTGAGGCTAGCCGCACTTGTCGCACTCAATCCGACTTAATCGCACCGAACTTGCCTCGTCGCATTCAGCTGGGCGTCTTACATGGGCAGCCGCAAGGGCTCGCGCCCACCAAAAAAAGGCCGCCCCGGCCGCTGAGCTGGCCGGAGCGCAAATGCCTGAACGCTTGACGTTCCGACACCTGCTCAGGGAGGTCAAGCAGGGCATCATTTCACAACGACGCGGGGCGCAGTCTACCTGCTCCAAAAGCAGGCACCGGAACCTAAGTGACCGTCGCACGGCAGGTTTCCTGCGTCGCACCCCGGTTCTGCACAGGGTTGTGCACTGCGCCGGTGGACAAAATGGCGCCAGTCCTGACCTCGCCTTGCACATCGATGTGCGCGGCAGCGCACCGCGCCCCGCAGCCTTGTAGCAACAGCGGCGCGCGATGGCCGTACTCCAGAACTAAAGTTGGCGTTCTATGTCGATCTCATGTCCCCAGTGCCACAGCAACCGGACGCAACGAAGAAGCGTTGCCTGGCGAGAGGGCCTCGGCGTCGTCGAGCATTCCGACGGAACGCGCAGTGCTCGCACATCCTGCATCGCCTCGAGTCACGCGCCACCTGACCCTGTGGGCACTTACCTTGAGCAGGTGATAGGTGCATGCATCTTCGCCGTCGCCGGGGCGGGTGCCGTCTTCGCGGCCTTCAGTCTTCTGCCGCCTCTGTTCGCCCTCGGCGTCCTTGTCGTGGCAATGTGGGCTGGCTTGAAGCTCTCGCACTACCTCGCAATCAACTGGGCTCTCTTGGCGCCCAGCAAACATCGACAAGCCGTAGCGCAGAACGCCACGGCCGTGACCGAGTACGGCAAACAATGGCTCTGCAGAGCCTGTGGTGAGGTCTTCATTCCAACTTCGACACCCACCCCGATCCGAGAGCCGTCAGACCTAAGGCGCGATCCGGTTCGGAGCCAAAGATCTTGAGGCATGCTGTCCGAGTCATTGAAGCCGATCGGTTTCGGCACGTTTGAGCAAGAGCCGTGGGAAGACTTTCGCGCCAGGCTCTCAATCCCCGCTGATGGCCCAGCCAGCCAGTTCTATCGCCAAGTGGTCTACGACCACTTTGTGCACTTCAATGAGCACTACCCGGACTTCGTGCTGTCCGACTACGAGTTCAAAGACTTGTTGCTGACGGCCCAGCAGGCCCGGGATCAGATCCGGTTTTTCCGAGGCGATACCCTAGACAACTGGGGAATGCAGTACGACGAATTTGAAGCTCGGAACCATGACTACGTCATCTACCAAAGCATGGCAAAAGCCAAGACCTTCCCCTTCCCCCCGATCCTCCTCGATGCCTCTCGACTGTCCGGCACAGGCTGGAGGGAATGTGGGAAGCCCTTGCATTTGGTCGAAGGGACCCATAGGGTCAGTTACCTACGAAGAATGCTCGCCCGGCAAATCGTGACGCCTGACAGCAAGCACAGTTTCGTACTGCTCAAGCCCAAATGAGTACGTTAGCCGTGGTCCGCGCCTTGCCGTCTTGGCCACGCCGACTCAAGGTAGCGGCTTGGCGTCGAACGCTTCCACGGGAGCCAGCTGGATGAGGCTTTGCGCCTCTTCCATGCTTCCGAACAACCATCGGTCTACGTCGGCTGCTTCGATCGGCACCACCGAGCGTTTGTCCTGCTCGTCCGGGCCCAGCTTGGGGTCCGGCTTGTGCATGCGGTTCATCAGCGAATGTGCATCCGCATTGAGCGTTAGCATCGAGTAGCTTTCGACGATTTCCCCGGTGGCTTTGTCCGTCCAGGTGTTCCATATCCCGGCCAGGCCCCAAGGATCGCCGTCCGCCCTGGCAAACCGCCACCACACGTTTTTTCCGCTCTCCCAGCAAGGCTCGTCGAAGGTCCACGCCGGGATGATGCAGCGCTGTCCACGTTGCCAAGGGACCTTGAAAGTCGCCTTCTGCGTCAGCTCCTCGGATCGGGCGTTGTTCGTTGAGTAGGTGAGCTTTGCGGTCTTTGCGAACCACGGAACCAAGCCCCACTGTCCGACCACCAGCTCGCGCGCCGGCGCCCCTGAGTCGCGCTGGCCACGGATGAATGGCCCAGGCTTACGCGGAAAAATCTCTCTGCGAGCCCAGGTGACCGGCAGCTGGCCGCGAAGATCCCACATCCGCTCAATGACAGCCTGTTCGGGCGATACGTATCGGTTGCACATGGCGGATCAGATTGTGTGCGTTGAATCGGTAGCGCCCCGGCGGCCGTCCAGGTCGACCCAAGTCGACGCAGGTCGATTCTGCACGCTCTACGCCGCGGCGGCACCACCCAAGCCACTGACGCTGATCGCCATGGCCAGCGGCTGGACCCAGACGGGGGCAGAGCTGAGCGAGAACGTTTCGCCACTCCACGCCAACAGCAGCGTTCGGCCCATCTCGCTCGCGATGGCCTGGGCGGAATCGCTCGGCACGGCGTTGCCGATGCGTTCGCGCCAAGCGCTGTCGCTCTCGCCTTCCAGCCGGAAGCCCCCGCAGCGGGCCCGACGCTCGTCGATCTCCCGCTGGGTCACTGGATCGCTGGACCAGTGTTCTTCAGGATCGAACAGGCTCTGTAGCGCGGCCAGCTCGAGCGTGGTGAAGGGGCGATGCCAGGTGTTGTCGAGCGACAGGATGCGCGTGACCAGCTTGGCGTCCTGTTGCGGCATGGGACGCGGGTCCGCGACACTCCAGCGGCCGTTGTCGTGGCATGCGGCCGCGCTCACGGCACCGGCGGTGCCATCCCAAGGCACCACACCGTAGTGCCCACCGGTCAGGTAGGCCTCGCGATCACCGGCCATGCCGCTGCGAGGATCGGCCACCGATAGCCAGCCACCTTGGACACCCTTGCCGCCGGCGATCACAGTTCTGGAGGGTTCCTCCCAACGCTGCACCACCAGGTTGTTGCCGTGCCTGTCCCAGCTGGGCCTCGGATCGGCGACGCACTGGCCGGTGCCATGTGCGCCCGTCACCGCGCAGCTCGATCGGTCCCAACGCACCACCCTAAACTCGTTGGAGTGCTTCGGCGGCCCGATGTGGCGTGGATCTGCGACAGACCCGTAGCCGCTGCCAGGAGCCAGCTTGCTGGTCACCGTCGAGCTGGGCTGATCCCAGCGACGAACCCCATAGGCCTGGCCGTCGTTCCAGGCCTGGCTTTGTGTGAATCGCGGGTCTGCGATCGACCCGGCGCAGCCTTGCTGCCCTGGCGCCTGGTCGTCAATGGCCGGGCGCTCACCACCCGCGAAGCGCGCGCCTTCGCTGTCGCCGCTGCCGCCGCTGTCGCCAGGAACAATCACGAAGTCCCGCAGATGCCCATCCTCCACCGCCAGGCGGTTCAAGCTCCGCCAGTCGCTGCCGGCTTCCACCAGCGCGAGGCGAACCCAGGTCTTCCAGGCGAGCGAAGGCATGCGGTGCATCGGGCCCGCTCGAAGCTCTCCTGGCATCGGCATGCGGCCGAGCACGTCGCCGACGGCACGCAGCGGCTTTCGCTGCGGCTCGTAAAGCAATGGCGGCACCTTCTGCGTGTGACGGGCTACCAGCAAGAAGCGCTTGCGGCTCTGGGCCAACCCGCCGAGCTCGCCACAGTCGTGGGTGGTCTCGGCCGTCGCATAGCCATACGACCTCAGCAGGGCCGTGATCTGGTCGAGCAAGGGCCTGCCTCGGACCTGGGCCCTTGGAACGTTTTCGAACAGCACCAGCTCGGGTGGGTCATCGCTCCAGGCCTCCAGCATCAAGAAGACGCCACGCAGGGTGAGCCGGTTCAGGGCCTGATACCTCGCGGTCTTGCTCTTGGTCTCGCTCAACAGCCCTGAAAACCCTTTGCAGGGAGCGGAGATGAATGTGACCGCAGGCCTTTGCCCACCGGCTGCCTTTCGAATGTCGTCGGCAGTCGCCTCGCGCCACCCACGCGGCGGATCCTCGCCGTGGAACGCGCGGTACTGCTCGCGATCGAACAGGTCGAGCACGGTCCCCTTGACGCCCGCCAGGCGCTCAAAGTCCTTCATGGCCAGCGGATCCACATCCACGCCGCCGATGCAGCGAAAGCGCGCCTGCAGGCGCCCTACCCTGGCGTGGCCAAGGTTGAAGCCGCGGGCGCCCCCTCCCAGGCCTGCGAACAGGTGGAAGTGGCGTATCTCGACGGGAATGGTGTCGTCGCGACGAGGCGACCTGGCTGAATCACCAGTGCATTCGCGGTTGTCGGTGTGCCCCATGGCGTTGGATCTCCCTGCAGCATCAGTGGTTGCCGATGCGCGCAGAGGTCAGCCACCAGCTGCGCGTCAGGGGTTCACTATAGGTGCGTTTAACGCACCCGTCAACGCCAGCTTGGCGCCCTTCTTGGCGATCACCGGGCCCCAGCTCTCGATGCTGTACGTGGGCCCATCTTTGGTGATCGTCATGCCGGCCTGGGCGACGGCCGCGCCGATGAGCGCGCCGACGGTCTTCTTGTCGACGCTGCTGAGTGCGCTGATCTTCACCAAAGTCGCATCGGGGCCCAATGCATCGATGGCCGCGAGCACGGCCAGCATGCGTCGCAGGTCGCCTTTGGGGTAGGTGGGAGCTTTGGCGGTCATAGTGCGATTAACGCACCATCATAGCCCGGTGCGCGGCGGGCTGTCGCCGGTCACATCGCGCCCGTCGTGCGTGCGTGGGCGCGCGGGTGCATGCCTGCGTCTGGCGATGAACGCCATGGATGAAGTCCCGGCCGTGGAAGGGTCGGCGCGATCGTATCAACGCCCAGGCCATGACACAAGATCGACTGCGCTACTTGTACAGCCGCCGCAAACGCTCGTGAACTTCGACAAAGCGCTTGGTGGCGCGGTGCACGGACTGCGGGGTCACGCCGACGGAACGCGCCGCCTCGGCGTTCGGAACGTCATGCAGGAGGACCAGTCGCGCGCCTTGGCGAGCGGGGTCTTTGCTGCGGATCAGCTCGGCGATGCAGTCGAACTGCGCTTCCGTCATCTTCATGGCGCTGATGATACCCACTCAGGCATGGATAGCGAAGATGGCCATCGCGGTGCCGGCGGACACCAGGCGGACACCAGGCAGTCGACCCGCCGGGTTTGGCGGTCTGTGAAGTGGAGGATGACGCAGCGAAGTTTCCGAGGTTGCGAGGCGGGGCGCGGACTCGCGGCACGGTTTGGCGTGGCGCTGGAGGAACCGCCTCGTATGCTGGCGCCATAGGAGGACGGTTCAGAGATGGCAAAGCCCCCAGTGATCGAAGACGCGCAGATGAGGCATGCCTTCAAGGTGGCGGCCGTCACCGGGCAGACGCCGGCTCGCGATGTGGCGCTGCTGCACGTTCTCTACGGCACCGGCATGACGGCGAGCGAGGTAGCCCAGCTCGAAGTGGCCGACGTTCTGGACGAGCTAGGCGAGTTTCGTCGGCAGTCAGAGGTACGCGTGGCGATTAGCTTCAACGGTCGAAGCCGGCCGGTGTATTGGGTCAACCAGAAGGTGCGCGATGCCATGACGACCTACTTCGTCGAACGGCTGAAGCTCGGCCACGGCGTCACGGCGTGGCGCTCACAGTGGCGCGGCCTGGTACATCTCGGGCCCGTCTTCCTCACGAACGACGGGCGCCCCTTCACTCTGACGACGCGAAGGACGGCAGCGGGCAACACGTCGCGGTCATGCGAATCGTTGACGGAGGTGATTCGCAAGCTGCACGACCAAGCCGGCATCGAGGCGGCGGGGGCAAGCGCAGCGCGGCGCACGTTCGGCGTGCGCCTAAAGCGCGAAGGCTACGACCTGCGGCACATCCGCGAGGTGCTGGGTCTAGCCACGCTCTCGGCGGCAAAGGCGCTGTGCGATGGCGACCCTGTGGACCTTGGACGCATCGTGTCCAAGGTCATCTGAAGGGCCGTGGCTTTTCGTTAGGCCGAGACCTTCACCAACTCAGCGACCTTCTCCGCAATCGAGGCCATCGTTTCTTCCTTTGTGTCCAGGCCTGTCCGCGACGCGAGCAAGGGGCTCTCGTTCCGAAGTTCGTCGTAAGTGGTGCCATGCACGATTGGCACGAGACGATTGCCGGCGAGCAGCGCAGAGAGTTCCTTGTCGGCAACCCCCTGATTCGGAAGCCCCTTGATGAAGCTCGGCGTGACCAGCACGAGCCCAATGCGCGAATTCGCCAACCCCCGGTCGATGGCCCTCATCATCGACACCCCGAGGCCAAGGTCCAGTTCGCTGAACCAGGTCTTGACGCCCGCTGCCTTGAGCGCATCGTCAAGCTCCTTGGCTGCGCCCTTCCGGTCAGCCCATGCGTGGCACAGGAAGCAGTCGCGCAGATCGGGCTGTTCGGCAGCAACTTTCTCAACGGCTTCGCGGACTGGTGTGAGTGATTGAACCTGGGCCGGCGTGTAGAAGACCGTAGAGCCGGAGCGCGACCACCGCGGACGGGAACTTCCGCCCGACGAACCCCCGCTCCCTCCTCTGTAGCTGCTGCTCGATCCGCCCGAGGAATACGAGGGGTAGGACGGGGTGCTGTACCCGCCGCCATAGCTGTACCCGCGACCGTATTTGTATCGGCATGCCGGACAGGCTGCTGCTGCTGCCGGCGAGCTGTGACCGCGAACTGGTGCTGTGCACTGAGCCACTGTTTGATCTCCCCTGTTTGCTGTGACAGATCGAATCGTATCGCCACCCGCCAATGTATACCCATTGGGTATACACTGGCCGCATGATGAGCAGCTTGAACCAGCAGGAGTTTCTGCGCGCAGCAATGGCCGAGTTCGGCCGTCTTCAGGGCCTAGACAGGCCAGCCACCCGCGACGAGATGTGCGAACGACTCGGAGTGACGCGGCCAACGTTTGACAAGTGGATGCTGGACTCAGCGAACGGTCGCAAGATGTCGAACAACGTCTGGTGCCATGTTCGAGAAGTTCTCGCCCACGAGACGCTGAAGAAGAAGGTCAAGAAAAGCATTGCGTGATGTACCCATTGGGGATACACCTGGCGCATTGAGTTGCGCAAGAGCGAACACCATGAAAATCAGCTCGCTGACTCCTGAGCCAAGGAAAGGACACATGACGCGCGAAGACTGGATGAGCGAGAAGGGATGGCGGACCGCGCTCCGCGTGGAAAAACTGCTGCAGGCTGAGCAAGCGCAACGCGCTCGCCGCCGTCTCTTCGCGAAGTCGGTTGTGCCGACAATCATGATGCTTGGGCTGTTCATTGCCGCGCACCTGGCATTCAAGTCAACCGGCGTCCACTGATAGCCAAGGAAAGAGGAATCCAGAGGCACACCATGACGATGCGAACCGACTACCACTTCGTCTGCCAAGGATGCGGTCACCGCGGCTACGAGCGTGTCAGTGAGAACGATCAGCCGTATTCGAAGAGCTGGGAGAGCACCTCCGTTGTCGAGATGGGGCCGGCGAGGCGGCGATCTGACGGCTCGGACGGGCGGTGCTATGCCTGTCCGAAATGCTCTGCCGACATGGTCCCCGCTTGATCAAGGAGAGAGACCATGTTCACGCCCGAAGAGATGCTGTCCGCGCTGACAGACTTACCAATCAAGGATCAAGTCGACGTTTTGGAGCAGCTCATGAACAGCAGTCCAATCGAAGAAGTGGTGGACGTCGCGGTCATGGGTCTGATGACCGTACGGCTTGGCGTGGACGCCTCCTGGCCTGCCGATCTTGTGGCCCGTGTGGAGACGATGTCAGACAAGATAGCTGCCATCAACAAGACCCGATTCGGCGACTCGCCGACTGATGAATAACCAAGGAAAGAGCATGACTGAGCCGAGCCATTTCGACCTCGACGATGTCGCCGTGGCTGGCTACAGCTACGCGGGTGGGCACATGGCGATCCCTCGCCTGGAGAACCAGCTGGACATCGACGCCTTCAACATGGGCATCAGGCAGTACAACGACCGTCACGGCACGAACGTCTCAAGGGTGGTCGAAAGCGTGCGCGAGGTTCGTCATGACAACAGCTCGGGGCGCGCAGACAAAGAGCTGGCAATCAGCTCCAACCACTGAAACCTAGGAAAGGGGCGTGTGACATGACCGCGAGCACTGAGTGGACGGACTGGCATCTCACAGAACAAGGATGGTTCGCCGGAGACGAACGCCAGGACAACGGAGTCGTGCTGGAGCGGTCAGTGCCAACGTCAAGCGTCTTGGTTGTCCGCGAGATCCAGGAGAACAACGGCTACGGCAGGACCACGTCGACCTGGACCACACTCTCAAGGTCTAAAGACGAGGCTCTGGTTGCTAGGCTAATGTCAACGTTCGGTAACCTGCCAAAAGTCTAGGAAAGAGAGCCGCTGATGAACAACAGCACTAAGTGGGCGATCCGAGTGACAGTTTGCGCAGCAGGGATTCTTGGCCTTGCATACGTCATCAGGAGCTTTCTTGTTGTTTTCGAAGTCTGGCGCCCCGCTTTCGGCCTCGAACCGATCTTCTGCTACGCGCAGATCGTCTTGTTTGCGCTGCTGTTGGTCAATGCGTCGACCTTGCGCGCGGCGAGGTGAACTCGAATTGAGGCGCTTGCTTCCGAGGCTGCCTGACGCATCTCCCACGAAAGAACCGTTCGCATAGGACTGGGCGTGGCGATGGGCTCATCGTCGGCGCCAGGCTCGCGCTCCCAACTGCTGCAGCCGTCGTCCGGACAGGACCTGACGCGGCTACAGCGCCGATTCAGACATAGCGCAGCCGTACCCTGCGCCGTCCACCCACCGAAAAAGTGGCATGTCGAGCAGGGGTTTCGCGCTGCCAGCGCGGGGTTGTAGCCCATGGTTCGTTGTTGGTTGTGGCCCATCCAGCATTCATTCTGCGAGCGACGTGGCCTGCCAGGCAAACGCATGGCCACCACTGGAAAGTTGATGCCCTGTAAGGTGCCACGGCACTCAGCAGTAGTTGATGGGTGCGTTAAAAGCACCTACAATAATGCTCACCGGTTTGGGTGCCCATTTAGGCAGGCCCGACTCGCTGGAGCCCGACATGACATTTGACGTCTTTGACGCCGTGACACAGCCGCTTTCTCGCATACAGGTCCACAACGTGAAGCTGTTGGACGTGCAGCCGCGGGCAGACGGTTACGAGACCCTCACCATTGAGCACCAAGGCCTCACCCGGGAGCTGGTCGCCGCCAGCCAGTGGAACGGATCAACGAGTCGCCACAACATAGGCCGACATGGGTTCTTAGCGCCGGTTGAGTTCGTGCCCGGTGCCGATCGGCAAGCAGACGGTTGCTACTTTCGGGCCTACGTGGATCCAACGTTGCGCCGCGTGCATGAGCTCGATCTTGTCGAAGGCAAAGAAGCCTACTGGGGTTGGATCTGCAATGCCGCCCCAAAGGGTGTCCTGACGCCTGCAGGGCTGATTCCCGGCGAGAACGGCCAATTTGTCCCGGACCAGACGACTGAGCTTGTCTTGCGGGTGCCGCCAGAGTTCATCCGCCTGTGCCGAGGCGTCCAGCGCAAGCCGGAACAAGTGCTGAGGGGGTTCATTGCGGACGCTGCAGGGCTTCAAGACTACGTCATCCACCCTCGCGCTGACGGCTACAGCAGCAACGGCAGTGACGAGCGCGATCTGGCCGAAGCCTGGCTCCAGCGCGCCTATGGCTTCGATCGCGTGGACATCGACGAACTTGAGGCGGCAGAGGACGAGCGCGCTGATCGCGAGGTCCAGCGAGAAGCGTTCAGCGATCTCCTCGATGACTTCGTCGACTACGGCGGCTCAGCTGACGACTTGCATCGTGCCGTACATGCGCTTGTCGAAGCTCAGCGCCTCAAAGATGAAGCTCAAGACGCTGAGCCGACGTGAATATTGACCAGGCAGGCGAGACGGGTCCAGAATCTCCCAACGGGGGCTTGCCGTCCTCCCACCACGCCCGCTCCAGGAAAGCATGACGCATACGGCTCAGGGCAGCTGCATTGCTGCCTCTGTGCTTTCCTAGTCGCACGACCCGTCGTGTGGCAGTAGCGGGCGTCTTCTGCATGCGAAGGACCTTCAGCCATGCAGATCATCCTCCCCAGTCCCGAACACGCTCGTCACATCGGCAAGCGGTTGGCAAAAGAGCTTCACCTCTCCCTGACTCAGGGTTACGCCATCGCGGCCCAGCTACTGGGATACCGCACGTGGGACGAGTTGGTTCGCGTGTGCAACTGGCCAGCGAACTACTTCGACACCCGTGCGGCCTGGCCAGACGGCCAATGCATGGCCGCCGCCATCCACGCTCGTCGCACCTATCAGGTTCGCGCGCTGATGACGGCCGCAGACCTGGCGCAGGACCGGGCCCAGGCCATGGTGGACAAGATCAAGCCCACGGCCGGTTTCACGAGACCTGCACTTCCGGACGAGATTGATCCCGCTCCGCGCACCAGCAACCCGCGCCTTTCGCACCAGGACCACGCGTGGATGTCGACTCAGCTGCACGTGGTCTGGCAAAGTGCCGGCCGGCATCCGCAGGCGGCGCCCCAACTTCGCCGCGCAGCCGCCACGCTCGAATGCTTGCAGCTCGCAGAGTGGCCATCCAACCAGTTCGGCACTTCGCTGCGCGACACCTGCTACGTCGGTACATCGCCGACGTATTTGGCTCGTCTGCACCGAGCCCCTAGGTGGATCTCTCAGCAGGCGTTCGATTGCTGCGATGCCGCGCTCGCAGGTGTTGAGGCCCGCATCGTCGATGCCGGCGTCGAGGATCTGCCTGAGCTGGTTCGAACAACTTGCGACGCCGTGCGGCAGGCCCGTACCAGCCTCAGCGCCTGGCGCAACGCCAGTGCTCCCCACGACGGCCAGCCAGTCGCCTGGACCGGGGTCATGCCGATTGAGGACGAAGCCTTGGCGGCGCTCGAGGGAAGCTGTGGCCTATCTGATGGAGAGAGGTTCGCCATCAGGCACCCCGTCTATGACGAAGAATGCACGCGCGCCGTGCTGGCCAAGATCGGTGGCCTACCGGTCGACCAGCGTCGATCGCCGGCGATCAAGTTCGCTTCCCGGAAACTGCGCGGCGGGATTTTGGCGCTGCACAACGCTTCCCTCCTTCGCCAGGCCCAGCCCGAGGCGACCTGAATGACTGGCCCCTTCGGAGTCATGGACGGACAGCCTTCGTCCCGGCATAGACGCTCGAGCCCAGAAGCCAAGCTCGCGCGGTATCACCCTGTGAGGTTCTACCTGCTCAGGGACGACGACCTCTGGGACCATCTCGTTGAGCAGCAGGAAGAGCATGTCCAGCGAGACCAGTCCCTTTCGCTCATCGGCGTCGGTGAACAGCTCTACATCTGGCACAGCCAAGGCGAGGCGCTCCTCGAAGGCCTGGAGCACTACACGTTCCCCCAGGAGCGCCTGCGCAAGGCCTTCAGCGAGGAATACGGCGGCGTTTCCAACGCACTGGAGATGGCCGTTCGTAAGTGGTTCTCGGCAGGAGAGCAAATCTTCGACCTGAGCGCTGTCTCGGCGATGTTCTTGACTTCCGACGCCCTGCGTACCCCGATCGGCCGACTGAAGCTGCCATTCGAGTCACTCTTCGTGCACTGGGGCCCGCACCTCGAAATCCAGAGCCCTCTCAGCGGCCGCTACATCGAGGGCTGCTACGTTTGTCGCGATCCGCTGGGTCTCCTGGACCTGACATTCGTATGCTCCTTGCCGGATTCGACCCCATGGGACGAGCGCTCGCTTCTTGCCAACGTGGTGGTTGACTGCGAAGGCGCATATGGCTTGATGCTGGAGATGGACGATGAGGGGACCATCGGCGACAGGGCCATGGAGTCGATGGAACCTGGCTTCGCTGATGAGGCCGGCATCAATCGATGGATCGGCTACATCCGGCCGGCCGTGAACATGCTGGCCAACTGCCTTTGCTACCTGAGTTCGCCAAAGTCGGAGGTGGTTGAAAGCTTCCCGCCAGACGCGCCCGCTCGCTTGGTCAAGCAGGCCACCACGGGCACCCCACGGGAGCGCGCCCGGGGAGCGTCCAAGCTGAACGCGCTCGGTTTTCGAACGGTCCACCTGTGTGGCCAGCAACTGGCGGCGTCCTTGTCGATGCGCCCCGGGTCCAAGGAAATGCCAGCGCATTGGCGCAAGGGGCACTGGTGGCCAGCACGGATAGGCAAAGGGCGTGCTGAAATACGCATGGACTGGCGTAGTGGCGTCGTGGTGAACGCCGGCAAAGGGCACCCCGACGTCGGACACATCTACAAGGCCTGACGCTGGGCGCGCTTTCATTGCTGGATACGGCCACTTGCCACTGTTTTGACATCGATGACTTACGACGAAGCTCTTGCAGTTGCTCGCCGAGACGCCCACGCCCTTGCCGAAAGGCTTCTCGGACAACAGCTCAAATCCGATAGACGCTCTCGGGTCGCTCTGAGCTGCTTTGCCATAGCTCAACAGCATCATTCGTCCATCATCGTGCTGCTGAGTCATCCGTCGCCCCTCCAAGCGTCTGCGTTCGCGCTCCTGCGGCCATTGGCTGAAGCCATCTTCCGCGGGCTATGGGTTGCGCACTGCGCCTCGGAGGAAAAGGCCGAGAACCTGCATACCGGCGCCAAAAAGCAGATCGACATGGCCACCATCGTTCGAGAGCTGATCGAGGCCGGCGGGAAAGCGGGAGATCACCCAGATTTCTATCGGCGCGTATGGCCGCATCTGTCTGCCTTCACGCACAGCTATGAAGCATCCCTGGATCCATGGCTCCAAGGTCAGGATGTCGAGGCCAACTTCGAGGATGGCGATCTGATGTCCTTGCTCAAACGCACCCACCTGATGTGCCAGTGCATCGAGGCAGGCGTGCTCTCTATGCGCGCGGATCCGTCTGAGACGTAGCCCGAGGTCACTGACCTGCTTCGCGTTTCGCGAAGCAGGTCGCTGCGACGATGCACACGTCAGCGCTAGCCGCCCAACAAGTCCTCAGGCTCTGCAGTGGCCAGGTACTCGGCGAACAGCGGGTCGTCGATGCGAGCCCCCCCCCGCACCGCCTTTGTGATCAGGCCAGCGCCGCGCATCCGCTCTATGGCCACCCGGGCTCGCGCGATCGTCGCCTTACCAACGGGTCGGTGCCGGCCAATTTCCTTCAGTGTCTCCTGCCCAAGTGGGGGCTTGCCGCGGGCAATTGCCGCCAGCAACAACCGGTCGAACGCGTCTAGCGGCTGCAGCAACGCGTTCCAGCCGAGCGTCTGGCGAGCATCATGGATATAGCGCCGCACCCCTTCGTCGAAGTCGGTCATGCCTTCCGCTGACATCGACTTCACCAGGTCTCGCAGCAGCCTTGGCTTGAAGCCGATGCGTGCAAAGGTCTTGCGAAGGTCGTCCAGATCCAGCCTCTTTCCGGGGTGCACTTTGCTGAAGTGGTTGGCCAGTGCCACGAGGTACTCGTCCCCCAGCGCCGGAAAGTCCAGCAGCTGGGCAAACTGGTACATCGGCGCGCCGGCGGTCGCGAGCATGCGTGCCATCGCCTCTTGGGACGAGCCCGTGAAGACTGCTCCCAGCATGTCCCTTCTCCGGTGAAGCACAGCCCGAAGTGCAGCCAGGATCTTCTCCGACCCTGCCACCTCTCCCAGTGACTGGATCTCATCGAGCATCAACAACACTGTCTTCCCGCTGGCCGCATGCAGTCGAGCCACGAGGGCATCAAACTGCAACTCCGGTGACGCAGGCAATGCTGCACGAGCCGGCGCATCGCCGAGGTCGATCGATGCGCCCAGGACGCCCACCCGCTTGACGGGGGTCTTGGCGACCTTGCCGAGCTCGCCGGCTGGCACCGTCGCATCGTCCAAGGCCTCGGCGAGGGCATGATTGATGGCCGCCAGCGGGTTCTCCTTCTGCAGCCACAAGTCGGCGTACACCGGAAGCCACCCGGCCTTCTTCGCCACCGGCGCCAGATCGTTGTCCAGGAAGAATGTCTTACCGACTCTGCGAGGGGCGAACATGGCCAGCGGCCGCCCAGGCTGCGCCTTGAGCATCTCAAGATACGCGCCTGCGAGCTGCAAGCGGCTCACCTGAATGTCGTCGTAGGTCTTTGGAGCCATTGCTGTGCATTGCTGTGATTTCAGCAATTGTCGTTGTTACAGCAATGAACCGCAAGCCAAGTCCGACCACCGCAAGCCGCCTCCGGTGGTGCAACTCGGCACCATCCAGTCGCGGTTAGATCTACTGCGACTTCTTCAATTCGGAGGGCCCGGGCGGCGGCTGCAATGCCGACGTCCAAAGGTTCACTGACCCCATCAAGCACCGTCACGCCCAGTCGGGACGAGACGCTGAAGCCCCGTCGCCCGACAAAGTCCACAACAAGCACCGCAAGAACCGAGCTCGACGGAATGCGCGCTGACGAGCCGGCCACACGCCACCGAAATCATCGTGCAGCGTAAGTAGTGCCCAGAAATTAGGCGCTACCGGGCGTTGCGACGGAAACGGCGCCCTGGCGCCATTTGTGAACCGCGAGTCCCCGCGAAGTCCACAGAGTTGTCCACAAGCGCACTAACGCAAAGGATGCATACTGTGATTCGATCCAGCAGTGGAGTGTCCCGGTTACCCACACTGCGGAAGAGCGTATGGAACACATCCTGTCAGATCAACGACTTAGCCACTCGTCAAGGGGGTAAGTCATTCCACGCACGGCCCCGCACGCTGGAGGTAGCGACACACGTAAATTGCTCAAAAAGCTATAGTGTGCCGAGGAGAATTTTTCGCTTTTCCAGTAGGAGCAACACTGGAGGAACCATGATCAGAAGAGCCTTCGAGTCCGGCGCCCTCGCCTGCCACGCCGGACCGGAAAAAGCGAAGGCCTCTCACCCGCTGCGACCCTAGGAAAGTTTCGCGTGTGAGAGGCCCAGGCAGGCACCAGTCAGATGACTGTGGCCTTTTCATCCCAACCGCAGCTTGCGACAGCAGAAAGGAGGAAACCGTGCGTGAAGCAACAACCGCTCGCGTTGCCGATCCCTGATGGGTACGTCCTGATCTTCAGGCCGTGGATCACCCTCAAAAACGGCAAGAAGCTCTACGCGGCGCAACTCGGTAAACGGGCCTTCCCGTTGATCGTTCGCGCGAAGTAAAGCTCACGTCGCAGTCTTCTGACTTCACTACGCCCACCACTCTCATCGGCCGCCACTGCGCCCGATGAAGGATGGTGGGCTATTGCTGGAGCTTATCTTAGCCCACCTCCTGCGCGCGTCAACGGGGCCATCGCTTGACCATTTCGCAGATCGGCCAGCTCAGTGAAGTCCATCTGCACCGAGCTCCCACTAGCTTGGGGCCTCTTGACCCGGGTGGCAAACAGCTCTAGTGTGAACAGCGTCGCTTTGACTTTCAAGGAGGTCTATGAAGCGCACCAAAGCTGTGTGGATGGTGGTGGCAGTGCTCGGCGCCTGGTTCGGCGCCGCGTCGGTCAGTGTGGCGGCGCCCGCGCCGGTTACCCAGGCCCCGGTCGGCTCGACCGACACGGGCGGCAACGGCTACGACGGCTGAACGCTGCAGGGTCGCAACATCCACGCCGAGCAAAGCATCAGGGGCCAGTTGGCCCCCTTTTCTTGTCTTGGTGCCCTCAGATAATGCCCATTATCTGAGGGCCAAAAAGTATCAAAGGCTGCGAGCGTTAGGTACACTCGATCTCAAAATCCAGCCGCATCAACGACTTAGCGCGGCGCTCACCATTGAATGCAGAATTTTTGCCTCCCTGTTGTTGCTGCTGCTGTCTTGGTCGGCGACAAAAACAGCGGCGGTGTTGACACGAGTCAACACCGCCAGCACTCTCAGGGAGGGCCCACCGAGATATGGCCGAAACTGATACTTAAGCCCCTCGCGCATAACGACCTGAATCTGTCAGCCCGCTTGCGCATAAAGCAGTCCTCCACCGCGTCTTCTTCCCCGCACACACCCACGCATGAGCGATCAGCATCCCGACCCTGCCTCCGGCCGGCCTCCTAAGACGCACCGCGGTCAGTTGGTCTGGTTCCTGGTCGCCTTGGCAGCGTTGACGGGCATCCTGGCGCTGGCGACCGACGAGGCTGAGCTGGTGTGGGGACTGGCGGCGGCCGCCCTGGTGGTGGGCTACCTCGTGGGTGTCATCAAGCGCCGTCGGCCCCGCTGAGTCCACGCCCAGCGCCATGGCCCCACGCATCGTCATCCACCGGCGGTTGGCTACCCTGCCGGACATGCTGCCCTCTGCTCCTGACGACCCGGCCGAGGCCCGGCTGGTGTGCTCGCAGCCACGCACACCGTGAGTCATACCTACGTCCGCCGCCTCGGGCCCGCGCACTTCAGCCACCTGCGCGCGGTGGTCGAAGGTCTGCCGATCGAAGACTCGGCCGCCCGCTACCTCGCGGCCGACAGCCGGCCCGCTGCGCGGGCCGCCCACGCCGAGGTGGTCCAGCTGCTGCGCGCGGTGGCACGGCGCCATTGCGGCTCGGCCTGGCGCCTGATCGGTTTGACCGTCACGGTGCCCCAGAGCGAGCGGCCGACGTTTGATCAATGGATCGCCAGCAAGGCGATCGACGTCGACGACTGGGGCGAACAAGAACTCATCGAGCAATACGAGGCCGACTGCCCAGCCGACGAGCAAGAGCGCCGCCGCGTTCACCGCGCGCTCGGCCTTCGCGAAAAGCAACTCCAGCTGCTGAAGGACCTGGAGCCGGTCGCCGCGCAGACGCCGGCGCCCAGCGACCTCATCGAAGACTGGTTTGACAGCCTGACAGCCGAGCGACTCCAACGCGGCGGCCTGCTGCGCCTGGATGAGCTGCGGCGCCGCATCGCGCGAGGCGGCCGCTGGTACGCGTACCTGCCGGCGATCGGTGCCACCAAGGCCAGCCGCATCGTCAACTACCTCGATTTGTTGCTGCCGGATGCGCAGCCCTCGAGCCCGTCGTCTGTTCAGCAGTACGCGTCCGCTATCGCGCGTCAATCACCTGGCGCAGGTGCATTGCAAGAGCAGCTGTCTGGCCGGCACGGCCTCAACCGCTGCCCACGCAAGCCTGGTGGCATCACCGCCGACGATGACCTGGCCGCCATCGACGCGTTCATCGATGCCAAGGCGGGCACCGTCGACGACAAGCAGCATCGCCCCGACACGGCCAAGGCCTACCGGACCAACTGCAACCGGCTGCTGCTGTGGTGCATCGCCGAGCGCAACAAGCCCTTGTCCTCCATGAACGCCGACGACTGCGCCGCGTTCAAACAGTTCCTGTCGAACATCCCTGAGCACTGGATCGGCCGGCGCCGGGCCCGCTACGGGGCCACCGGCTGGACACCCTTCGCCGGCCAGCTGAGCATCGTCAGCCAGCAGCACGCTCTGTCGATCGTCGGCGCCCTCTTCCGATGGCTCACGGATGCAGGCTACCTTGCGGCCAATCCCTGGCCGCTGGTCAATACGCGGCTCGGTGACGATCCGCGCCTGAGCGAGTTGGACTCCCGCGCCTTCACGCCTGAGGCGTGGGAGGCCGTGCTTAGCTATGTGAAGCGCCAGGCGCCCTCCCCTGCACAGGCTCGCACGGAGTTCGCGATGGAGTTCGTGGAGGCCGTCGGACTACGCGCCGCCGAGCTGGTCAGCGCAGTGCTGGGCCAGTTCACGCAGCGTCAGCCCGAGTCGTGGGCCATGCAGGTCCATGGCAAGGGGGCGCTGAACCGGGTGGTCAGTGTGCCGCCCCAGGCCGTGCGCGCCTTGAACCGCTACCTCGAGGCCCGAGGGCTTCCACCGCTGGGCCAAGCGCCCGCGCACATCCCGCTCGTGGCCAGCGTCGATGACCCCTTGAGCCCGGTGTCCTACCGCGCCCTCTACGACTCGCTCAAGGCCTGGTTCAGACGCGGCGTGGTCGCCTCCTCGCTCAGCCCGTCTCTGCGCGATACCGCCCTGCGCGCGACGCCGCACTGGCTGCGTCACACCTGCGGCACCCGATCGCTGGAACGGGGCGTCCCGCTGGCCGCCGTTCAAGGCCAGTTCGGTCACGCCAAGCCCGAGACAACGATGCGCTACGCCAAGGTGCAACTGGACCAGCGGCAAGATGCCTTCGGCGCCGCCTTCAGTTGACCGGCACGCGGCGCGGACATCTCGCGTGCGATCTGGAAGACTGCGCGCAAGCGGCACCAACCGCGTCATGCGCTGGCATGCTTGTCGATTACGTTCAAGCGATCGTGGCGGGGGTGCCAAATGGCCGCCGTTCGCCCTATCGGGTAGCTGATTCGCCCTATCGGGTATTTCGCACTTTCTGCAGCGATCTCCAGCAACTGCGCCACTTTTCGTCGGCGTGCGGCCTCCCTAAGAGGCGTCTGTCCGCTGTCGAGGCCGTCACCTCGCCTTTCCCGCCATACCCAATAGGGCGAAACAAGGCGAATTGAGTGACCGAGCGCTCGCTCCGCTGACCTACCCGAAAGGGGGAAATGCCCCACACCCGATTCAACCGGCCAACGCACCCGCGCGGATCGACTCAAAGCTCTCGCCTAACCTCACACCCCCCTCGGTTGGATGGTTGGCAACGGCCTTAGACCGCAGCGGCGTTGATCGCCGAAGTCAGCGAGTTAATTGCCAACTGTGCAAGCACCCCGTCACACGCCGCAGCCTCATGCCTGACGCCGACGCGCGTTGGCCCCCCGGAGCCCACTGCGCGCGCATCAGAGGCCTGCCGACAGCAAGCGCTTGACAGCACCCACAAAGTCCAAACGCCACAGGTGCATGGCCAGGTCGATGGCGCCGCCGCCTCCCCTACCCTCGTGCGGATCGAACCACTTCGTACCCGTCACAACCAGCTCGAACACGCCACCGTCGACGGAGACATACCACCGCTCGGTGCCGGCCTGCTTCACGGGCGCGAACTCGGCATCCTTTCTGAAGTGAAGGCCAAGCGCCGCCAGCGCCTGTTGCAGCGACACCGACCGCAGCCGAAACAAATCAGCCGCGTCAAAGCCCTTTTGCCGCATCGGCACACCTCCAACCACGCATCATTGCTGAACCCTCGCTCCCGCCACCTGAATTCCGAGGATCAATTCGCTGCGCGAATCGACATCGGCCACTGGAGGCGAGGGCTTCGCCCCCGCCTAAAAACACTCCGGGCGCTGCGCACCCTGCGCGCCCCCTGATGGACAACTCTACGAGTTGCCCACGAGGGGACTTGCGGCTACTCGCGTCAAAGACGCCCGGGCTACTCAAAATCCAAAACCCGCGCGAGGTCATGTCGACGGCTCCGGCAAATTCGGCGGAGCTAACCCACCCAAAGGCCCCCTTTCGGCGGGCTTCGCAACTTCCCCCGGAGCGGCAGCTACCTGATGTACAGCATGCTTAACCTGCCTGGCTGCGCGGGCCTGCTCCTGGCCAGAGGTTGCGGCCGCGGCGACAGCGCGAACCAGCTTCGCGATCGAAGCCGCCGGCGTGGCCAACTTCTCTTCCAGGACGTGCCGGTAGGCCGCCACGGTCTGCCGGCTCACTCCAGCCACCTTGGCCACCACCGCTTGCACCAGCGGGCGGCCTTGCGCCTGCAGGTTGCTGCAGGCAGCCCGAATGCGAGATTCGGTGGCCTTGGCCCGCAAGCTGTGCGTCCGTTGAGCCGCCTGGCGCTGGCGCTCAGCCAGGGGCAGTGCATCGTCGAGTTGCATGACCCCTCTATGCACCCCGCCTACGCCGTGGTAGCGGTCCCAGGTCCATCGGGCGACTGACCGGGCTGTTGCCTTGATGGATGACCACGGCAGGTCCCCTTGCGAACTGCATGCTGCCTTGAGCACACGGGCCATGGAATTCAGGCCATAGGCCTCGATCTGCGCGACGAAGTGCTCGTAGGAGCCCTGGGCACGGGCCTTCTCTACGGCGCTGTATGCGTAGCGGCGCACCACCTCGAATAGGTGGCAGTGCCGGGAGTTCGGAGAGTGGTTCTTGGCTACGCCGCCGCTTCGTTCAGCGCCAGGTGCAGGCAGCTCGACGTATTCGGCCAGCTCTCCAAGCGAAAAGACTTTGGCGTGCAGCTCGGTGGTTTGCCACCAAGGATGCCCAGGGGTCTTGGCCACGGGCCCCGACGAGTAGTTCACGTCCGCTCGAAGGCCGACCGCCATCGCCAGATAGATGGCCTTCATGTACTCGATGGGGCGAGCGCGAGCCCGATCGCTCGTGCAAACGGGCTCAATGGCGTAGTAGAGGTGCGAGTTGCCGGACTGTCGGTTTCGGACAATCAGGTTCGGCGCCGGCAGTCCAGCGTCATCCCAGATCTGGGCATTAGAGTGGTCCAGGTCGAAGATCAGCCAGCTGACCATGCCAGGTCGATTGACCTGCATGTAGGGGTGATTGACCGCATACTCGCGCGGCCTCACCAATGTCGCGGTCTTGTCCGAGCTGCAGCGCGCGAGGTAGGGCGCTTCATTCAAGACCCTGCGCAGAGGCGAGTTCTTCCCGCCCCGACTTACGGGATGGCCCAGCACCTGTGCGTGACCGCTCATAGTCGCCCCCTACTGGCGACCAGAAACAGGCTCCACAAGTAAGTGGGCCTGTGCGACAGCCATGGGGTGCAAGAGCAGGCGCAGCTCTCGCATTTGAAAAGCAATAGTTCTTCGCGCAGGGCCGAATTGCCCTGAGTCTTCGTCAGATGCATGTGTCGCTCTCAGGTGAGCGACCCCATTGCGTATCGAAGACTGCCTACCTACAATGCCATCATGTGCTAGAGGTTGATGGGTAGGCGACAGCTCCCGTTCGCTTCCGCAAAAGGCCAGGGTTCCCGCCCTGGCCTTTTGCGTTATGGGGTCTGGTGGTTTGCTTGCTAGTACTCTCTGTTTTCCGGACGTCCTTGTTTGGTCCACATAAACCAGAAGCCCCCGGCTAGCGAGGGCTTCTGGACTATGCGGGAGGCGGATTCACGCGGCCTACCCGTTACTGTTGACACCGTGTCAACACTTCGACGGCGCGCAACTGTTGACACCGTGTCAACACCTCGACGGCGAGCAACTGTTGACACCGTGTCAACACCTCGACGGCGAGCAACTGTTGACACCGTGTCAACACCTCGACGGCGAGCAACTGTTGACACGGTGTCAACACCTCGACGGCGAGCAACTGTTGACACCGTGTCAACAGTCATTGCCCGCCCGAAGCCATGAGCACTTTGGAACACCGCGTCTAACCAACTACTGGTCTTGGCCAAACTTCTCACTCAATGCCGCCAGGATTAAGTCGGCGACCTCTTGGACATTGCACTCGCCAGGCAGCTTCACTACGACATGCCTCTTCTCGGGATTGGGGGTCACTTGTGCGAACAAGCGATTTGACCGATGAAGGGACAGGCCACGCTGCGGCGCCTGATGATCCGTCTGCTCCTCTTTAGTAGCTCCCGCCATCACTGAGAAGAGGGCGCTCATCTGCAGATCGTCGGCAGCCACGCGCACCAAGTTCTCTATGAGCTTCTCTTCGTCGACGCCCCCTTTCGCATACATCGCCAAGATGTTCTTGACCCATCTGCTGGAGAAGGCACCTGGGTAAGTCCTCAGAAAGGCTTGAACCGCCTCTGGCAACTCGAGCATTGACAGACGCTTATTGACGAGAGCGACATCCACTCCAACCTTCGCAGCCAGCTGCCGCTGACTCCTCACCGGCCCACCCTTCGCACCCTGGTCAAGGATGGCTCTGTAAGCAAGCGCGCGTTCATAGTCAGTGAAGTCTTCTCGCGCCTCGTTCGCCGCTAGGACCAAGACTTGCGCCTCATCATCAGAAACGTCAACTACTCTGCAGTCGAGTTCTTCTAATTGCGCCAGCGGAGCCGCGCGCTTGCGCCTGTGTCCGCTGATGACTTCGAACTTCCCATCACGTTCCGCTCTAACAATGAGTGGGTCCAACTGGCCATGCCTCAGTGACTCTGCCAGTTCCGAAAGCTTGCCCTCGTCGTAGCTCAATCGAGGTTGATAGGGACTATCAACAAGCGAAGTCACGGGGAGCCGACGTGTGTGGCCACCTGGATCGCGAGAGGTAGGGGAGGGGGGAACTCCGTCAGCCGTCGTGCCGACCGTCGGCCTCGACTGTGCAAAGTCGAAGCTAGGCATTCTTGCGGCAGCTGCCGTCATGTCCTTTCCAGACACATTTGCTGCGCCGCCCCCGACAGAGACCAGGCCGGATCGCTTCACGATCTTTTTACTAGCAAGACCGTTCATGCCGCCTCACCCTTCACCGTCTTCCTGCGCGACGTTCTGCCTCGAACCTCAACCACTGGCAACATACCTGCCAAATGCACATCAAAGTAGTTGATCATTGAACCGGTTAGTTCAATCATCGCCCTCGCGGCCTGACTATTTGGCTCACGCTCCAACACTGGACCGCTGTCTGTGTCATCAAAGAGTGAGATGTCTCTTGCAAAACTAGCAAGTTGGGGAATTACGTTGGAGTCCAGTAATCCGGGATAGCTCTCGCGCAGAGTATCCAAAGCCTCTTTACAGGTAGAAATACGCGCATCAAAGCCGTTGGCGATCAGCCGGACCGAAAACTTCATGTCCGGGTACGCCTCTGCCATCTCGCGCATATTTGAGTTCAGGACCTCCATGGCCTTGAGGCTTTGGCCATCCAGCTTCACTACTGCAACTACGGCCCTGGAGGCGAACATCATTGCGTTGCTCAGCTGCGTGGTTCCCGGCGCGGAGTCAATGATGATCGCGTCGTAGCGACGGAAGAAAGATATATTGGCATCGAAGAGTCTCTTTACTGAACCCTCACGATTCATGATCGTTGTTAGCCACGTATCTATGTTGCTCAGAGTAATGTCCGAAGCGATCAGGTCCAACATCCCGTCGCTATAGATACTCTTGACCGCTGCGTCCCAATCAATCTGCCGCCTCGCTTCATTCATCTGAAGCAAGTGTCCTAAATGCGTAATTTCGGTATTTGCCCAGTCGATGCCGAACATCGATGTGAGACTGGCCTGTGGGTCTGCGTCAATCATCAGTACCCTATAGCCCATCGACGCCATGCAAGCGGCTACGTTGCCAGCAATCGTTGTCTTCCCGACTCCTCCCTTTGCCATCCTGAAGAAGGGGATCGGAGGAAGGGTCTCCGGGCGTCGCGGCTCTTCCTCGATTCCCATCAGCTTCAAACGGGCCTGGCGAATGTCGAAAGGCGAGTACAGGTTCTGATAGCCGCCAGCCGCCTTGCCAGCCTCTTCAAAGAGGTTGCGGAAGGTGGTCTGCGAACCTGCGAACTTGCAGAACTCGATCGCGTGCTTGAGTCGCACCGACCCGCGCGGCGGATTGATCATCAGACTCTCGATGAAGTGGGAATGCCGCCATGGTGGAGATTTTTCGCGAGGAAGTCAAGAAATCTACGCATGAGATCTGAAAGCGGGACGGATGGCGCTAGGCCGACTTTTTCCCACACCTAGCGCAGTTCCGTCAATTCCAGAGCGCTGATACCGCAAAAGTACGGTAGTGCTGTGCACCGGTGAATCTTGCTCGCCTACCTTCGGCGTCGCCCACGAGAGCCCGTCAGACGCCACTCGCTGACACGCGAGGGCGGACATGGCAGAGTCCTTCAGGGTTGTCTTGTTGGTTCGTCCGTTTGCCTCAATGCAATCCCAGGCGCAGGCGTCTCCTCAGACGCAAGCGCAGCTTCGTGGCGTACCTCCCACTGCTTGGCCAGATCCACCAATCGCTCGAAGGCAGCGCCTTCGGTGAGCAGCGCCGCCTTGGAGGCATCGTCCAACGGCTTCTCGATGCCCAGTTCGTCGCGCGGCATGCGGTCGTCACGCACGGACTTCATCAGACGCTTGATTTCCGACGCCGCGTGCATCGGTGTCTGCAACAGCACCAGGCGCTTGGAGCCATCCGGGTTGTTGGGCACGTGGCAATCCATGCACTGGCTTTCGCGCATGCGCAGCGCCAGGCTCTTGTAGGCCGAATCGAGCTTGCCGATGTAGGGGTTGTCTGCGCGGAACAGGCCGTCGAACACCGTCACGGTCGGTTGGCTACGGCCTTGGGCATCCGTCCAGCGCCATTGCCCGTCAAAGGCAGGTGGTGTCACATGGGCGTTGGCCTGGATGGGCGGGTGGCTGCCGAACATCGTGAACTGGGCCACCTTGACCCGCTCGATCTTCGGGTCCCACCAGAGGATCAGGTCGTTCGCCTTCTCGTACATGCCCCATTTCTCGGCTTCATGCCAGAACGGGTACGGGAACTGCCCCGGCGGCAGGCCGTTTCGGAACGCCGTCTCCAGTCGGATCTCGTAGAGCTTTTCGCGCTCGACGTAGTTGACGCTGAACTGGCCATTGAACATGAACAGCGGCACGTACATGCCCGCCAGCACATCAGGGCCGAACTGCGTCAGCTTGGTGTCGACCAGCTTGGCGGCAGGGTCGCGCTGGCGGCCCCAGAGCACGAAACTCTGCAGGCTGCGCTTGAAGCGCGAGTCCCGAAACAGGCCGGCCCGGCACTTGTCAAAGGCGGCCTGGTCGGCCGGACCAGCCACCGGGCACAGCCGCGACAACTCATCGGCGATCTGCGCGGCGGCCTGGATGACCTTGGTCTGGGTCGCATCGGCATCCGCCGGTGCCTGGGCCAGGACCGGCATGCAGGCGGCCACCGCCGCGGCCACGAGCGCTGAGGGCTTCAACTTCTTCGTCAAGGTTCGCTCCATCGTGGTAGGGGGAAAGCTTGGCTTCACCGCCCTATCCACGGCGGCGAAGCACGGGAAGGCGTGGGTGGGGCGATCGGCTGCCCTAGCCGATGATTCGCCCGGTGCGGTCGATCGCGACCACGTCGACGAAGCGCGAGCCTTCGAGCTTCTGCGGCCCGAAGTGAACCCGGTATCCGCCCAGATCGACGTTC
>NZ_JBBUTG010000025.1:0-101532 GCF_038066555.1 Ideonella lacteola | reverse complement strand
GTACACTTTGGCATTGGCAGCCCTCTCCTCAACAGGCGTCGTTATTGGCGTCAGATACCTCTAACAACGCCCTCGGAATCAGGGCTGCCGACCGCTCACTCGCGAAATATCCAGGCTAGTGCGTTTTCACACTACGCAGCCCCGGGGCTCCGTAGTGTGGACACGCCCCAATCCACACGAGGCGGAGGCTCGTGCGATCGCCGTCGCCATCACCCGCCTTGTGGATGCCGCCAAGGCCCAGGCCATTGCACAGTGGGGTCCGATGCCAGACGGGTGACGGGGCGGCCAGGTGGTGCGCGGTCGTCCGCAAGGGGGGCTCATGCAGATCCTGGTGGACCGATTTCTTTCGGACAGCGATACGACGATCAGCCATGTGACGGTCGACGGGCAGTTCGTCTGCTTCGGGCTGGAGGACGAGTACCGCGCCGACAAGGTCGCGCACGAGACGCGCATCCCCGCGGGCGAGTACCACGTGGGTGTGCGCACCGCCGGCAAGCACCACACGCAGTACAAGGCCCAATTCCCCGACATTCACCGCGGCATGTTGCATGTGCAGGACGTCCCCGGCTTCGAATTCATCCTCATCCATTGCGGCAACACCCAGGCGGACACCTCGGGCTGCCTGCTGGTGGGCACCGGCGCGGTCACCGATCCGGGCAACATGTCGATTTCCAGCAGCCGCATCGCCTACCGAAAGTTCTACCCGATGGTGATCGGCGCGGCGCTGGAGGGCAGCCTGTCGATCCGCTATGTGGACAACGACCGCCTGCCGTAGACGGGGGCCGCAGGGGGCCTCAAGTCTGGCCGGGCTGCGCCGACAACGGCCCATGAACATCAGCAACAGCCCCAGCGTCAACGCTGCGACAGCCGCTGCTTCGCAAGGCCCCACGGGTGATGCGGTGCAGATCCTTGTGCTTCGCAAGGCGTTGAACACACAGGCCGCCGGCGCCTTGGCGCTGTTGGAGGCTCTTCCCACCCAACCCCCTCTGGCCACCGAAGGCTCGGTGGGCCGGCACGTCAACACCTACGCCTGAGCCGCGTTCGGTCAACAGGCGGGGTCGCCAGAGGCGCTGATCGCCCTCGGCGTGCCGCGTGTGCGCGCTGGACGCGTCAGCCGGGCCGGCGCAGCCGGCAGGCGCGGACGGACCAGTCGAAGCCCGGCTGCACATCACCCTCGCGCCATTGCAGGCGCCAGGTGCCGCTCTCGTCTGGCGCGAATGCCACCTCGCTGGGATTCGGCGTGTGCGACTGGGCGAAACGCAGCGTCAGGCCCTGCAGCACCCAGTCGGTGCCGCGCCAGGGCAGGCGGGCGCCTTGGGCGTCGTCCCCCGGCTGCCAGCGCCCCTGCGCCTGCTGACACTCGGCGACATGGAGGCGAGGCACCAACACCACCGTGGATGGCAGCACCGTCAGCCCGGCGGCTGGCGTGGCGGGCACTCCCAGTTCAAAGCCGCGATCGATCGACGATCCGTGGGCCTGCTGCCATAGAAAGCCGGTGAGTACCGGCACCCAGTCGGGCCGGGATGGCAAGTCGGTGGCGGCGCCTGCTTCGCCCGGCCCGCTCGCCGTGCGGTAGAGCAGGTCGACGCTGAAGCCGGCCGATTCACCAGACGCCTCGTCACCTGACGTCGCCGCCCGGGTGAGCCACCAGGCTTGCCAACCTGCAGCGTCGGGTTGGGCGCCCCAGGCCGCCAATGGTCCGCCTGCGCGAGGCGCGCGCCAGCGCCAGCCGCTGAGCAGCCTCCAGGGCGCGGCGCCGTTGTTGCCCAAGCCGTTCGTTGCGTCGGTGCCGTCGGGCAGTGGGGCCCGCAGCCGCGCGGCCTGCGCCTGCACGTGCTGCGGCACGAGGTTCACCCGCCATTGGTACTGCGGTGCCAGCATGGCCCAGGTGGCAGTGGTGGTCAAGCAGGCTGTGGCCGCGCAGGCGGGCCATCGCCATGACCTGTGGTTGTCGCGGTGAGGGTGAGCTGGGTTCACTGCTTCTTGGTGCCTGGCTTGAACGACCGGTAGGCGACGGCCCAGCGGATAGGGTCGTCAAGGTTGTTGTCCTTGAAGATGACATGATCGGCGTTCCCGCGGGCCGCTTGCAAGCCGAGGTCGAACACACCGATCTCTTTCAGGTGGTGGTCGCTGTTGAGGAAGAAGAACTCGAAGCCGGTGAGGGCAATGGGGCCGGTGATGCGCTTGCCGGAAGACGGCGTCGGCGAGGTGCCAGTGATCTGGTCGTTGCCCTCGAACAACTTCGGGCTGACCCAGGCGTAGCACACGGTCACACCGTAGGGGCGGTACTTGCCGCCGTCAGTGAGGCGGCGCGCGGCGTCAAAGGTGGAGACGGCGCTGCCCATCAAGACACCGTAGGGCACCACCGCCCCGACGGCCAGCGTAGCGCCCACGCTGCCTTCGAAGCCACGGAAGTCGGCACCCTGGTCGTCCATCAACGTCACGCGGATGGTCTGGCGCGCTTCGTCGATCCATGCGCCGATGGCGCGCAGATTGGCGTCCGTGCCCACTCGGCGGATGAAGTCGAAGCCGCACAGCACGGGCACCTCGGTGTCGCCCGGCCGACCCTTCAGCGGGATCTCGAACTGGCCACCCCCCACCTTGGTCTCTTGCTGGACCACCCCGGCGTTGACCAGCGCGAACTGTGCCCTCGCGGCAAACGGATCGTTTCCATCCTGGTCGGCGAAGGTCAGGCGAGCAACGCGGCCATCGGGCAATACGCCGATACGGTTGAGCTTGTGATCGCCGTTCTGGAAGCTGAAGGAGAAGCCTTGCAGGACGGGCACCGGCGACAGTGGGCGGGACGCAGCCACGTCCATCGCCTGGCGGATGTTCGCGTCGCTGACCTCGGCCTGCACCCAACTGGGGGCTTGCAGGGCCTTGGCGAGCTGGGGCTGGTGCAGTCCGTCCAGGCCCTTGGCGGCGGTCTTGGGCACCTGAACGGCCTGG
Organism: Ideonella lacteola; assembly: GCF_038066555.1. Lineage (NCBI taxonomy): Bacteria > Pseudomonadati > Pseudomonadota > Betaproteobacteria > Burkholderiales > Sphaerotilaceae > Ideonella > Ideonella lacteola. Next base: position 98,583 of record NZ_JBBUTG010000025.1, on the reverse strand, counting down.
GCCTGGGCGCCGCAGGCCATGGCGGCGACGGCGAAGCCGATGAGCAGGCTCCCGGCTCGCAGGTGAGTCGTGTTGGTCATGAGGTGATCCTTTCGAGCGAGGGCGATTGGGGTCACTGCACCCAGGTCACGGCGGACCAGGTATTGACGTCGCTGGTGCTGCCCAGGCCGAGCTGCCCGTCGGCGTTGGCGCCGGTGGCCTTCGCGCTGCCATCCGTGCCCACGAGCAGCGAATGCGCGTCGCCAGCGGCCACCTGGCTCGCGGCCTGCGCGACCTGGACCAGATTCCCGCCCACCGACGAGTTGCTGCCCTGGCCCAACTGGCCGTTGGAGCCCTTGCCCGCCGCCCACACGGTGCCATCGGCCTTCTGCACCAGGGTGTGGAACGCGGATGCAGCCACCTGCGAGGCCCCCGAGGCCAGCACTTGGGTCAGCGTGCTCACGTTGTCGTCCGAGTGGCCGAGGCCCAGGTTGCCCCAGGCGTTGTATCCGGCGCCCCAGAGGCTGCCGTCGGTCTTGACGATCCAGGTGTCCGTCGGGCCGGCGATGATCCGCTGGGCGCCGTGGGCCAGCACCTGGACCGGGGTGCCGGTCAGTTGCCCCCGGGTGTTGATGCCGAACTGACCGAACTCATCGCGGCCACAAGCCCAGACGCTGCCGTCAGCCTTCAACAGCAGGCTGTAGGCTCGCCCGGCCGCGGCGGCCTGGACACCGCTGGGCAGCACCTGCGCCAGGCTCTGCCGGTCGGTGGCGGTGGGGAAGGACTCGCCCAGGCACAACTGGGCGTGCTGCGCATTGGCGCCCACGGCCCAGAGGCTGCCGTCGGTCTTCACCACCAGCAGGTGGCTGGCGCCGGCCGACACCGAGGCCACGCCGCTGGCCAGCACCTGGGTGGGCGTGGCGCGGTCGGTGTTGTCGCCCAGGCCCAGTTGGCCGCTGCTGTTGTCGCCCATCACCCACAGGCTGCCATCGGTCTTCACGAAGGCGCTGAAGTAGCCGCCCGCGGCCACCTGGGCCACGCCGCTGGCCACCAACTTGAAGGGCGTGCTGCGATCGGCGCTGCCGCCGTCGCCCAGTTGGCCGTGGCTGTTGTCCCCGCTGACCCAAAGGCTGCCGTCGTCCTTCAGGAACAGCGAGTGCGCGGCACCGGCAGCGGCCGCGCTGACCACCGGCGCGTGGCTGGATGAGTCATCGGCGCCGTCGGAGCCGCCGCCGCAGGCGGCCAGGAAGGTGCTCAACGCCAGGCTGCACGCAGTGGCAAGCCAGTGGCGGGGTGGTAGGACGTGAGGGTGCATGGCACGAGGTCTCTGCAAAGGTGAACCGTAGGGGGCTGGGAGGGGCGCGTGCGGCGGCGTGCTGCCCTTCAGGGCCGCGGTGGCGTCATGCCGCCGATCGCTTTGCTCGGGTCGATGACCATGCCGTTCGGCAGCACCATGGAGCCCGGCGCAACGCCGCTGGGGCAGTCGCCGACACGGACGAACGTCATCTCGTGTGCTTCCTCGGCGCGGCCGGGCCGGGCGGGCTGGTAGCGGGCCTGGGTGCGCATCGTCAGGCGAGAGGCGAAGTCGCCGCTGATCTCGCTGTGGTGGGTGGCGGTCACACCGGGCGAGCGGCACACCTGGTCCAGCGTCCATTTGTCCGCTGCGAGTTGCTTCCACACTGGCGCGTCGCACTCGGCGCGCACACCGTCGGGGGGGCGCTGGCGCGTCATGTCGTCGTTGGTACCCACGCACATGCGGCCAGCGCGGGGCATGCCTTGGGCCTGCATTTCCCACAGGCCCGGTGCGCGCAGCGGCGTTGTGCCGCTCGCCCAGGCCGGCATGGTGGCGCACAAGGCGCCCAACAGGCCAAACCCGGCGGTCTTCGAAATGAGCTGGTTCAGGGTCTTTCTCATGGCAAGGCAGTCGTGCTCAACAGGTGCCCCATGGGGCACGGGCGGTCGATCCATGCGGAACCGACCTGGTTCGCGCAGGCGCTCAGTCATGGATCACCAGTGAGGTGTAGCCGAGCGATCCGCCCGTGCTGCCGCTGATGCGGCCCAGGACCTGGATGGCGTTGTCACCCGGCAGCATCGGAACCACCAAAGTGATGGAAGGCCGCACGGCTTGGGTATCCGCATTGCAGAAGGCGTCGTTCAGTCCTTCGGTGAGGGGCAGGACCTGGCCGTTGATCGTGATGTCGATGTCGACCCAGCCGGTGCCGAGCGATCCCCACGCATTGCATTTGGCCGAGAAGGTCAGCACGTAGTTGGTGGTCTTGCTCTTCGGGTTGCGGACGGTGAGCGTGGTGACATCGCTGCCGGTCAGCAGTGGCAGCGGCACCTGCGTGCCCGAAGTCGTCAGCTCGAAGTTGCCCGTGCGTTCGGCGTTGGCGAGGATCTTGGCTTGGCCGCTGGTGCCGATCAGTGAAAGCAGTGCGACGGCGGCCAGTGTGCGGGTGTTCATCATGTCGGTTGGCTCTTCAGAAGAGGAAGGGATGGGCGTTGATCGGGCTGCACCAGGGACGGACAGCCCGTTCCTTCGATCAGACGCAAGCCGTTCCAAAAACGGGCCACGACGACGCAGGCGGTGCCGACGAGCATCGCCCCTTCACTCGGGCGCCTTGGCGAAGCGCTCGCGCATGAAGCTGACATACAGGTAGCCGTAGCGCTGGTACCAGTCGCGGGTGCCGAAGTGATTGGCCTCGCATTCGCCGAGCGCCCGCATGCCGGCTTCAAGGCCGCTCAGGTAGATGGCGGCCTTTTCTTCGTACTTGGCGCGCAGCGTCGCCATGCGGTTCTCGATCGCCGGGCGCTCGTGGGCCTGAAGTACCGGCCCCGCCGCCTGAGCGGCGCCAGACACGGCTTCGAGCATGCTCAGGCCCGCCTTGCCGACCTTGACGGTGTTCACTGTCAGGATGCGGGCACGCAGCAGCCAGTAGCGGTTGAAGTCGATCTTCTCGACGGCTGGCCCGAAGCAGGCGTTGCATGCGGCCTGCTCCAGGCACGACGAGGGCACGGTGGGGCCCGAGTCCGCATCGAAGGCGCGCTGGGCTTCGCGGTCGCTGCCGGCCAGGCCCTCGTAGGCGCCGTTGAGCGTGCCGGCCGCGTCGACCAGCTTGGCCACGTCCTCGACCGCATCGGACACGGTATCGACCTGGTCGTTGTAGTCGCCGCTGTCGTCGTCGGACTTCTGCCCTGACTGGCTGGAACCGCCGGTGCCGCCGCCGGCGTTGTCGTCTTCGGCCAAGGTGGGAGGCGTGCAGACGAGGCCCGACAAGGTCAGGCCGATCCACAGCCACGGGTGTAGAGGGCGCCCGTTCATGACGACCTCCGGCGCAGCCAAAGAGCCGCCAGGCCGCCACCGGCCAGCGCGGCTCCGCCCAGCCAAACCGCCATCGGCACGGTGCTGCCCTGGCCCGCGGGTGCAGTGGCGGGGCTCAGGGCCGAGGTGGGCACCAGGATGGACGGCAGCTTGCGCTTTTCCTCGGGGCCCACCAGCACCAGCAACTGATAGGGCACTGGCTTCGGGCCGCCATGCACCGCGGCGTAGAAGCCACCTTCGGTGCGGAACTTGAGGTTGGCCAGGCCTTTTGCATCCAGCTCGGCCTGGCGCAGCGGCTCGGCCGCCACCTTGCTGAGCACCAGCTTGAGCCCGCTGCCCACGGGCGCGATCAGGGTCACCGACACCGGCTGCAGGATGTTGATCTGGTCCAGGCTGTAGCGTCGCGGCTCGGCACCCGCTGCACCGCGCACCATGGCGCCCTTGGCGGGGGCGAAGCGCCGGGTGGGCTGCAGTTGGATTGGCTGCACCGGGCCCTCGGCGCGGGCCGGGGTGACCGCCGTGGTCGCCACCATGCCCAGGCTGAGGCCCAGGCCCAGACGGGTGAGGGCCTGTCGCCGGCCCGATGGCGGGCGCCCCGATGCTGGGTGGCTTGGTTGTGAGGGGGCTGTAGGTGCCGGTGCTGGTCGTGAGAGCGTCATCATCAGTCTGCCTCTGCGTCAAACTCGCATTCAAGGTGGTGGAGTGGTGCGGCGGTAATCCTGCCCCGGTCGAGGTCGAAGCCCCAGACCTGCAACCAGCGCGGTGCGCGTCCGGCGTTCAGGGCCTCGGTGTCCCTCGTGTAGCCCAGCACCGGCGTGCCGGCCTGGGTGCAACTCAGGAAAGCCTCATCAGGCCGCCCCGGCAAGGCGACCTCGCTCACCACACGTGCCACCGGCCGCGGCCCTTCGTAGCGAATCACCTGCTGCAGAACGAGCCAGTGCCCGTCGCGGCAGTCCCAGCGCGAGAACTGCCAGGCGGCCAGCCGCAGCACATTCGCATCGACCGAACTGCAGCCGGGTGGCAGCGTGACGGCTTGCCAGTTCAGATGGGGCCCGGGCGTGTCGGCGGCCTGGGTCAGCCCGGACAGGGCCGTGCACAGCGCCAGCACCGCCGCGCGGCCGCAGCGCCACGCCCGCCGGCGATGGGCGAGATGGTCGGAAGGAATGGATGAAGGCATGCAGACCTCGTCGGTGGTTCTTGGCGCCCCGGGGTGGGGCATGGGAAGCCTGGCCAAGCCGGCTCTTCTCCCGTCGGCTCTTCTCATGTGCCTTCAGACGCAAACGCGGCGCAGATCGGGCCACCCGAGGGGCTCAAGGTTGCCGGGCTGGCGGTTGGGTGATCGTGAGCGGGGGGCGAGGCGTCACCAGCCGCCCGGCGGCTTGCGCGGCATCTGGCTTCAAGGTTTGCGGCCGGTTCGGGGCCTGGCGGTTGCACTCGGCGAGTTGCTCGCGGCTGAGCGCAGGCCCGTCGACCATGCCGAAGCCGGTGGCCCAGCCCAGCGTCGACACGACGAACCCGCACCAGCCCACGGTGGGCGCGCTCATGGTGGAGACGGCCGTGCAATGGCGCTGGTCGGCTTCACAGCGCCAGAGGATGCTGCCGGCCAAGACCGGCTGGGGGCCGGTGTACGGCGCGAGCAGGGCAATGCGGTAGGTGTGGCCGACGACCCGAGGTTCATCGCCCTTGCCGGCCGCCGAGGCGGCGGCCGGCACCCCGGCGCAGGCAGCGCCCAAGGCGCACCACAGTGCCCAGTGCTGGAGTGATGGGCGGCGATCGGTCGATGAAAGGGTTCCGATGGTTGTGTTCATGAGCGCAGAGGTGGTGTCGAATGGATGGGGTGGTGGCGCTCGTCATCAGCGCAGACTGGGGCCCGGCGGCTGGGGGCGGGCCTGTCGATTGCAGACCATGAGATCGGCCGCGCCCAGCGCCGGCCCACCGACGCGGCCGAATGCAGAGGCCGCCCCGGTCCGGCTCACGAGCGACTGGCAGGCCCGAAGGGTGGGCACCGGCTCGGGCAGGATGGCCTGGCAACGCCGCAGGGTTCCCATGCACGACCAGCGCCGGCCATCGGCCTCGAAGCTACCTCCGATCAGCGACCGCTGCGCCAGCACAGCTTCGTACGGATGACCGTCGGTCTCGGGCGGTGCGGCGGCGCTCTGCCGTGAGCCGATCACCAGCCCCAGCAGTCCGGCGATCGCCGCCCCCCATGTCGCACGGGACGCGGCCTGACGCGCAGCCGATGTCATGGCCGGGCCGTTGGCGGGGTCAGCACGTAGCGCACGCGGATGTGGTTGTTGCTCTCGTCGCGCTCCTGCAGCCGGTTGTCGGGGTCGATGCGGTACTCCAGCACGCCGTTCGTCACGTCGCAGCGGATGTCGCGGTCGAACCGCGCCCACAAGCGCTGCTCCGGCAACAGCACATAGCCGTGCTGACCGGGGTCGTCCGGTGGCATCCGCGACGACACCAGTCGCGTGTCGGCGCCGAGGTAGGGGTTGGGCAGCACCTCCGAGGCACCGATGCCGACCCACATCGACAGCCTGACCGTGTCTTGCGGCGCGTGGCCATTGCAGACCCCGGTCACGTCCAGCGAAATGGGGTCGAGGTTCGTGGCGACGACCGAGCGCAACCGACTGATGTACTGGTCGCCAGTGGGTTGCCAATCAATGCGGCACTCCTGGTAGTACGGGGCACCTGTTTGGCAGTTGTTGGTGTTGGGCGCCTGGGGCAGGTAGCGCATGACGATGAAGCTGTGGTCCACCCACAGGTCCGGCCTGGCGATCGTGCCGGGCGAATCGGGGTTCTTCACACGGGTGGCTGCCTGGATGCAGCCGTAGCGCAGGGTCCGCCCCTCGCTCCACGGCCCGTCAGCGACACGCAGCTTCACCAGCGCGGCGATCTTGTCGCCCGGCAGTTCGAGTGCTTGCTCGAACTGCACCAGATGGAGGGTGGGGTGCCGGTGCAACGGGTCCACACGGTGTGTGACCGGCGCGGACCAGCGGGCCACGCTCTGGTCGTTGACCACCAACTCCATCGTCGCCTTGTCGTCGGTGAAGCCGTCCTCCAGCTGGGCCTGGACCGAGAGCGTCAATCGGGCGACACCGCGGTCGTCGCTGCAGCGCGCCTGGTCGGCATCAAAGGCCAACCAGCGGGGCGGTTGCGCCGTTCGCAGGCTGGCTGCTGGGCCGGGCTTGGCCGCAGTGGGCGGATCCTCCGGGATGGACCGGGCCGGTGCGCGGGTGGACGATGCGTGGTCGAGGCGGCTGGTCGGATGCGCCGCGGTGGCGTTCTTCAGCCGGTCGGCCGCGCCCGCTGCGCGGTTGCACACGCTCAATTCGGACGTGCTCAGGGGGCCGCCGGGGCCGCTGAACGACCGGGCCTCACCGACCTGGGCGACCACCCGTTCGCAGGCTTCGGCCACGGCCATGTTGGCAGGCAGCAGGCCCGAGCAGCGCAACAGGCGTGGCGGGCATTCCCAGCGTTGGCCGGCGAGCCACCACATTCCGGTCCGCGTCGGTGGCTCTACCGTCTGCACGGTGAAGCGTGCCACGTTGGCCATCGACAGGTGGCTGGCCGACGTCAGGGCGGCAAAGAGCATCAAGGCGCGACCAAGCGAGCGCCGGCGTTCGGGGGGCATGCGGATCTCCTGGCCCGCCACCAGATGGGCGGGGTTGCAGGGTCAGACGCGAAATCCGCCCGAAATGGGCCACCACGCGGGCGCTGTGGTCGGAACGCTCAGCCTATCAGGACAGCAGATCCAGCCAGTCGGCGGGGCCGGGCACACGCTGCGGCTGCTGCAGCCAACGCTGCCAGGCCTTGTGCGCCGGGTGCGTGGACGGCAGCTCTGCCATGCCGGCCCGGCAGGCCTGCAGCGCAGGCAGGCGGGCTTGACCCTGCGTGGTCAACAGCGTGTCGACCACGCAGAACTTGCCTCGCAGCGGTTCGTCCGGTGCGAATTCGGACACCAGGCGCCGCGCTTCTGCAAGGTGCTCTGCGTTGCGGGACGGGTTGCTCACCGCCAGGCGCAGCTGCATTTGCATCAGCCGGCTGGGCCGCCAGTTGGCTTCAAAGGCGGCGAGCAGCCGGCCAGCCAGCGCGTGGGCCTCGTCCATGCGGCCCAGGCCGATCAAGGCATCGGTGGCGGCCAGGCTGGCGATATCCGCGCCATAGGCCTCGGGGCGTGGCTCGGCGAGGAAGTAGTCCAGTTGCTCTTGCGCCAGGCGCAGGCCATCGGTTTCGCGGCCGCTGTGCACCCAGGCCAGCGCGCGGTCGGCGAGCAGGGCAACATGCCATTTGCCCCATTCGGGCTTGCTGCGGTCGACCAGCGGCAGCGTCTGCTCGATCAGGGCCAGCGATTCATCGTACAAGCCCATTTCGGTGTCGACCATGACAGCCAGCCGCGATTGGTTGAGCGACAGCACATGCCGTTCACCCAGCCGCGCCAGGAGCTCGGCGCGCAGGGCTGCAGATTCTTCGCGGGCCCGCGCCAGATGGCCCAGGCCCCAGTGGGCGTAGACGAGGTTGCTGCGGGTGTTCAATTGCTCGCGCAAGTCGCGCGATTGGTCACCCTGGGGGTAGCGCCGGTCGTGGTCAATGGCCCGTTGCGTGTAGTCGGCGGCTTCGGCGTAGCGGCCGGTCACGAAGTAGGCGGCCCCGACGTCGTTGTACAGCTCTGCCAGCACCATCGGCGGCATGCGCGGATTGGCCTGCACCTGCTTGAGCAGGTCCACCCGGTCGGCCAGGCCACCTTCGGTGTCGCCCCGGTTACTGCGCAGCGCTGACAACTGCGACATCAGGCTGACCCAGGCCCGGCCGCCTTCGTCGAATTGCTTGCGCGCTGCCGGCAGGGCAGCGCGCCACGTCTTCTCGGCTTCGTCGAGTTGGTCGGACGCCATCAGCGCATCGCCCAGCGACACGCTGGCCAGCGCGACCTCCTGGCTGTCGGCGCCGTGCAGCTCAGTGAGCCAGGCGATCTGCTGGCGCAGCAGCGGCACGCTGCGCTGCGGGTCGCCGGTGCGGGCCCAGACCTCACCCAGCACGCCCGCCAGTTCGGCGCGCGCCGACAGCGGCAGTGTCTTGTTCTCGGCCAGGCGCTTTTCGCCTTCAAGTGCCAGATCACGCGAGGTGGGCAGCTCGTCTTGTGACACCTCGGGCGTTGCCGATCGGAACAGCGAGGTGAGGAATTCGCGCACTGCGTCGGCCCGTGCCGCTTCGGTGGCGGTGCGCTGGGCTTGCCACAGCGTGGCGCCGACCCCGCCAGCCACGGCCACCACGGCGGCGGTGGCAAGCGCCACGGCCGCCGGGTTGCGCCGCACGAACTTGGCGGCGCGATCGGTCCAGGGCGTCTGCCGCGCGGCGACTGGCCGACGCTCCAGGTAGCGGCTCAGATCGTCGACCAGCGCCGGCACGTTGGTGTAGCGCTCGGTGGGGTCGAAGGAGGTGGCCTTGGCAAGGATCGCGTCGAGATCGCCTTTGAGCGCACGGGCGGAGGCCGCAGGATTGGCCACCGTGCTGGCCTTGGGGGCGGTGCGAGCGGGGTGGGTGGCCAAGGCCACGGCGCTGGCGCCCGCGAACGGTCGCCGGCCGGTGAGCAGCTCATAGAGCAGCACGCCGAGGGCGTAGACATCGGTGGCGATGGTGACCCGCCCGCCCAGCACCTGCTCGGGTGCGGCGTAGTCGGGTGTGAAGGCTCGGCCGCTCAACTGCGTCAGTTCAGTGGCATCGCCCATCGCCGCGTCGCCGTCCAGCCACTTGGCAATGCCGAAATCGAGCAGCTTCACCTGCCCTCGGGCATCGACCAGGATGTTCGACGGCTTGAGGTCTCGGTGGACGATCAGGTTCGCATGGGCGTGGGCCACCGCGTCGCAGGCTTGCAAGAAAAGGCGCACCCGTTCGTTGATGGTGAGGCCCGCCTGCTCGGCATGGGCGGTGATGGTGGTGCCGTCGATACGCTCCATCGCCAGGTAAGGCGTGCCGGTCTCGTCCAGACCGGCGTCGTACAGCTGGGCGATGTGCGGGTGAATCAGGCGCTCTTGCAGTGCCTGTTCGCGCTCGAAGCGCTGGCGCATGGCCGAGCTGAGCAGCTCGGGCTTGAGCACCTTGAGCGCCACCAGGCGCTGCGGCCCCTGCCATCGTCGGGCGGCATAGACGTGCGACATGCCGCCACTGCCCAGCAGCGATTCGATGCGGTAAGCGCCCACGGTGTCGGGCCACCGCGCGGCACCGTTGGGTTGCTCGGGCGCCGGTGCGCCCGTGGGCCGCGGCGCCTGCCAGTCGGTGGCGTCGCCGCCTTCGGCGTCGGCCGCGAGCATGGCGCGCACCGCACGCCCGACACGGGGTTCGGCCGCATCCAGCTCGGCCAGGCGCGCGGGCGCATCGGCCTGCGGCAGGTCTTGCAGCGCATCCCACGCCGCCATGGCCCGGCGCAGTTCGTCGGGCGACAGATCGGCCAGGGGTTTCATGCGTCAGCGGCGGGGTCGAGCCCGGCTTCGGCCAAGGCGCCGCGCAAGAAGGCCCGAGCCCCTTGCCATGCGCGCTTGACCGTTCGGGGTGAGAGGTCCAGCGCCTCGGCGGCTTCCTCGATCGTGAGACCAGCAAAGAACTTCAGCTCGACCACCCGCATCATCCTTTCATCGGCTTCGCCCAGGCGATCCAGCGCGTCGTTGAGCGCCAGCAGCCGCTCGTCGTCCATCGCCTCGTCGGCCAGCTCGGGCCATTCGAACTGGGTGCTGTCGATCGATTCGATCTCGACTCCGCCGCCGCGCTTGGCCGCCAGGCGGGCCCGTGCATCATCGATGATGATCGACCGCATGACATGCCCGGCCAGCGCGAAGAACTCGCCGCGTGAGCCGGCACGCACGGCCGCTGATTGCACCAGCTTGAGGTAGGTCTCGTGCACCAAGGTGGTGGCCGACATCGCGCCGTCGCTGTGGACGTGCAATCGCGACCGGGCCAGTTGCTTGAGGTCGCGGTACAGCATGTCGAACAACTGCTGCCTCGCTGACGCGCTACCACCGCGCGCCTGGTCGATCAAGGCTTGAAGGTCACTCATGGCGGTGGCCGCGGCGGCCGGGTACTCCAAACGAACGAGGGCTGGTGCCAATGCTAACGGCAGACATCGGATGCCCGAGGTCGAGTCTGTTTGGCGTCGCGCTCTACCAGCCCCAGGACACCTTCACCGTCTTGCCCTGGCCTTGCCATGCGCCGGTCAGGCTCGCGCCCTGGAGAGTGAGGGAGAGCTGAGCCTTCTTGCCGTCGGTCTCTTCCGTCAACTCCAGCGTCTGGCCCTGAAGCCGGCCAGCGATCGGGATCATTCGGCCGTACTTGTCGTAGTAGTAGCGGCCGGCCACCGAGCCGTCGGTCTGCGGCGTCTCCAGCATCACCGTCACCGGGGCGCCGCCTATCTGGCCGCGAAGGATCTGTCCGAACGGTGAGGCTGGGGCGGGGGCGTCGCCCTGGTTCAGCACCAACGCGCGGCCGTAGGGCGAGAGCAGGGGCTGCAACTCGGCCGTGCGGAACTTCACCGACACCTCGCCCACGTCATCCAGCGCCCGGTTGACGTGTGCACTGCATCGGCCGGTATGGATGGTCACCACCCCGGCGCCCTCGAGCGACAGGGAGGCGTAGTGCAGGGTCTCGGCGCCTTGCTGACTCTGCTTCACGACCTCGCGTGCCCCCTCCAGGCACCCCTGGTTGAGTTCGATGCGTTCGTTCAGGTCGTTCACGACGTCCGCCTGGGCATGGCTCTTTCGCGCCTCGGCGAGCTCCTTCTTCAACGCCTTGAGCTGGCTGACGTAGCGCTGTTCGCGTTCTTTCGCGAAGCGGCGGCCGGCCGCCTGCCAGCCGCTGGGGCTGAACAGGTCGCTCGGCAACAGCAGCCGGCCGGTGCGCGCGTCGAAGTTGTAGACCTGCTCGTAGGTCTCGCAGTACGCACCGCAGCCCTCGATGGTCAGCGAGACTGCCAGCACCCGCTCGTCGTTGCGCACGAGTTGGAACTCCAGCGACGCGGTTCCCTCTGGCAGCAGATCGACGGGTGGGCTGAACGATTCCCCTGGCCGAGGCGGAGGCGGCATGCCGAACTGCTCGATGAACAGGCGCGTGTTGATGCGCATGCCGGCGGCGGGCGGCTCGGCGATGACGAAGGGCATCTTGATCGACCCTTCGGCCCAGCCCGCCGCATACATGCCCAAGTCCTTCGCCTGGGCGGGCGGCTTCATCGTCAACGAGCGCACCTGCAGGGGCGCGGCATGGGCCGACAAAGAGCAAGCAAGGAGGCACGAGAGGCCGAGCACGACCGTGGCCCGTGATGTGAGGCGAGGGATCATGGAAGGATTGTCCACCCCGCGTCGTGCCGCCGCGACCTTGGGGGGATGCCGCAGCATCCGGTGTGCCAGGCATTGACGGGCAAGGGCGCCAGACGACACACTGGCTTCGTGCCGCCCGCCGTTTTCGACTCGACGCCCGGCCTGCTCGATCGGGCCTGGGATCGCTTTGCGCTCGATCCACTGGGTTGCATCGAGCTGTGCGCCCGCGTGGTCGCGCAGGCCCAGGCCGAGGGCGATGCCCGGGCCGAGGCGCTGGCCACCGCGCTGCCCTTGCTGGCGCGTGCGGTGCGGCGCGGCGGCGATGAACCGGCGGCCACGCTGCGCCCTGCGGTGGCGGCCGCCCGGGCTCGTTGCCTGCAACTGGATTGCGAGGCCGCCGCCTGGCTCTGCGACGAAGCCGAGGCGAGGCTGGACATCAGCAGCCATCACTTCGAAGAGGCATCGGCCCGCTTGCTGACCAATCTGGTGCGCCCGGGTCGAAGCCTGCGCGAGCGCTACGTCACCTTGCATGGCTTGCAGCGGCTGGCCGAGCACCAGGGCGATTTCGACGAGGCGCTTCGGGTGAGTTACGAGTTGATCGAGCTGGCTCGCGGGATAGGGCCCGGCCCGTTCTTGACGCATGCCAAGTACAAGCTGGCCTGCCTGCAACTGAACCTGCTGAACCTGGAGCACGGCCTTCCGCTGCATGACGAAGCCCATGCCGAGTTCGAGGCCTTCGGCATCACCTCGATGCGGGTGTCGAAGTTGAACTCCCACGTACTGACGAGTCATTTCCGCCGCATGCCGGAGCAAGGCTATGCGGCTGTGCAGGCTTGGCGGGCGCAGTTCGGCATGGACGACCCCGAGACGCGTTACATGCTCGCCTCACCCGTGGCGCTGGCGGCCATCAACGTCGGCCGTCTGGATGAGGCCGAGGCGGCGTTGGCCGCGGGCGAGCCGCTGCGTGAACGTGAATGGCCCGATCAGGTGTGCATGCGCATCTGGATTCGAGGCCTGCTGCGTTGCGCGCAGGGGCGCCACGCCGAGGCCCGGGAGATGTGCCAGCGCTTCTTGGACTCGGGCGCGCGCACGTCGCCGGCCAACCTGATGCAGTTGCATTCGGTGATCGCCCAGGCGAGTGAGGCCCTGGGAGACCTGCCGGCGGCGCTGCAGGCCACCCGGCAGGCCATGGCCACGATGACGCCGATGGTGGGCCACAGCGCGCGGGCGTTCTACCAGTCGGTGAAGATCGAGCAGGCGATGGCGGGTGAGCCGGTGGTGCCCGAGGTCGATGCCCAGCGCATGCGCGCACTGCAGCAGGCGGTGGACAGGCAGGCGCAGGAGGTCCGCCGCTCCGTCGAGCCGCCGGTGCCCGTGCCGGCGGTGGCACAACCGGCGCCGCCGCCCGGGCCCGATCCGCAGCGGCGTTTCGTGGCCCAGGTCAGCCACGAGATGCGTTCGCAGCTCAACGGGCTGCTGGGCATGACCTCGCTGCTGATGATGTCCGAGCTGGATGAGCGGCAAAGCCGCTATGTGTCACTCGCCCGCAGCTCGGCCCAGCACCTGCTGGAGCTGGCCAACGACATCCTCGATCTGGCCAAGCTCGAAGCCGGCCGGTTCGAGCTGGAGTTGCGCCACTTCAGCCTTCGTGAGCTGGTGGCCGAGGTGTCGGGGCTGTATGAGGGCGAGGCGAGCAGCCGGGGCATTGCGCTGCGCTGGGAGGTGGCCACCGAGGTGGCCGACCATCGGCATGGCGCTGCGTTGCGGTTGCGCCAGGTGCTGACGAATCTCGTCGCCAATGCCTTGCGTTTCACCGACCACGGCTCGGTGCAGGTGCGTGTGATGCCGCTGGTGGGCGAGCGGCTGCGTTTCGAGGTGGCCGACAGCGGCGTCGGCCTCGGCCGGGGGGCGGAGCAGCGCCTGTTCCAGGAGTTCGCCCAGGAGCCCGATCACCGGGGCGGTACCGGCTTGGGCCTGGCCTTGTCGCGCCAACTGGTGCAGCACATGGGCGGAACCATCGGCGTGGTGAGTGCGCCGGGCGAGGGGTCGACGTTCTGGTTTGAGCTGCCGCTGCGGCATGCCGAAGCGGGCCCGACGTTGGGGGCGGTGAGCCGGCCGGGCAAGGGCTGAGCCTCGCGGCGCACGGACACGAGGCTCGACGCCTCAGACCAGCGCGCCAGCGGTCTCCTGCATGCGGTCCGACACCTCGCCCAGGTGGTGCAGCGTGTCGCCGAACTGCATCTCGATCATCGTGAGCCGTTTGAAGTAGTGGCTGGCGATGTATTCGTCGGTCACCCCGATGCCGCCATGCAGCTGGATGCACTGCTGGCCGACGAAGCGGGCCGATTGGCCGATCTGCACCTTGGCCTGGGCGATGGCCTGGCGTCGGCGAGGCTCGGGGTCTGCCAGGCGCAGCGTCGCGTAGTAGCTCATCGAGCGAGCCAGTTCGACCTGCATCTTCACATCGGCGATGCGGTGGCGCAGTGCCTGGAAGCTGGCGAGCGTGGCGCCGAACTGCTTGCGGGTGTTCATGTAGTCGACGGTGATGGCCAGCAGCCTGTCCATCACCCCCACCGCTTCTGCGCACAGTGCGGCAATGCCGATATCCACCGCCGCCTGCAGCACAGCGAGACCATCGGTGGTGATGAGCTGCGCTGACGCGTTGGCCAGCGTGAGCTCGGCGGCGCGGGCGCCGTCTTGGGTGGGATACCCGCGCAACGTCACCCCGGGGGCCGATCGCTCGACGAGGAAGAGGCCGATGCCGCTGTCATCGTCGTCGGCGCCGCCCAGGTTGGCGGGCACCACGAAGGCATCGGCCTCGTCGCCGGCAGGCACGATGCTTTTGACGCCGGTGATCGTGTAGCCGCCACCTTGGGCCACGGCGCGGGTGGCCACGCGGTCGAGCCGGTAGCGTGCGGCGCGCTCCTGGTGGGCCAGCACCACCAATGCCGAGGCATCGGCGATCTGGGGCCACCACGCGTCCTTCAACTCAGCGGGGCCGGTGGCCAGCAGGGCAGGGGCCATCAGCGCACCTTGGGCCAGCGGGGCGTTGACCAGGCCTCGGCCCAGCTCCTCCATCACCACCATCGCCTCGACCGGCCCGAAGCCCATGCCGCCGTGCGAATCGGGCACCGTCAACGCCGTCAGGCCCAGCTCCGCCAGCTCACCGTAAACCTCGCGGGTGCGGCCGCCGGCCTTGGCGATGCCGTGGCGGCGTTCGAAGGAAAAGCCCTTGTCGACCCAGCGGGCCACCGCATCGCGCAGCGAGACCTGGTCGTCGGAAAAATCAAAGTCCATGTCCGTGTCCTGTCGTCAATCGGCCGGGCCGTTCAAGCGCCAAGCACCGTCTGCGAGACGATGTTGCGTTGCACCTCGTTGCTGCCGCCGTAGATGGTGGTCTTGCGGAAGTTGAAGAAGGTGCCGGCCAGCGGTGCGCAGTGCGCCGCGCCGCCCGGCCACATGCCGCCGAGGGCCTGGTCGCCCTGCCAGCCTGCTTCCATCGCTTCGAGCATGAAGGGCACGCCGAACGGGCCGGCGGCCTGCATCATCAGCTCGGTGTAGCGCTGCTGCACTTCGCTGCCGCGGATCTTCAGCAGCCCGGCGATGTCCAGGCTGTGCTTGCCGCTGCGCTCGGCGCTGGCCACCCGCAGCACCAGCATCTCCAGCGCGACCACATCGACCTCGAGCAGCGCGATCTGGTCGCGGAAACGGGTGTCGTCCCACAGGCCCTCGGCCTTGGCGATGCGTTTGAGTCGCTCCAACTCGCGCTTGGCACGGTTCACATCGGCGATGTTGGTGCGCTCGTGGGCCAGCAGGTGCTTGGCGTAGGTCCAGCCCTTGTTTTCTTCGCCGATCAGGTTCTCGGCGGGCACCTCGACGTTGTCGAAGAAGACCTCGTTCACCTCGTGTTCGCCATCGAGCATGATGATCGGCCGCACCGTGACGCCAGGCGATTTCATGTCGATCAGCAGGAACGAGATGCCGGTCTGCGGCTTGCCCTCGGTGGAGGTGCGCACGAGGCAGAAGATCCACTCGCCATATTGGCCCAGGGTCGTCCAGGTCTTCTGGCCGTTGACGATGTACTTGTCGCCATGCCGCTCGGCCCGCGTCTTGAGCGAGGCCAGATCAGAGCCGGAACCCGGCTCGCTGTAGCCCTGGCTCCACCACACCTCCCCCGAGGCGATGCCGGGCAGGAAACGCTTTTGCTGTTCGGGTGAGCCAAACGCCATGATCACCGGGGCCACCATCACCGGGCCGAAGGGCACGATGCGTGGGGCACCGGCCAGCGCGCACTCTTCTTCGAACAGGTGCTTTTGAACGGCGTTCCAGCCCGGCCCGCCGAATTGCTGTGGCCAGGCGTAGCCGAGCCAGCCTTTGGCGCCGAGGATCTTGGCCCAGCGCTGCATGTCGTCGCGCGACAGGCGCAACGAGTTCAGCACTCTGTGGCTCAGGTCGGCCGGCAGGTTGGCGCGCACCCAGTCGCGCACTTCATGGCGGAACGCCAGTTCATCCGGCGTGAGATTCAAGTCCATCGCGGCATGTCTCCAGAGGCGGGGTGGGGCCGGTCGACGCCGGCCGCTGCAGCAGCGGTTCTAGCACGATCGTGCTATTTCTGCTTGTCCCTCGGGCGACAAAAACGCCTGACCACGACGCCTGACTACGACGCGATCGACCGCGACGTTCCTGCTCGGTGGGGTCTCACTGCACCCGCTTGACGCGGGCCGTGCGGTTTGAATTCTCGAGTTCGAGGTAGAAAGCGCCCAGCGCGCCGCGCCGGATCGTCACCTTCGGGTTGGTCAGGTTCATCACCGCATTGCTGTCGTCGGTGACCTGCCAGACCTGGCCGTTGGCGAGCTGGATGCGGTCTTTCGGGCCCCAGCCGGTGAAACGGCCCTCGATCGATGTCTCGAGCGTGTCCACCGAAGCGGCCCTGGCCGCCTTGACCTCGAAGCCGAACTTGGCCGGATCCGGGGCCGCGGGGGGGGGGGCCGTCGGGGTGGCCGTCAGGGTAGCCGTCGGGGCGGCGGGTGCCGTGGAGCTGGTGGCCGGTGCGGCCGCGCCGGTCAAGGGCAGGGCGTCGTAGCACGCGAGGCGCTGGGTGGCGTCGGTGACGGCGCGGCAGGTCTGGAGGCTGGCGTTGCTCTGGGCCAGGGTGGGGGCGGCGGCCAGCGCCAGGGCCCACATCGCAAGGTGTCTCATCGGCGTTCGAAGTGTTCTGTCGAAGCCGCGACGGTACCGCAGCGGCGGTACCCGAAGCCCGTCACGGCTTCTTTTCGAGCCGCATCGTGTCGCCGTCGCGCCGCATGTTGAAGCGCGACAGGTAGTTGTTGCCCAGCAGGATGTACGGCATGTTGGCCTGCACCACGCCCGCCGAGAGGTTGTAGACCTCGACATCGCCGATGCGCACCGAGTTGAGGTTCACCTCGTACATCGGCACGTTGCCGCCGGCGGTGTTGGCCATGCCGCGGCGTCCGCCGTCGTAGCGCAGGCCCAGTCGCTGCGCGTCGGCCGCCCCCATGGCGATGGTGGTGGCACCGGTGTCGACCATGAAGTTGGCGCTCTTGCCGTTGATCGTGCCGTTGGCCATGAAGTGGCCGCCCGGGCCGACGGGCAGCACGATTTCGCGCCCCCCACCGCCGCCCCCCCCTCCGCCGCCCAGGCTGACGGGCGACGCCCCCAGGCGCAGCGCAAAGGGCTTGCCGTCGATCAGCACCACCGCCTCATCGTTGCCAAGGCTGCGCAGCGTGACGCCGCCCATCGTCTGGCCGACCCCCACGGTGCGCATCTGGCCATCGATGATGAGGATGGCCTTGCTGCTGCCCAAGGTGCCCGACAGCACCACGCTCTGGGCCCGGGCCGGGCTGACAAGCCAGGGCCCCAGCACCGCGGCCGTGGCACTGAGGAGGAGACGGCGGCGCGGCAAAGGGGGCATGGGTGGGTCAGTCGCGGAAGTTGTTGAATGACAGCGGCACGTCCACCACGTCCTTGCGCAGCAGTGCCATGGTGGCTTGCAGGTCATCTTTCTTGGCGCCGGTGACGCGCACCGTGTCGCCCTGGATGGCGGCCTGCACCTTCAGCTTGCTCTGCTTGATCAACGATTGGATCTTCTTGGCGGTGTCGCTGTCGATGCCGGCCTTCACGGGAACGGCGAGTTTGAGCTTGTCGCCGCCCAGCTTTTCGGGCTTGCCGGTCAGGTCGAGGAAGCGCACGTCGACATTGCGCTTGCTCAATTTGGCGAGCAGGACATCCTTCACCTGGCTCAGCTGGAAATCGCTGTCGGCGAAGAGGGTGAGGCTCTTGTCTTTGCCTTTGTCGGCCAGCTCGACCCGGGCATCCGAGCCCTTGAAGTCGAAACGGGTGCCGATTTCTTTGTTGGCCTGTTCGGTGGCATTTCGAAGTTCCACCAGGTTGGGTTCGAGGACGGTGTCGAAGCTGGGCATGGGCGTGGTGCGGACAAACGTTGGCTGCCTGCCGCGGGGGCGGGCATGGGATCGTAGAAAATTCTGCCATGCACGACCCTTCCGCGGCCATTGCCGTCGAGTACGACGCGCCCTTGCGCCAGCACAACACCTTCGGGCTGCCCGCCACGGCCAAGCGCCTGGTGCGCATCACCGGCGAGGCCGACGTCCGCCGGGTGCTGGCGCACCCCGAGCTGGGCCGCGCGCCCAAGTTCGTGCTGGGCGGCGGCAGCAACGTCATCCTCACCCGGGACATGCCCGAGGTGGTGCTGAAGGTCGAGGTGCGGGGCATGCGCCTCGTCCAGGAGACTGCAGACGCCTTCATCGTCGAAGCCGGCGCGGGTGAGCGCTGGCACGATCTGGTCGAATTCACGCTCGATCAGGGCTGGCCGGGCCTCGAGAACATGGCCCTCATCCCGGGCACGGTCGGGGCTGCCCCGGTGCAGAACATTGGCGCCTACGGGCTGGAGCTGCAGGATCGTTTCGAATCGCTGGACACGGTGGATCTCGTCACCGGCCGCACCGTGACGCTGAATGCGGCCCAGTGCAAGTTCGGCTACCGAGATAGCATCTTCAAGGGCGCCCTGGCAGGCAAGAGCGTGATCACGCGTCTGCGCTTGCGCCTGCCCAAGCCCTGGCGGCCGGAGCTCGGCTATGTCGACCTGGAGCGCAAGATGGCCGAAACCGGCATCCACGCCCCCGAGCCGCGCACCATCTTTGACTGGATCTGCGCCATCCGCCGCGCCAAGCTGCCCGATCCGGCTGAGATCGGCAACGTCGGCAGCTTCTTCAAGAATCCGCTGGTCACCGCCGAGCAGTGCCGCGACATCATCGCCCGAGACCCGCACGTCGTGCACTACCCGATGGATGATGGCCAGTTCAAGCTGGCCGCGGGTTGGCTGATCGACGCCTGTGGCTGGAAGGGCAAGGCCATTGGCCATGCGGGCGTCTATGAGAAGCAGGCCCTGGTGCTGGTGAACCGGGGCGGCGCCATCGGCTCCGAGGTGGTCACGCTCGCCAAGGCGATCCAGGAGAGCGTCTACGGGCGCTTCGGCATCCGCCTGGAGCCCGAGCCCCTGATCGTCTGAGCCGGCAGGCCCCGCCCCGTCACCTTTCACAGAGTGAGCGTGGAAATCCACCACAGTACCCGGGGCCAAGCCTTTGCGAGGCGGGCGCCGCACGCCGTGCTGGCGATCGGGCTGGCGTTCAGCGTGGGGCTGGGCGTGTGGCAGGCGCGGTCGAACCTGACGGAGCTTGAACGCGCGACCGGCCGGATGGCCGAACGCCTGGCCGACCGCTGCATGGCGCAGCTCGAACGCGCCGCTCTCGGGCTGCGGGCGGCGCGGGGCTTCTTCATGGGGGCTGGGGTGGACGATGCGGACACCACCCACTTCCAGGCCTATGCCGACAGCTGGCAACTCAGCCGCCATTCGCCGGGCGTGATGGGGGTGGGCTTCATCCGCCGGGTGGCCCCCGACGCCGAGGCCAGTTTCATCGCGATGGCGCAGCGCCAGGGCCAGCCCGGCTTTGCCGTGCGGGCGCTTCAGCCGCACGAGGGCGAGCGGCGCATCATCCAGTTCATCGCCCCGGTGGAGTCGAACCGGTCGGCCATCGGCTTGGACATCGCTTCGGAGGCCAACCGGCGGGGTGCCGCCCAGGCGGCGCTGAGCTCCGAGACGCCGGTGCTGACGGCCCCGATCCGCTTGATGCAGTCGCGGCCGAACAGCTCGCAGGGCGTGTTGATGCTGCTGCGGATGCCGCCGCTGGACGGGCCAGCGGGATTCGGCATTGCCGACGGGCCCGCCGGTTTCGTCTACTCGCCGATCCAGTTGGACGAGCTGCTGGCCTCTGCCGAGCTCCAGCCTGAAGCGCTGAGCCTCGGCGTGCGAGACATCGCACCCGATGGCACCGCCACCGATTTCGGCCTGGGCGACCCGGGTGTGCCGCCGCTGGCGCAGGTGCCGGCCGCCGTCGTCGAGCGGCAGATCATGGGAAGGACCTGGCAACTCACCGTCCGCCCCAGGCCTGCGTTTGCCGCCACCATCCCGGCTCGCTCGCCGGTGGGGATGGGGCTGCTGGCGGCCTTCGTCTCCATGCTGCTGGCCGCGCTGGTGCAGGCGTGGGTGGCACTGCGCCAGCGCGCGGTGGATGCCGAACGGCAGGCGGTCGAGCTGCGCGAGCTGGTCGAAGAGCGCAGCGAAATGCTTCGGGTGTTGGCGCACGAGGTTCGCCAGCCATTGAACAATGCATCGGCGGCTTTGCAGGCGGCGCAGCGCGAGCTGGAGCGGCGCCCGGATGGGCCGGCGATGCGGCCCGTGATGGCCGCCCGGGGCGTGCTGAGCGAGGTGGTCACCGGCCTGGACAACACGCTGGCCGTGGCCGCGCTGCTGGCCTCCGGCAAGGCCAGCCATGACGACATCGACATCGACACCCTGCTGCAAATCGCGGTGGCCGACGCGCAGCCCTCGCACATCGGGCGCCTTCGCATCGATCGTGTCTGCGCCACCCGCACCGCGGTGATGGACCTGAACCTGATGCGCCTGGCGTTGCGCAACCTGCTCGCCAACGCCCTGGCCTACTCACCGCCCGAATCGCCGGTGGTCCTGAGGGTTCTGGACAGCGACGACCCGCTGGCCATGATCTTTGAAGTTGAAAGCGCCGGGCCCGCGATCGCAGACGACCTCGCGCCCCAACTTTTCGAGCGTGGCACCCGCGGCGCGACATCGGCCGACAAGCCCGGTAGCGGGCTCGGCCTCTACATCGTGCGCCGTGTCATGCAGCTGCACCAGGGCAGCGTGGCTTTGGCGCGCAACGAAGCCCAGTGCGTCGTCTTTCGCCTGGTGGTGCCACAGGCGCTGGATTGAGCCCGCGCTGAGGCCCTACAACTCGCGCACCAGCGCACCGGACGTCAGGAACTCCAGCCGGCGGCACAGGGTGAGGCTGGCGGCCCAGAGGCGGCGCAGTTCGGCGGCGGCTTGGCCGACCTGCGCGGGTGTCCAGTCGTCGGCCTCGCGCTCGATCGTGTCGGCCTGGGCGGCGAGTGCGGCCAGGCCCAGCAACTGGGCACCGCCCTTGAATCGGTGGGCCGAGGCGTTCATCTCTTCGGTGTCGTGGCGGCCGAGCGCGGCCAGCAGGCCGCTGTAGGCGCCGCTGTCATCGGCGAAAAACGCGGTGAGCAGCGGGCGCACGCCGCCCAGTGTCAGCAGGCCGCTCAACTCGCCAAAGCCCCGCAGGTCGAGCAGTTCAGGGGGCTTGGCGGGCGCGTCCGATTCTTCAGGCCACAGGCCCAGCTCGTCGGTATAGCCGACCAGGCTGGACGCATGGCCGCCGGGGGCCGGCCCCTCGCGGCCGAACAGGTCGAGCAGCAGCTGGTCCAGCTCGGCCGTGCGGAAGGGCTTGACGAGGTGGCGGTCGGCGCCCGCCTCGCGCATGCGTTCGCGGGTGGCCTCGAAGGCATCGGCAGTCACGGCGACGATCTTCACCTGGCCCAACGGTGCGGGTCTGGCTCGCAGTGCCCGCGTGGCGCTGACGCCGTCCATCACCGGCATGTGAATGTCCATCAGGATGAGGTCGGGAACTTCCTTCTCGGCTTCGGCCAAGGCGGCCGCGCCGTTGTCGGCGAACCGCACGCGGTGGCCTGCCCGCTCGAGCACCGTGCCGATGTACTGGCGATTGATGGAGTGGTCTTCGGCGACCAGCACGTTCAGCGGGGCGGGGAGGTGGCGCGCGCCGGGCGGGGGGGCGGCGGCATCGGCCGCGGGCGGGGCGGGCAGGGCACTGAGTGCCGTCAGCGGGAGTTCGAGGCTGAATTCGCTGCCTTCGCCGGGCTGGCTCTCGACGAGGATGTCGCCCCCCATCAACCGGGCCAGGCCGCGGGAGATCTGCAAACCCAGCCCCGTGCCGCCGTGCGCGCGAGTCACGCTGGCATCGGCCTGCATGAAGCGTTCGAACAGGTGCTCTCGCGTGCTGGCATCGATGCCGATGCCGGTGTCGCGAACGCGAAAGGCGAGCCACTGCTGGCCCGGTGGCGCCACCGGTGCATCGGCGTGGGGGGCGACGGGGGCCACCCTGAGCGTCACCTCACCGCGGTCGGTGAATTTGATGGCGTTCGACAGCAGGTTGAAGAGCACCTGCTTCAACCTCGTCCCGTCGGCTACCACAGCCGGTGGCGTTCCTGCCTCCAGGCGGGTGCCGAGCTTCAAGCCCTTGGCCTCGGCGGCTGGCGTCATCACCGTCTGCACCGCGTGGACGAGGGCGTGCAGGTCCACCGGTGCGAGGTGCAGGCTCACCTGGCCATGCTCGAGGCGAGAAACGTCGAGGATGTCGTTGAGCAACGCCAGCAGGTGCTCGGTCGATTCGCGTGCGGTGCGCAGCGTGCGCCGCTGGTCGTCGTCGAGTCGGGTGTCGTCCAGCAGGCCCAGCATGCCTAACACGCCGTTGAAGGGGGTGCGAAGCTCGTGGCTCATGTTCGCCAGGAAAACGCTCTTGCTCTCGTTAGCCACCTCGGCGGCGGCGCGAGCCGCTTCGAGCCGGTCGGCCAGCTCGGCCAGATCGGCCTGGCGGCGCGAGGCCTCGTGCAATTGCCGCACGAGCAGCCACGCGAACCCCAGCGTGGCCAGGCTTTGCAGCGCGGTGAGCACCACGCCCGTGCGCTGGTGCTCGTGCAGGGCTTGGTCTCGCCGCTCGGCGTTGCGCACCGTCATCTGGCTGGACATCTGCGACAGCGCGTGCACCGCTTCGGCCAGCCCGTCCATCTGGCTGCGCAGCGTGGTCACGTCCGTCGGCGTCAGCGGCGTGTCCACCTCGTCAGACAGCAGTGGATCGGCCCGGTTGACGAAAGCGTGCAGTCGGGCGAGCGTGGCGCGATGCTCCTGCGTGCTGGGCAGTGGGGCTTGAACCTGTGCCGGATCGACCAACGCCACCCGGCTGACGAACAGCTCGTAGCGTGCCCGCAGCGCGGCGGCCCGAGGCCCATCCGTGGGCTCGTCAGTGGGCAGATCGCGCAGCGCATCCTGCAGGGCATGGAACTCCGATTCGAGCTGGAAGTGGCTCCAGGTGAGGTTGTTGTCTGCCAGCGTCGACGCTTCGCCGATCAGGCCGTCCAACCTCGCCTGCATCCATGCCGTGCCGAGCAGCAGCACGACCAACGCACCCCCGAGCCACCAGACGAGGCGCTGGGTGGCCCAGGTTCTCGCGCGCTCGGACAGGGGGGTATCGGCGTGGCTCACGTGGCGTTCGTCGGGGGCCTCAAGACCGGACGATCAGGCTGCGCAACTGCCATGCAGACCGGGCGTAGTAGCGATCCGACCGCAGCCGGGGGTCGGCGTCGTACGGATAGACGATGAAGAGGGGCCCTTTGTCGCGCACGCGCATCGGCTCGCCATTCAGCAGGCGTGCCAGCACCACCTCGAAGCGCTCGGCGTCTTCCCACGGGATTTCGCATCGGTAGTCGTTCAGTGCGACGGCGATCAGGTGCTGGCCGCGCGCTCCGGCCTCGGCCAGCACGTCGCGCAGCAGCGGGCCGGTGAAGGTCTGGGGGCCCTGGTGCCAGGGCGTGCGGGTCACCAACTGCCGCTGTGGCAGGGCGGCGAGCATGTCCAGATCGAAATCGGCGCGTCCGGGCGCGTTGGTGCGGCTGACAAGACCGCTGACCGAGAGGACGACCTTCCCTTTGGGCGTCGGCAGGTACCGTGTCGCGCCGGACTCTGCCGCCAAGCCAGGCTGCGAGACCGACAGGGCGCCCAGGGCACCGAGCTGGCGCAGGCATTGGCGACGGTCGATCAGCGCGTGGGTCATGTCGTCGGCGTTGGCGAACCTGCGATCTGGGGCCCCGGGTGAGGACCTTTGAATGAGGCCGGCGATTCTAGGGGGCGAGGCTGGGCCGGCAGCCTATGGGAAAGCCCGCAGTAAGGGTGATACGCGCTCGGGCCTGGGTGCCCTGCGGCGGGCATCAGCGGATGGGGCTGTCGGCCGGGGCGGCCAGGCGCAGATGGCCCAGCGCCTGCTGCAACACGCGTGCGTCGTTGCTGGCGCGGTGGCGGTCGATCTTGAGGCCGGCCCGGGCCTGGGCGCAGGCTGCATCCCAACGCTCGGCTTGCGCATCGTCAAGCAGCTCGCGCAGGTGTCGCAGTTGAAAGGCGGGCGTGGTGTCGGCCTGGTCGAACAGGCGGGCGAGCCAGGCGAAATCGTGGGCCCAGTTGTCGCAGTAGACGGGGCAGCCACGCAGGGTCTCGTTCAGCAGCGCCGCCACTTCGTGGACGGGGCGGCCGTGCCGCAGCAGCAGTTCGCGGGTCAGCCCGTGCAGTTGTTGGGCACTGGCGTCCCAATGCGTCCAACTGGCGTCCGGGCGCACCAAAGTGCAGCGGGCCTGGCCGTCCGGCAGCACGAACCCGATCTCGATCGGATAACTGCCACGTCCGAAGCCGGAGGCCTCAATGTCGATCACGCAGGGCAGGCTGGTCATCGTCGTCGCTGGCGTGGGTGACCGGGCTGGCGTCAAGAGCGGCCCAGGCGTGACCACAATGTAGCGCTGCTCGCTGCCGGCGGCGAGTGATTTGTCGCCGGAGTGACAAGGTGCACTCGGGTGGGCCCGGTTGGCGCCTGGCGGCGAGCCAAGCTATACCCTGGTACCGACGAGTCACGGCGCTGGGCCGGCGGCTTGACCTCTTCATTGGACGACATCGCCATGATCCCTGCCCAACGCCCGCACCTGAAGCACTGGCCCCGTCGGCTGCCGCTGGAATTGACGGTGCCCGAGACCACGCTGTGGTTCAACCTGGAGGTGACGGCCGCTCGCTACCCCCACAAGGTGGCGACCTGGTTTCTGGGCCAGGCCCTGCGCTATGCCGAATTGAAAGCCCAGGCGGAGACGCTGGCGGGCTGGCTGCAAGCGCGCGGGGTGCGCAAGGGGGATCGGGTGGCGCTGTTCATGCAGAACTGCCCGCAGTTCCTGGTGGCGTTCTATGCGGTGATGCGCGCCGATGCGGTGGTGGTGCCGGTCAATCCGATGAACCGGGTCGACGAGTTCGGCCACTACATCACCGATCCCGAGACCAAGGTCGTGATCTGTGCGGCGGATCTGGCGGGCATCGTGGCCGAGGCGAACCAGCGTCTGCCCGAATCGCAGCGCCTGGCGGCTTTGCTCGTGACCCGCTATGCCGAGACGCTGCCTGAGGTATTGGAACCTGGCCTCGCACCCCAGCCGGCCATCGAGCAATGGCTGCGCGCCGACCCACCGCTGCCGGCAGGTGCCACCCGCTGGGCAGATGCCATGGCCGCCGGCCTGAGGCCGCAGGCGCCACCCACGGCGACGGCTGACGATCTGGTGCTGTTGCCCTACACCTCGGGCACCACGGGCTTGCCCAAGGGGTGCATGCACACCCACCGCACCTTGATGCCCAATGCGATCGGCGGGGCGCTGTGGGGCCACGCCAGTGCCGAATCGATCAGCCTCGCGGTTGTGCCCATGTTCCACATCACCGGGATGATGTATGGCGTGATCGGCTCGGTGATGGCCGGGCTGACGATGGTGCTGCTGCCGCGCTGGGACCGCGAACTGGCCGGGCGCCTGATCTCGCACTACAAGGTGACGCACTGGACGTGCATCCCCACGATGATCATCGATCTCTTCGCGAGCCCGCACTACAAGAGCTTCGACCTCTCCAGCCTGGTCTATCTGTCCGGCGGCGGTGCGGCGATGCCCGAGGCGGTGGCCCAGCGCCTGCTCGACGAATTCGGGTTGTCGTTCGCCGAAGGCTACGGCCTCACCGAAACCGCGGCACCGAGCCACGCCAACCCGCCCGAGCGGGCCAAGCTGCAGTGCCTGGGCATGCCCATCTTCGGCGTCGATTCGCTCGTCGTCGACCCCGAAACGCTCGAAGAGTTGCCCGTGGGTGAGGTGGGCGAAATCATCACCAGCGGCCCGATGGTGTTCCAGGGCTACTGGAAGCACCCAGACGCCACGGTGGCGGCCTTCGTCGAGAAAGATGGCCGTCGTTACTTCCGCACCGGCGACCTGGGCCGCATGGATGAAGACGGCTACTTCTTCCTGACCGATCGCCTCAAGCGGATGATCAACGCCAGCGGCTTCAAGGTCTGGCCTTCTGAAGTGGAGCTGCTGCTCTACGGCCACCCGGCCGTGGCCGAGGCCTGCGTGATCGCCTCCAAAGACGAGTACCGCGGCGAGACGGTGAAGGCCATGGTCGTGCTGCGCGCGGACGCCAAGGGCCGTGTGAGTGAGCAGGACGTGATCGCCTGGGCGCGCGAGCACATGGCCGCCTACAAGGCGCCGCGCATCGTGCAATTCGTCGACGCTCTGCCCAAATCGGGTTCGGGCAAGGTGATGTGGCGATTGCTGCAGGAAGCCGAGAGCAGAGCCTGATCCGGGCCGGGCAATGGCCCGGTGGCTCGGCTCAGCCGGTGGTGGATTCGTCGTCGATCCACGACATGGAGGCGATGCGCCAGCCCATCGGGGTCTCGACGAGCTGGAACAGCTTGTGGCCAATGCCCTGATAGGGGCGGCCGTTCAGCAGGCCCTGCTTGGCATAGCGCGAATGCCGGCTCGCCACCCGGCCCCACGCCTGGGTCGTGGCGCCATCTTCCCATTCATGGAAGGAGCTCAGCGTTCCGTCCGTGAGCATGCGGATGCGAGGCCGCACGAAGTCTTCGGGGCTCACGCTGTCGATGTGGCCGTCTTGTCGGAACTGGGTGATGAGCGCTCCGGCGATGAAGAGCCGGCACATGTCGTCGGCTTGCGGCATGCGCCCCTCACGGTTGTCGAACGCGGCGTAGAAGTGCGCCATCAAGGCGTCGATCCCGGTCGGTGCGCCGTTCGTCATCATGGTGGGTGAGGGTGATCGATCAGAACAGCGACTGCCCGGTGAGCGTGGTGAAGCGCTCCAGCGCGTGGCTGCCGGCCATGGAGTTGCCCGAGGGCTCCAGCTCAGGGGACCAGACGCACACGCCGAGCACGTCGGGGATGTGGCCGACGATGCCGCCGCCGACGCCGCTCTTGCAGGGGATGCCCACCCGGTAGGCGAAGTCGCCCGCGGCGTCGTAGGTGCCGCAGGTGAGCATGAGGGCCGACAGGCGTTTGGCCGAGCTGGCATCGACGATGGTTTCGCCCGTCCAGGGGTTCACACCGCCATTGGCGAGGAACGCGACGGCGCGGGCCAGGTCGACGCTGTCCATGCGTATCGCGCAGTGGCGGCAATACGCATCGATCACGTCGTCGACCGGGTTCACCAGATTGCCGAAACTGCGCATGAAGTTGGCCATGGCGCGGTTGCGAAAGCCGGTGGCCAGCTCGCTTTTTGCCACCCGGTCGTCGTACTGGAGCGTGGCGTTGCCAGACAGCCGGCGGACGAACTCCACCAGCGCGGTCTCAGGGTTCACGAAACGTGTGCAAAGCACGTCCGTGATGATCAGCGCTCCGGCGTTGATGAACGGGTTGCGCGGCTTGCCTTGTTCGGTTTCCAACTGCACCAGCGAATTGAAGGCTGAACCGGAGGGCTCGCGGCCCACGCGCTCCCACAGCGCATCGCCGACGCATTGGAAGGCGAGCGTGAGCGCGAACAGCTTCGACACGGACTGGATCGAAAACGGCGTGCGTGCGTCGCCACAGCTGTAGACGGTGCCGTCCAGCGTGACCACGGCCATGCCGAACTGGTCGCCACGCACCTTGGCCAGCTCGGGGATGTAGTCGGCCACGCGGCCGCGCCCCAGCAAGGGCTGCACTTCGGCGTGGATCTGATCGAGGACAGCTTGGTAGTCGACGAAGGGTGGATGGGTCACGATCGGTCGATGAGGGCTCTGTGAACGCGGCCGGATTGTTGCCCATCCCCGCTGGCCTCATGAGATGGGCCTGGACCCAGTTGCTCAGGCTCTTCGCGGCAGCAACAAAAAAGGGCCCGCGAAGGGCCCTTGAGGTTCACGGCGAACCGAGCGATCAGCGACCCAGTTGCTGCCAGAGGTAGGCGAATTCGAGGGCTTGCCGGTCGGCGCGCTGGGCGTTGTCCGCGGCGGCGCTGTGGCCCCCTTCGATGTACTCGTGGTAGAGCACCGGATGGCCCTGCTCGATCATGCGCGCGGCCATCTTGCGGGCGTGCGCCGGATGCACACGGTCGTCACGCGTGCTGGTGATGATCAGCGGCTTCGGGTACTTCACGCCGGCCTTGAGGTTCTGATAGGGGCTGTACTTCGAGATCCAGCCCCATTCCTCCGGCACATCGGGGTTGCCGTATTCACCCATCCAGCTGGCACCCGCCAGCAGTTGGTTGAAGCGCCGCATGTCAAGCAGCGGCACCTGGCAGACCACGGCGTTGAACAGGTCAGGCCGCTGAACCATCACCGCACCGACCAGCAGCCCGCCATTGCTGCCGCCCTGGATGCCCAGGTGGCGCGCATCGGTGATCTTCTGGGCAATCAGGTCTTGCGCCACCGCGATGAAATCGTCGTAGCTCTTTTGCTTGTTCTGCTTGATGGCCGCCTGGTGCCAGCCCGGGCCGAACTCGCCGCCACCGCGGATGTTGGCCAGCACATAGACGCCGCCCTTGCTGTACCAGGCGTTGCCCAACGCGCCCGAGTAAGCCGGGTTCATCGAGACCTCGAAGCCACCATAGCCGTACAGCAGCGTGGGGTTGCTGCCATCGGCTTTGGCGCCCTTGGGCCACACCACGAAGTAGGGCACCTTGGTGCCGTCTTTCGAGGTGGCGAAGCGCTGCTCGACCTTCATGCCGGTGGCGTCAAAGAAGGTGGGGCGGGCCTTGAGCTTTTCCAGCGCATCCGAGCTGGTGGCGCCCAGCGAGAGGGTGTCGGGGGTCAGGAAATCGGTGTAGGTGGCAAAGAAGTTTTCAGCCAGCGGGTCGTCTTGCACCTGTGCATCGTGCAAGCCAGTGACGTGCAGCGTGCCGGGGTAGGGGGCGACGATGTCCTTCTTCGCCCACTGGCCCTTGGCATCGCGGTGCCAGGCCTCGGCGCGGCCCGAGACGTTGTCCAGCACGTTCAGCAACACCCGCGTCTTGGTCGTCGAGTAGCCCGCCAGCGATCGGGTGGCGGTGGGCGTGAACAGCGCAGTGAATGCGCGCTCGCCGCGCAGGTAGGCGGCCGCATCGGCCACCAGCAGCGAGCCGCGGGGCCAGGTCTTGCCGCCCACCGCCCAGTCGCTGCGCAGTTCGACGAACACCAGATCGCGCCAGAAGCTCAGTTGTGCATCGGCGGGCTTGTCGATCACGACCGCCTTGTCGCCCTGCCACAGCGCCATCTCGGTGCTGAAGAAGTCGGGCGAGCGGCCGAAGACCACGCGTTCGAATCCAGGCGTGTGGTCCACGTTGGCGAAGGCCGAGACATCGGTCTTCTGGCCCTCGTACACGGTGACGGCGGCGCTCAGCGGCTCGCCCCGCTTCCAGCGCTTGATGACGCGCGGGTAGCCTGAATCGGTCAACGAGCCGGCCCCGAAGTCGGTGCCAACGAACACCGTGTTTTCGTCGAGCCAATCGACCATGCTCTTGGCTTCGGGCAGCGTGAAGCCACCGTCGACGAAGCGCCGGGTGGCGAGGTCGAACTCGCGCACGACCGAGGCATCAGCGCCGCCGCGAGACAGCGAGATCAGGCAGCGGTTGGACCGCCCGCCCAGGCAGTTGGCGCCAGCCCAGACCCAGTTCTCGCTTTCGGCCTTGGCCAGCGCATCGAGATCGAGCACCACGTCCCACGCCGGTTGCGGCTTGCGGTACTCGGCCAGGGTGGCTCGCCGCCACAGGCCCCGCGGGTGCTGCTCGTCACGCCAGAAGTTGTAGAGCCAACCGCCCTGGTGGTGGGCCATCGGGATGCTCTCTTTGGAGTCGAGGATCTCCTTGAAGCGCGTGCGATTGGCCTGGAAGTCGGGGTGAGCTTCGAGCTGGGGCCGGGTGGCGGCATTGCGCTCACGCACCCACGCGAGCGCCTTGTCGCCGGTCACATCTTCCAGCCACAGGTAAGGATCGGCCTCGGCGGCAGCGGTGGCGGGCGTGACGGGGCTGGGTGTTTGGGCCATGGCAGGTGCGCCCGCGGCGCCGATCAGCGCAGCAGCGAGCGATGTGAGCAGGTGGTTGGGCATGTACGGACGTGGAAGAGGGCCGCGGTGGCGGCGGGGGCTCGGCCCAGGGGTGCGGCCGGCGCGGCGGATGATAGGCCAGCCCCCGGCGCCGCCCGATCAACATCGGTCAGCGCCTGGTGTTGGCGTCCTCAGCGCCTGGTCTGGATCTCTTTCAGCCGCCGAGGTTCCAATGAAACGGAGTCTTTGCCGTTGCCCACCCAGACGGTGCCTTCTTGCACCGTGATCTGCAACTGCATACCGCGTTCGGCCAAGGCGGCCAGCGCCTGGCTCTCGGCGGCATCGATGCGCCAGACTTCCAGGTTGGCCAGACGCGACACCTTGCCCTCGATGCCGCTCCACCAGATCGGTGTGGAGCTGCTGTACGACCAGATGCGCACCTGCTCTGCACGCCCGCAGGCTTTGGCGAGCCGCCGGTCGTCGGGCTGGCCGACTTCGATCCACTGAACCAATGACCCGGTCAGGTCCTTTTGCCACAGGTCAGGTTCGTCGGTGTCCGACAGGCCTGCTGCGAAGTCGAGCGAGCCGCGGTCGGTGTCGGCGGGCACGGCCAGTGAAAAGGCCAGCAGCCGCATCATCATGCGCTCGTCGGTCTCGGAGGGGTGCCGGGCCAGCGTGAGGGAATGGTCGGCGTACAGCGACCGGTCCATGTCGGCGATCTGAAGCTGGGCCTTGAAGATGGTGGATTTGAGGGCCATGGTGCGGGGGCCGCGAGCAGTGCGGGCCGCGGATGGTATCAACCGCCACCGTGTCGGCGCCGCCCCACACGACACCCCTTGGCATCACCACGCCACTTCGCGCCGCTCTTGCGCGCTGCGCCGGCCGAGATCGATCAGGCGCATCACCATGAGCGCTTCCATCGGAGGAACCGGGTTGGCCCCGTGGCCGCGCAGCGCGGCGCAGATGGCGCGGTAGTACTGCGGGTAGTCACCCCGCTGGGTGGCCAGCACCTCGGCGTCCAGCAGGTCGCCGGGCTGGTCGGCTCGCCACAGGCGCAGCTCGCCCGACTGCGTGTCGGCGCCCCAGTCTTCGGGGCGAGCGGGGTCGGGTTGCTGCCCGGCCTTCAGCATGTCTTCCTGCGCGTCCAGGCCCCACTTGCGGTAGCCACCCTTGGTGCCATGCAGCACGAAGCGCGGGCCGGGGTGCGCCGCCAGCGCGCTGGCATGCAGCGTGACGCGCAGCCCGCTGGCGTAGCGCAACTGCCCGTGAAACCAGTCGTCGGCCTCGGCACCCTCGCGCACCGACGCGATGTCGGCCCCGATCGCTTCGGGCACGCCGAAGAGCTGCAGGGCCTGGTCGATCAGGTGGGGGCCCAGATCGATCCACAGCCCGCCGCCCGCATCTGCGGATTCGCGCCAGCGCGGCCGCACCTGGCCGCGGAAACGGTCGAAGTGCAGCTCGGCGTGCACGATGCGGCCCAGGCGGCCGCTGTGCAGCAGTGAGCGAACGGTGAGGAAATCGCCGTCCCAGCGTCGGTTGTGAAAGACGCTCAGCAGCAGCCCGCGGTGCTCGGCCTCGCTCACCAGCTCACCGGCCTGCTCGGCGGACAGGGCAAAGGGCTTGTCAACCACCACCGCTTTGCCAGCCCGCAGCGCCGCCAGGGCCTGCGGATGGTGGCTGGCATTCGGGGTGGCGATGACCACCAACTCGATGTCGTCGCGCTGCAGCAGGGCGTCGACGTGAGGCAGCACGTCGACCTCGTCGCCCAGCGCTTGTCGCACGGCTTCGGCCTGGGTGCTGGCCACGGCGGTCAGCGTCATCCCGGGCGTCGTGCGCAGCAACGGGGCGTGGAAGGTGCGACCGGCGTAGCCAAAGCCGACCAGGCCGACCCGAACGGGTGGCGCGGAGGTTGAGCGGTTGTCCATGGCCGGATTGTGCGTGGGCCCGTGCGCTTGCCGTGCTGGCTGGAAGCCAGATCGCCGCTGGGGTGATTGACAAACCGTGACAGCGCGTGCCAGTGGCATCATCGCCGCCATAACGTCATTCAGCTGTCATATGACTCATTCCGCCGCCGCCCCTTCCGTCAACCCTCTGCTCGCGGCCTGGACGGGGCCGTTCGGCCTGCCGCCTTTTTCCGAGATCCGCCCGGAGCATTTCGCCCCGGCGCTGGCCCACGCGATGCGGCAGCACTTGGCCGAGCTGGACGCCATCGGCGCGCAGCCTGACGAACCCACCTTCGACAACACCGTGGCGGCGCTGGATCGCGCCGGTGCGCTGCTGTATCGGCTCGAAGCGGTCTTGGGCAACCTGACCGCCTCCGAGACATCGCCCGCGCTGCAGGCGGTGCAGCGCGACATGGCCGCCCCGCTGGCCGCACACGACACCGCCGTCAAGATGCATGCGGGCGTGTTCCGGCGTCTGAATGCCCTGCACGCCCGCCGACACGAACTGGGTCTGTCGCCCGAGGCCCAACGGCTGCTGGAGCGGCTGCACGACGACGCCGTGCGCTCGGGGGCTCGCTTCAACCCGGGTGCGCAGGCGCGCTACTCGGCGATCATGCAAGAGCAGGCCACGCTCACGACCCGATTTGCCCAGAACGTGCTGGCGGACGAATCGAGCTATCTGCTGCCGCTGACCAGCGAGGCCGATCTGGCCGGCCTGCCGGACTTTGTGCGCGCTGCTGCGCGGCAAGCCGCGGCCGAACGTGGTCTGCCCGCAGGCAGCCATGTCGTCACGTTGAACCGTTCGCTGATCGTGCCGTTCCTCACCTTCTCTGAGCGGCGCGACCTGCGCGAACAGGCGTGGCGCGCCTGGGTGGGGCGGGGCGAGTCGGGGGGGCCGACCGACAACCGCGCGCTGGCTCGGCAGATCCTGCAGCTGCGCCAGCAGCAGGCCGCGGCGCACGGCTGCACCTGCTACGCCGACTATGCGCTGGCCGACACGATGGCTGGGAACCAGGCCGAGGTGCGCAAGCTGCTGCACGAGGTCTGGCGCCGCGCTTTGCCGGCCGCCGAGCGCGAGCGACAGGCGCTCGTGGCGATGATGCGCACGCACCAGGTCGATGGCGAACCGCAGGCTTGGGATTGGCGCTACTGGTCGGAGAAGGTGCGGCAGGCGCGCTATGCCATCGACGAGGCCGAGCTGAAGCCGTACTTCTCGCTCGACAACATGGTGCAGGCGCTGTTTGACTGTGCGCAGCGCTTGTTCGGTGTTCGCTTCGAGGCGCGCCCTGCCATCCAGGCCTACCACCCGGATGTGAAGGCCTATGAAATGTTCGATGCGGCAGGCCGCAGCGCGGGCCTGTTCCTGCAGGACAACTTCGCACGCCAGAGCAAGCGCTCAGGCGCGTGGATGAGCGACTTCAACTACCAGTCGCGCAACCGCGGCGTTGCGGCGCCGATCATCGTCAACAACAACAACTTCGCGAAGGCGGCGCCCGGAGAGCCGACGCTGCTGTCGTTTGACGACGCGCGCACGCTGTTCCACGAGTTTGGCCACGGCCTGCATGGCTTGCTCTCCAACGTCACCTATCACCGCCTCGCCGGGACGCAGGTGTTGCGCGACTTCGTCGAGCTGCCGTCGCAGTTGTTCGAGCATTGGCTGAGCCAGCCCGAGGTGCTGGCGAGGCACGCCCGGCATTGGCAGACGGGTGAGCCGATCCCGCAGGCGCTGATCGATCGACTTCAAGCCGCGCAGCGGTGGGGGCAGGGCTACGACACGGTGAGCTACCTGGGCAGCGCGCTGGTCGATCTGGCGCTGCACGCGCAAACGAACCTGCAGGGGCTGGACGATGTCAGCGCTTTCGAGCGCGAGGAACTGGCTCGCCTGGGCATGCCACCAGCGCTGGGCGTACGGCACCGGTTGGTGCACTTCCAGCACCTGTTCGCCGGGTCGAGCTATGCCTGTGGCTACTACGTGTACCTCTGGGCCGAGGTACTGGACGCCGATGCGTTCGGCGCCTTTGAAGAGGTGGGGAACCCCTTCGATGCGGATGTGGCGGCGCGCCTGCACCGCCACATCTATTCAGTCGGCGACTCGGTGCCGCCGCAACAGGCTTACACCGACTTCCGCGGCCGCTTGCCGGCGCTGGAGCCCTTGTTGTCGAAGCGCGGCTTGCTCGAAGGCGAGAACTTGCCCGTCGGCTGACCCGCGCGCTGCGGCGCGCGGTCGTGGCGCGGCGCTTCAGCCCGCACGAAGCCCGGGCGATCGCCGCGGTCGTGGTGGTTGAACGCCGGACGATCACCGCCTGCGCGGTGCTCGTGGTGGTGCTCGCGGCGCTCGAAGCCCGCGTGCTCACGGCGTTCGAACGGGGTGCGATCTGCCGGCGGCCGACGGTCGCCACCGAAGCTGGGGCGATCGCCATGGCTGCGGTCAGGGCGCGGGCCGCCGCGCTTGTTGTTGAAGTAATCGCCCACCCGGCCGTATCCCGTACCGCCCTTGCCGTGGTGGCCGCGGGGCGCACCGCTGCGCGGCGGGCGTTGCTGGGTATCGGGCACCGGGCGCGTCGGCTCCAGGCCTTCCACCGTGGCCACCGGGATGGCCTGGGTGGTGTAGTGCTGGATGCGGCGAATCATCGGCACATCGCGGCGCTCGGCGAGCGTCACGGCACGGCCCGAACGGCCGGCGCGGCCGGTGCGGCCGATGCGGTGCACGTAGTCTTCCGCCTTCAGCGGCAGGCCGTAGTTGATGACATGGCTGATCGTCGGCACGTCGATGCCGCGGGCGGCCACGTCGGTGGCCACCAGGATGCGCAGTTGCCGCGAACGCAGGCCTTGCAGCACGCGATTGCGGCGGCCTTGCGGCATGCCACCATGCAGCGAAGCCACCTTGTGGCCCATCTCGTGCAGGCGGTCGGCCAGGCGATCGGCATCGATCTGGGTGCTGGTGAACACGACGGCTTGGTCGACTTCGCGCTCGGTGAGCAGGTGGTCGAGCAGGGCGTGCTTGTGGTCGAGGTCGTCGGCCCACATCAGCTGCTGGGCGATGTTCTCGTGCTTCTCGGTGTGGGCGGCGATTTCGATGCGCTCGACGTCGTCACGTTGCAGGCGCTGGGCCAGTTGGCCCACTTCGCCGGCGAACGTGGCGCTGGCCATCAGCGTCTGGCGCTTGGCGGGCAGCGATTCGGCGATGTGCTCGATGTCTTCGATGAAGCCCATGTCGAGCATGCGATCGGCTTCGTCCAGCACCAGCATCTCGACGTTTTCCAGCACGGCCTTGCCGCTGCCGAGGTGGTCGATCAGGCGGCCCGGCGTGGCCACCAGGATGTCCAGCGGGCTGCGCAGGGCCTTCAGCTGCGCGCCATAGGGCACGCCGCCGACCACATTGGTGACCGCCAGCCACTGGACATGGCGGCCATAGTCCGATGCGGCCTTGCAGACCTGCATGGCGAGCTCACGGGTGGGCACCAGCACGAGGATGCGCGGACCGCGCACTTCGCCGCGCTTGGGCTTGTTGGCCGGATCCTTGCGGGATTCGATGATGCGCATCAGCGCGGGCAGCACGAAGGCCGCGGTCTTGCCGCTGCCGGTGCTGGAGCACACGCGAAGATCCTTGCCGGCCAGCGCGGCCGGAACGGCGCGGGCTTGCACTTCGGTGGGTTGTTCGTAGCCCGCGGTCTTGAGCGCGCGCAACAAAGCCTCGTCGAGGCCGAGCGATTCGAAAGTCATGAAAACAATAGTCCTGGCCACCGAACCGGAGAGGTTCGGCGAGCGGTGGGGCTGAAAAACATCGCCGCCGACCGCTTGATCTGCCACCTGGAAAATTCAGGGGCGAGAACTGTCTACATGGGTGGGTTGCGGCTCGCGCAGCGGCCGGATCCACCAGAAGGGTAGGTCAGAGGGGATGAACTGCTTTGCACTTGGCGCAGGGCCGCCTTGAGTGCAATCACGCAGTATAGCGTAAACCCGGATTTGGCAACGACTATTTATCCGCTGGCCAGACACATTCACACAAAATTCATGCGGCATCCTCTGGCACCCATGTCTCGATATCGTTCCGCGTCCTTTACGGACCACGCCCAAGCGTCCGTTGCTCCCGATGAAGGGCGGCTGCAGTCCGCCGCCGCCACGCCGATGTGGCCCGCCGGATGGCGTCATGCCGGTGTGACGGTCTTGACCGGGTTGGTGTCGATGGCCGCAGCGGCCCAAGACGCCTCGCCGCCGGCCGCGCCAGCGGGCGGTGCCGCACCTGCGCCGAAGCCGGACGCCCCGTCTCAGCGGGTGGAGGTGACCGGTGCCCGCCAGACCGATACCGACGAGCGGCGCCAATCGACCGCGGCCAAGATCATCGTGGGCCGAGACGAGATCGAGCGCTTCGGTGATTCGTCGCTCGGTGACGTGCTCAAGCGGCTGCCCGGCGTCACGGTCGGCGGCAACCCGGGCCGGGGCGGGGCGATCCGCATGCGCGGCTTGGGTGGGGGCTATACGCAGATCCTGCTCGACGGCGAGCGGGTGCAAGGCGGCCTGTCGTTGGACTCGATCGACCCCGAGATGGTCGAGCGCATCGAGATCCTGCGCGCACCCACCGCCGAGACCGGTGCGCGGGCGGTGGCCGGCACGATCAACATCATCACGCGCGAAGGTTTTCGCAAACGCCTGAACGACCTGAAGCTGGGCTTCGGCATCGAGAACGGAAACACCTCTCCCGGCGCCTCCTGGTCACGCGATGACAAGTGGGGCGACCTCAACTACAACGTGACGCTGAACACGTGGTCGTGGCGGCGTGACGACGAGAGCCTGGTCACCACCCACAGCCTGGCGCCTTCATTCGACGAGATCGAGCGCACCGAAACGACCGACCGGCGCCACGGCTTGAACTTCAACGCCCGCCTGCAGTTCCCGATGGGCGAGGGGGCCTCGCTGATGTTGATGCCGTTCATGGTGTTCTCCGAAGGCGGTGGCGCCCGACAGTCCGACGCCGACTTCACACCGGCGACCCCCAAGGACGTGGACGCCTACACCCGCAGCGTGGGCGACAGCGACAGCCGCTTCATGCTGGCCCGCCTCAACGGCCAATGGCGCCAGCCGGTCGGAGGTGGCCGGCTGGAAGTGCGCGGCGGTTTGGGCGCCTCGCAGTCGCGCAATGGTTCGCAGCGGCTGCAGTTCGGCAGCGACACCACCCAGGTCGTCGAAGACACCGATTCGCAGGAGCAGACGGCGCATGCCAATGCCAAGTACACGCTGCTGCTGGGCGAGTCGAACAACCTGGTGGCCGGCGCGGAAGTCGATCTCGGCCGGCGTCGCGAAGACAGCCAGACCCGCATCGTTTTCAACGATCAACTTCGCTATTCGAGTGACGAGAACCTGCGCGCGTCGACGCAGCGTTGGGCCGCGTACGCGCAAGACGAATGGAATCTGACGCCCCAGTGGGCGGCGCACGCGGGCCTGC
This sequence comes from Ideonella lacteola, assembly GCF_038066555.1. Taxonomy (NCBI): domain Bacteria; kingdom Pseudomonadati; phylum Pseudomonadota; class Betaproteobacteria; order Burkholderiales; family Sphaerotilaceae; genus Ideonella; species Ideonella lacteola. The sequence goes on along the minus strand of NZ_JBBUTG010000025.1, from coordinate 61,110 downwards.
GCTGGGAAGGCATCACCACCGAGGGGGATGGTGGCGATACGCTGAGCGAGCGCAACCAGTCCAGCGTCTGGACGCCCTTGCTGCACGCGGTGTGGAAGCCCGAGCCCAAAAGCCGCGACCAGGTTCGCATGAGCCTCACCCGCAGCTACCGCTCCCCGACGCTGCAGAACCTGCTCGGCCGGTACAACGTGTCCTCCAGCGCTGCCACGGGCACCAACCAGCCGACGAGCCCCGATAGTGCCGGCAACCCGAACCTGCGACCTGAGATGGCCACCGGCGTGGACCTGGCCTACGAGCACTACCTGTCCGGTGGCGGCATGTTCAGCGCGAACTTGTTCTACCGCCGCATCGAGGACGTGATGCGCACCGTCACTGCGCTGGAAGAGGTGCCCGGCTTCGACGATCCGCGCTGGGTGGCGCGTCCGCAGAACATTGGCAAGGCCAGCACGCAGGGCCTGGAGCTTGAAGCCAAATTCCGGTTGAACGAGTTGGTCGACGATGCGCCGCCGGTCGATTTGCGCGCCAACGTGAGCTTGTTCCGCTCGTCGGTCGACAGCGTACCGGGGCCGAACAACCGGCTCGACTCCCAGCCCGGTGGCACAGCCAACCTGGGCGCCGACTACCGCTGGCCGGGCTTGCCGCTGTCCCTCGGCGGCAACTTCAACTACACGCCGGGATACACGACCCGCCTGGCCGAATCGCAGTGGCTGATCCAGTCGGCGAAACGGGTACTAGATGCCTATGTGCTGTGGACGGTGAACCCTGGCATGCGGGTGCGGGTGACGGCGAGCAACTTGCTGCAGCAGGACGCGGAAACGGTGAGCATGGTGAGCGACGAGACCACCGATACCTTGTCGCCCACGTTCATGAATTGGCGCGTGCAGCTCGAGCTGAAGCTCTGAACATCGTCGTCCATCGCCGCCCGGTCACCCCGGCGGGTGTCACGCGGCGCCTGGTTCGCCGGTCACGCGGATGCACGTATCGCCCCACTGGACGACGCGACCGGCGCGGATCTTGGCCGTTTTGCGCAGCTCGACCTGTCCATCCACCATCACCTCGCCGGAGATGATGGTCTGGCGGGCCGAGCCGCCGCTGGGCGCCATGCCGGTGGCCTTGAGCAAAGCGTCGAGCGCGATGTACTCGCCGCGCAGTTCGAAATCGATCGTGTTCATGCACGGCATTGTCGCCGTCGTGGCAGTGCGCTGATTTTAGGAGTTAGCTAATCGCGCCTTTGAGCTTGTCTGGGGCAGGCTGCGCATCATCCATGTGCATGAGGACGGGCGGCCACACGAAGGATTGACAAGCCAATGGCGGCGCGGCACAGTGCGGGCACCTCGCGCCGGCGACCCGTTGGCGCTCTACCCACCACCGTCGAAGGAGACAGCCATGGATGAAGTCATTGCCACCCCCTTCGCGGTTCGCCAGTCTGTTGCCGCTGACCGGCGCTGACACTTCGGGTTGATCCCGCGCCGTCGCCCTGACGGCGTGTGGCCGGTGATACCGGCCCCCGGTTTCCGACCGATGTCCATTGCTCCGGCACCGACTGCCGGGCGATCCGCACCTCCCCCTCGCTGAGCCCAGGCCTCCAGGCCGGGCTGCCGCATGCGCGTGCCTCATGAAGCCGGCCGCGCAGACGGACCTCCTTTGCCTGACGCGGATCACCCCAGTCATGTTCGACACGATCGATTTCCACGCGCTGCGCCGAATCGGCCTCACCCAAGGCCTGGTGGCGCAGATGTTCAACCTTCAAACCGAACCCGGTGACCGCCTGATGCGCGTCATCGAGGTACACCGCGATCGGGTGCAGTTGCACGACGGCGATCGCGAACATGTCGCCCAGGTCTGGCCCACCCTGCGCATGGCCCTGCAGATGCAAGGCGAGGTGCTGGTGGTGGGCGACTGGGTGGCCGCCCGCGGCGGTGAAGCAGGCGAAGCCCTGTGGGCCGCGGTGCGCGTGCCGCCGGTCAATCACTTGGTGCGCCGCAACGGCAGCGGGCTGCGCCAGACGCTGGTCAGCAACGTCGACACCGCTCTGCTGGTGATGGGCGCAGGACAAGACTTCAACCTTCGTCGCCTTGATCGCTACCTCGCGCTGGTGCGCCTCGCGCAAGTGGCCCCGGTCGTGGTGCTCAGCAAGGCCGATCTGTGTACCGACCCTCGGGCGCGCGTCGAGGCGGTTCGCCACCACACCGGCGGCCGGGTGGATGTGCTCGCATTGAACGGCCTGGATCGGAGCAGTGCCGACGCCCTGGGCCCATGGCTGGGCGAAGGCCAGACGCTGGTGTTGCTCGGCTCCAGTGGTGCCGGCAAGAGCACCCTCACCAACCTGCTCAGCGGTGCATCGCAGGACACCGGTGGCGTGCGCCGTGGCGATGAGCATGGGCGCCACACCACCACCGCCCGATCGCTGCACCGCTGCATCAGCGGCGCGTGCATCATCGACACGCCCGGCCTGCGCGGCCTGCAACTGGACGCGGATGAAGCGCAACTGGACGAGGTGTTCGACGACATCTCGCGGCTGGCGCCGATGTGCCGCTTTCGCGACTGCCAGCACGAAGATGAGCCGGGCTGTGCGGTGCGCCCGATCGTGCCGGCCGGTCGGCTGCTGAGCTATCACAAGCTGCAGCGCGAGGCGCAGCGCCATGAGCAGACGATCTTCGACCGTCACAAGCTGCTCAGCGAATGGAAGGCCCGTGGAAAGAGTGCTCGCGTGGTTGCGCGCCTGAAGCGTGGCTGAACAGTGGGGTGATCACTTTCCATTTTTGCTGGCTCATCGTCTGAGCCACTGCTTTCCTACACTGTGTTCTGCACTGACAGACGGCACCGATGGGACACCGCTCGAAACGATTCGTGGTGGTGAATGGGAGGGCTGCCGGTCGGTGTGGCGCGCCCATCCGGTCGCGCCTGCTTTTTGCAGTTCATGGAGGAACTATGACGTTTCAGACCACGTGGATCCGGCACTTGGCTTGGTTGGCAGTCGCCTTGGCAGGCTCGGCTCAGGCCGAGGCGCTGGCGAGTGGCTTCATCCCGGCCCCGGGCCGGGCCGACATCGCTTTCGACAGCGCCAACCAGGTGCTCTACATCAGCGGCGGAGCCGAGGTGCGGCGTTTCGATTTCGCCAGCAAGAGCTTCCTCGCGCCGTTGGCACTCGGTGGCACGACGATGGGCATGGACATCTCGGCCGATGGCAAGCGCCTGGCGGTGGCCAACGCAACGCGCGGGGCGAACGAAAACTTCGTCGACATCGTGACGCTGAAGAGCGGCAAGACCAAGCGCGTGTCGTTCCCGCTGGCGTTTTACGAAGGTGGCACCCACGCGGTGGCCTACGACGCCGACGGCAAGCTGCTGGTCACGAGCCGCTTCGAGGGCTCGGGTTGGACACCTTTGCGTCGCCATGACTCAGCCACGGGCCTCAGCGAAGAGCTGGGTCAGTTGTCGGCCGCGGCGATGGTGAGCCCCAGCCCCAATCACCGCTATGTGGCGGTTGCCGAGGGCAACATCTCCAGTGGCCCCTACGGGCGCTACACCACCGGTGATGCGAGCTACCAATCAAGCCAGACGACCAACTGGTTCTTGTTCGACATCGCGATCGCGCCGAACGGCTCTCAGATGGCGGTGCCCACCTACAGCGGCACCTTCATCGATGACGCGAAGAAGACCTTCCCCAAGGTGGGCACCTACGCGGGCCAAACGCCGATCGGCGGTGCCTACGCGCCAGCGGGCGATGTCGTGTACTTCCCGTTCGCTCAGAGCAACTTCGTGGCCGAGTACGACCGCAAGACGATGACCGAACGCCGGCGTTTCACCGTGCCGGGCCAGTTCGACTGGGTGGGCAACGGCGCTTTCTCTGAGGGCCGCACCAAGGTGTCGTCCGACGGCCGGCTGTTGTTCGTGACGCTGGACGACGGCGTCTTCTACCAGGAGCTGGCGGCCGCGAAATGAGCGGTTGAGCGGCGATTGATCGGGAGGGGCCGAGGAGGCAACGGCCGCGCAGACGGCCGTCGAATCAGGTGGCGATGCCAGGGAAGGGCCGCCGCATGACAGGCAGCGAAGACTGCCGCAGGGGAGGAGCTGATGGCGGGTTGGCGCGTGTGTGCCAGCCCGCCACTCAGTCTTTCAGCAGGGCCGAGGGGTCAAGGCTTGGCGGGCTGGCCCGCCTTCCACTGCTCTACCGCCTTCATGGCCGCGCTGACGTGGCCGTCGGGATCCAGCGACGAATAGGCCAGCAGTACTTTGCCCTGCGGGCTGATCACGTAAGAGATTCGGCCGGCCATGTTGGGCACGACGGCCATGGTGGCGTCGTACTGCTTGATGATCTTGGCGCCCGGATCGGCGGCGACCGTGAACTGATTGCGGCAGGCCTCCACCGAGAATTTCTTCAGGGTGTCGATGTCGTCGTTGGACATGCCAAGCACCGTCGCGCCCATGGCCGCAAACTTCGGCGTGGCTTCGGCGAACTGGTGGGCCTCGACCGTGCAGCCGCTGGTGAAGGCCTTGGGATAGAAGTACAGCACCACCGGGCCCTTCTTCAGCGCGTCGGCGAGCACGAAGCGGTAGGGCTGCCCCGCCAGGGCGGCGTCGGCGGAGAAGTCCGGGGCCGGTGCCCCGATGGCCAGTGCGGCATGGGCTGCCGGCATCGACAGGCTGGCCAGGCAAAGGGCAACGGCGCTGATGGCGCGCCCCCGGGGCGAGAAGACGTTGTTCATGTCAGGCGTGGTGTGGGGTGGAGAAGCAACCCCTATTGTTTCGGGCAATCACAGGCGTCGTTGCCCATGTCCAGGATGATCCGCCACACGCCAGGGGCTTCCTGGCGCCACACCGAATTGAAGCGGGCCACCAGCTTGCCCGCCGGGTCGCGCACCGGGCCGCTGCTGAGCGCAAGCTGGCCATCGGTCATCACCAGCACGTTGTCGGGCTCCCACGAGAACGGCGCCTGGGGCCCGTCGAAGAATTTCTTCCATGCAGCAGTCACCTCGCCAGGGCCCCGCAGAGGCCCCTTGCCGCCCTGGAACACCGTGTCGGCCGACAGGAAGCGGGTGAACGCGGCGAGGTCACGGTCGGCCATCGTCTTCGCGAATGCGCGTTCGGTCTGCATGACGCTTTGTCGCAAGGCCTCGGCATCCGGCGTCAGTGCACCGGATTGCCCGTGGGCGAGGGTCACCAGGCCCAGGGCACAGCCCAAGGTGGTGAAGAGTCGAAGTGGCGTAGGCATGGTTGGGGGCGGGTTTTGGCAAGACGGTCTGTGCGTTTTACCAGCAGCGCCGCCTCCCCATCAGGGGCCCGACCCCAGGTTGTTGAGCTGGTCTTCGGCTTCGCGCACGTCCTTGGTGTACTCGGCGAGGTAGCGCGAGCGCTCTTCGCTGGTCCACTCCGCGTTGGAGAAGGCCACCAGCGGGTAGTCCTGGGTGCGGTGCACCAGGCCGACGCGTCGTGGCATCAGGGCCCGATCCGGGAAGGCGTCTGGCTTGAGCAGAAAGGCCTCGACATCGCGCAATGCCAGCGGAAACGCCGGTTGCATGTCGCGCAGCAGCTTGCCGAACAACTGCAGCCTGAACTCGCCAGGCCCGACGCCGAGCTCTTCGTTGAAGTTCACCAGCGCCACCGGCCGGCCGTTGGCATCGTCGATGCGGCCGCTGACCACGTAGCGGCCAGCCTGCTGGATCTGCACTGGCAGGTACAGGTTCAACGAGCCCTTCTCGACCGCCTCGCGCACCACACCGCCCCAGACGGCAGGCGCGCCGGGAGAGTGGATGACATCGAAGAACGCGTAGCCTGGCTGGTCGCCTGCCTGAAGCGCGAGCTCGACACGAATCACGCCATCCAGCTCGGCGAATCCGTCGCGCGCCGGTTGCAGCCTGAAGCTCAACACGCCGTCACCGGCCGTCGCATCACCCCCACGGCCGTCGTCGGTGAACTGGATTGACACGGGAGCCACCCGCGAAGGCTTCAACCCAGTGGCACCCTCGTGTGCCATCGCACGTGGCACCTGCATGGGGACGATGCGGCCTTCGCCATCGACCGCCGCCACGGTGAACAGCACGCTCTCGTCGCCTGCCGAGTAGACCCGCTCCTGCGTGGTTCGCAAGTTCAGCCCATCGACGGTCGCACCGCCGGCTACACGCAGCGGGCGCTCGTTGACCACGGGCTCGAAGGGTCGGACCTGGTCGGGGTGCTCGGCAAGGGGCCGGGACTCGTGCGGGTAGCGCGTGGCCAGGCGATAGCTGTCCAGCGTGTGCCTGGCGCGCTGCAGGCGCTGCTCCCACAGCGCCCGCGCCGCCGCCTTGTCGGCATGGCGCGGGGCTGCGGGCTTCGCGCTGTCGGCCATTGGCGCCACGGGCTCGGAGGGGGCGGCCAGGGCCACCGCCGGTGAGGGCGCGGCCTGGGGGCTGTCGTCAGCAGCCCACCACAGCAGCGCTGCGCCGAGCCCCAGCGCCACCACGACGGTGGCGGTGCGACGTGGCTGCATGGCTCAGCGCGCGTTGGCTTCCATGTCGGCGCGCACCTTGCTCATGATGCCGCCCCAGTTGCCGTTGGTGTAGTGGTTGAACGACTCGCCGTTGTCCCGGAAGATCACCGAGTGGTAGCCCCACTTCGCGCGGCCGCCTTCGTTCTTCGCGGTGCCCAGGGTCAGGTCGTTGCAGAACCAGTCCGAGGGGTTGCAGAACGAGCCGTTGCCGCTGCCAGAGACGCCGCCGCTGGAGTGGTAGGCGATGGCCTCGTCGTCTTGCCCTGGCAGCACGAACGAGTAGAGCGTGCCGCTGGCGCCGGCGTACATGTAGAACCAGGTGGCCCGCGTGGAGCTGTGGTCGTACATGGCGCGTGCCGTGGAGGTTTTCAGGTCGGAGACCAAGGGTTCGTCGAGTGCCCAGTCACCCGCATCGGCCAGTTCAGAGCCACCGGCCGCGCCGCCGCCCACATCGACCCACTTGATGTTCCAGCCCGTCTGCGAACTGCCGTTGAGGTTGCCGCATTGGCCCCCGCTGTTCGGCGACGCGTTCTTCACCATGCGCGAGGTGCCGCCGTACATCGCCAGTGCATAGCCGATCTGCAAGTCGCCCGCGCTGTGTGCTGCGATGTAGCACCAGTTCTGCCCGGTGCAATAGCAGTCGAGCGCATCGCGCACGAGGTAGTTCTGGTCGGAGATGTGGTTGTAGCCGTCCCAGTTGACGGACTTCTTGTTGACGCCGGCATTGGCCGTGGCCGGCCCCCAGTAGCTGAAGTCGGCGTGGTTGCCGAGTTGGCCGCCGCCGGTGCGGCCGTTGATCCACAGAGAGTAGTTCGTCGCATGCGCCAGGGCCCAGAACCCTGCTGCGAACAACACGAACCACGACACCCCACGCACGATGCGTTTCGCCATGCTCGTCTCCTGCAGTTTTTAAAATAGCACGCTCGTTCGAAAACGTGCCCGCACACTATGCGACGGAGCCGCGGACGTGAGCAACGGGGGAATTCCCGACGCGACGATCGTGCACGGTGGCTTGGCGATTGCTACGTGCGCTACGTGCGCGCGAGACGAGGCCCGGCTTGGTTGCTGCGACGTACGTTGGGTGCGTTCCGAGGGCGGGCGGGCAGACGCGCGCAGCAAAAAGCCGCCCGGAGGCGGCTGAGAAAGTTGCCATGGCAGTGGGGCCTTGGCGACCCTCCACCGAACGCCCGTCAGGGCAGCTTCATCGTGTCCTTCAGGAAGAGCACGGTGGCGTAGAACTGGTAGTCAGCGTTCTCCTTGCGCTGGAAACCGTGGCCTTCGTTCTCCGCACGCAGGTACCACACCGGTGTGCCGTTGGCTCGCGCTTTCTGCACGATCTGCTCGGCCTCCGTCCATGGCACCCGCGGGTCATTTCGGCCCTGCACCACGAACAGCGGCTTGGTGATGCGCGCAGCATTCGTCAGCGGCGAGATCTGTTCCAGGAAAGCCTTCATCGCGGGGTCGCGCTCGTCACCGTACTCCACCCGACGCAGGTCGCGCCGGTAGCTTTCGGTGTTGTTCAGGAAGGTGACGAAATGCGAGATGCCGACGACATCGATCGATCCGGCGATGCGGTTGGCGTAGTGCGTGGAAACGGCCAGGCTCATGTAGCCGCCGTAGCTGCCGCCTGCCACCACGATGCGTGACGCATCCAGGTTAGGCTGGGTGACGATCCAGTCCAGCAAGGCGCCAATGTCCTTGACCGAATCCTCGCGCTTCATGCCATTGTCCAGCGCCACAAAGGTCTTGCCGTAGCCGGTCGATCCGCGAACGTTCGGCTGCAGGATGGCGATGCCCATCTCCTCGACGAAGTAGTTGTTGCGGTTCAGGAAGCCGAACTGCGCCTGGCCTTCCGGGCCGCCATGGATGTTGATCAGCACCGGGCGCTTGCCGGTGAAGCGCGCGGGGGGCAGGGTGAGCAGGCCCGAGATGGTGCGACCGTCGAAGCTCTTCCAGCGCACGATCTGCTGCGGCGCAAAGCGGCTGGGGTCGACACCGGCCGGCGCGTACGCGCGGGTCCATTGCTGCACGTCGCCGCTGGCGGGATCCAGGCTGTAGATCTGGCTCGGACCCGCCGAGCCGTTCAGGCCGAAGGCCAGCTCGCCACGCTGCGGGTGGAAGTGCAGGCCCCCCAGGTTGCCGGCCGGCAGCGGTGGCACGTTCACTTCCTTGAGGCGGCGAGCGTCGAACAGGTGCAACTTGCCCTGGCCATCTTCGTTGATGTTCAGCGCCGCCAGCTTGCCGTCGTCCGACAAGGCCGTGCCGGCCACGTCCCACGCGATGTCGCTCGTGACGCGGGTGATGCGTCCATTGGCCAGGTCCACCCGTTGCAGCTCGTTGAATTCGCCCGCGGCGTCGCTGGTGAAGAACAGCGCCTTGCTGTCGCGGGAAAAGCCCGCGGCCAGGTGCGTGGCGCGCGTCTTGCTGCCCGCCTTGGGCAGCAGTTGCCGGCGCTGGCCAGTCGCCAGGTCGAGCAGCCACACCTGCGATTCGTTGGCCGAGAGGTAGTTCGTCAGCGCGACCCGCTTGTTGTCCCAGGACACGTGCGAGGCGTTCCAGCCACCGCCCGGCAGCTCGGCCACCTTGCGGCGGGCATCGGGCTTTTGCGGGTCCAGCATCCACAGCGTGGTGTTGATGGTGGAGCGCGCGCCGCCAGCAGCCGTGCGGTCCAGCGGCACCGAGCTGTACAGCAATTGGCTCGGCGTTCCGCGCTTCTCGTGCAGCCAGGTCTCGAAGTTGTGGCGCTGGTCCGGGTCGGTCAACAGGTTGACCGTGCGGGTCTCCAGATCCATGCGGTAAAGCTGGTTCACCTCGTTGCCACCTGCGGCACGCTCGAAGACGATGTAGCGGCCTTCCAGCGGCTCGTACTGCGCACTGGTGACGGGGTCGGCGAAGTCGGTCAGGCGCTCGGGCTCGGCCATCGGGGCCGACACGCGAAAGAGCTGCGGCGTGCTGCCGCCGGCGGGCCGATGCGCCACCAGCATCTCGCGCTTTTGCGGGTGCCAGTCGACAAAAGCGTGGCCGCGGAAATCGGTGTACTTGTCGACCGCCTGCACCAGGCTGCGGGGTACGGCCGGAATGCCCTCGACATGCAGATTGGCGTTCGGTGCGAGCACCTCGACGGGCGGCGGTGCCACGGGGGCCGGCGCGGGAGCCGGGGGCGGGGTGGAGCTGGCGCAGGCGGTGAGCATCAGCACCGTCGCGGCGGCCAGCGCGGCCAGGCGGCTGCCGGGTCGTTGTAGCAGGGCAGGGGTCTTCATGGCGAAGCTTGTTTTCTCACATCAGGTGTCGGCGAATGCGCGGTCGGCGTCATTCATGAGCGATGCAGCCGGCCGGGGTGGGGCGGGCGCCGCGGCACTGTACGGCAAGGCGGCCCAGTCGCCGGCTTTGGGGGGCATGGTGGTGAACGGCCGCCATGCCGGTTCGCCACAGGCTCTAACATCGCGCGTTTTGCTCATCTGCCGAGACCCGCCATGGCCGCTGCCAGCCTGCTTGCCCTGATCGACGACATCGCCACCGTGCTGGACGATGTGGCTGTGCTCACCAAAGTGGCGGCGCAGAAGACCGCCGGCGTGCTGGGCGATGACCTCGCGCTGAATGCCCAGCAGGTCGCCGGTGTGCGCGCCGAGCGGGAGCTGCCGGTGGTCTGGGCCGTGGCCAAAGGTTCGCTGATGAACAAGGCCATCCTCGTGCCGGCCGCGCTGGCCATCAGCGCCGTTGCGCCGTGGCTGATCACGCCGCTGCTGATGATCGGCGGCGCCTACCTGTGCTTCGAGGGCGCCGAGAAGCTGGCGCACCGCTGGTTCCACAGCGCCGCCGACGATGACGCCCAACACGCCGAGCTCACCAAGGCCCTGGTTTCCGGCGAGACCGATCTGGTCGCCTTCGAGAAAGACAAGATCAAGGGCGCGGTCCGCACCGATTTCGTGCTATCAGCGGAAATCATTGCGATCACCCTGGGCAGCGTCGCCGGCACGGCGCTCAGCACCCAGGCCACTGTGCTGGCGCTGGTGGCGGTGGTGATGACGGTGGGCGTCTACGGTTTTGTGGCCGGCATCGTGAAGCTGGACGACGCGGGCCTGGCGCTCAGCCGCCGCCCCGGCGCGTTCGCGCAGAAGTTCGGCGCCTTGCTTCTGGCTGCGGCGCCATGGCTGATGCGGGGGCTGGCCATCGTTGGCACGGCTGCGATGTTCCTCGTGGGCGGCGGCATCCTCGTCCATGGCGTGCCGGCCGTGCACCACGCGATCGAGGCGCTGTCGGCCTCCGTGCCCGCGGTGGATTGGCTGGTGACGGCGCTGGCCAACGCGCTGCTGGGCGTGCTGGCTGGGTTCGTCGTCGTGGCCGCCGTGGTGGCCGGCGGTGCAGCCAAGCGCCGCTTGTCGGACAAACGCTGACACCACGTCGCGTCGGGCACCGACAGCGTTCATCGACGTCGAGCCGCTGCGCCCGCCGGTGGCGGTGCCTACAGTGAGGGCCATACCACCGAATCCTTCCGGTGCCTGCGGAGACTGAAAAATGGACGAAATCCGTGTCGCGGCCCAGCCTACAGCCAAGCGCTTCGAGCTTCGCTTTCAGTCGCTGTTCAATCAGGGGCGCGCGATGGTCTTCCCATGCGATGAGCAGGGCCAGGTCGACATCGACGCGCTGAGTGAGCGAGCACGTGAAAACTACCTGTATGCCCGCGCGGTGATCGGCTTCGAGTTCGCGACGCCCGCCGTCACGCCCGACTACTCACACTGAGTTCGGCCCCGATCCCGCACCGCCTCGCGTCGCGAAGAACGGCGCGCACCTCCTCACCGCACCCCCTGACCACCCCTGAATCTAGGGGAACCTAATTTGGTGCCCAGGCAACCCGATCGAGGGATGGAAGGCACCGGCTTCGCCCTCCAGACTGCAGCCACACTGAACGCCATGTCGAGCGTCAGGGCACCCACGGCACGGGCCGTGGCAGTCATGGAGGGACACCATGCTGATCTGCGACAAGCTCGTGTTCATCGAGCTTCAAAAGACGGGGTCCACCCACATCAAGCAACTGTTGCGTGAGCTGGTGGGCGGCCTCAACGACGGCAAGCACAACACGCCTGACCGCGCCTTGCTCAGCCGCGGTTTGCCCTTCGTGGGCTCGGTGCGAAACCCCTGGCTCTGGTACCTGTCTCTGTGGTCGTATGGCTGCCAGGGCAAGGGTGAGCTGTTCCAGCGACTGACCAACGAAAAGCGCTGGCAGCGCCTGCGCGAGAAAGCCGCGTCGCGCCAACCGACACAGGAAAACAGCGCCGAAGGCGCGCGGCCTGGAGCCCCCAGCCCTGAACGCCGCCTGCCCTTGGATTGGGACGTCGAGCGTGCCCGCTCTTGGTACGCCGATCCCGACGACGCGCATGCATTTCGCGAATGGCTGCAGGCGGTGCTTGCGCGCCGGGCGATGCGACAGATGTTGATGGCGGGGTACGGCAAATCGCCGCTCGGAAAGGCGGCGGGCCTGATGACCTACCGCTACTTCAGCCTGTTCGTGCAGGGGGCCGATCAATTGGGCCCGATGTTCGACAGCCTGCCCGCGCTGCAGGTGATGGACCGCTCGAACTGCATCGTCAGCCACTTCATCCGCAATGAATCGCTGGCCACCGACTTCATCGAAACCCTTGAGGCCTGTGGCGTGCCGCTGAACGACGCGCAGCGCGACCAGGTGCTCTCGGCCCGCAAGGTGAACACGTCGACGCGGCCCCACGGGCCGTCGTACTACTACGACGACGAGAGCATCAAGCTGGTGGCTCGCCGCGAGAAGTTCATCATCGACAAGTTTGGCTACGCTGGCGCGGCACCACGGCGGCAGGCTGCGAGCGCCGGGACAGTGCCCGCGGATGTGCCGGTGCGGCGGCTGGCCCCCTTACCTCGCCCCGTGGCCGAGCCAGCGCCAAGGGCCGAGCCGGTTCCCGAGGCGGTACCGATGCTGTCGGCCGGTGCGCGGCTGATGGCGGAAGCCGAGGCGGCCCGCCAGCGACGCAAGGAACGCCACGCCGAGTGGATGCATGCGGCAGCGGGGGCCTGAACCTGCCGCTGCGGTTGGCATTGCTCAGCCCGCCAAGGGCATGCCGTGCTCACGGGCGTATCGACGCACGGCCTCCGCATTCGTGAAGCGCTCTTCCAGCGAACTGCTGTTCTGCCGCTCGCCGGCACCCGGTGCAGGCGCAGCGAGGGCGGGGTTGACGCCAAGGAACGCCAGCAGGGCGTCGCGTTGCGCATCGATGTGCTCGGTATCGATCTCGAACAGTTCGTGGCCTGCCACCTGCTCGCGGATGGTGGCGTAGCGTGAGCTGACTTTCTCGCAGTAGGCGGCAAACGCCTTGGGCTTGAACTCGATGCGCGGCGCCTCGGGCTCAGGCTGGCCGGCCGCCGCACGCCGCTTCTTGCCCTTGCTGCTCCACTCGCCGGTGATCTTGGCGATCTGCAGCGACGACCATTGGGCCAGCAGGTTGTTGCGGCGCAGCAGGATCACCTTCCAGGCCGGGTCGGCCGAGACATGGTCGATCACGCGTTCATCGTGGTGCAGCATCATCTTGAAGCCGAAGACCGGCTTGGCCGCGGGCCCATGGGCGCACAGGCCCATCAGCTTGTCGAGGTAGACGATCGGCTGCTCGGCCAGCAGCGTCATCATCTGCTCGTCGTAGTAGCCGAGCCGCTTCAGTGCGCCGCCATGCGGGTTGAAGACCTCGCCCAGGCAGGCCACCTGCGCGTGCGCTTCGAGCGCGGCCACCAGATGCGAACTTCCCGAACGGGGTGTCGAGAGAATCACATAGCGCTGGAGCGGGGGAATCGGCATGGCGGCTGCCTCGACGACGTACTGCACAACCTCCGCGCCAGCAGGTGCTTCACCTGCCGGGCGGTTTCGTCACGCTTGGCATCGTAAGTAGCCGAACCGCCGTCGAACAGCCCCTAACGTGGTATCAGGGTGACCCCTTGTTTGCCCCGCGATGAACTTCCCGCTCCGTCACCCGGGCAGGCCTGATTGCACCAAGGTGGCGCTCAGGGTCGCGTTCAAGTGCGCGCTTCAGTGCGCGCTCAAGGGCGCGTTCAACGGCGCGCTCAAGCGCACGTTCAGGGGCGAGCGCGTGGGCGGTAGCGCTCGATCAGCGCTTCGCGCCGGGAAGGGTGCAAGTTCGCACGCGTCAGGTCGCCGCCGTAGTGCGCGGCGACGCGCGGGTCCATCAACCTGAACCACAGCGGTGGCACATAGGCCGCCAACAGCATCGCCGAGTAGCCTGAGGGCAACTGCGGGCTCTGCGCGAAGTGCCGCAGCGCCTGATAGCGGCGCCCCGGATGGGCGTGGTGGTCGCTGTGCCGTTGCAGCTGATAAAGGAACAGGTTCGACAGCACGTGGCTCGAGTTCCACGAATGCGTCACGTCGCAGGGCTCGTGCCGGCCATCGGCCCGCCGTGCCCGCAGCAGGCCGTAGTGCTCGATGTAGTTGACCACCTCCAGCAGCGATGCGCCATAGAACGCCTGCACCGCCAGGAACAGCAGCACCTTGGCCCCGAATGCGACGGCCAAAGCGCCGTAGAGCAGCACGGTCATCGACCAGGACTGCAACACCTCGTTGCGCCAATGCCAGGCGGGCAGCCCCCGCTGTGCCATGCGCCCCGCCTCGATGTGCCAGGCTGAGCGAAGGCCGCCCCACATCGTGCGCGGCAGAAAGCGCCAGAAGCTCTCGCCCATGCGGGCACTGGCCGGGTCTTGGGGCGTTGCCACCCGCAGGTGATGTCCCCGGTTGTGCTCGGTGTAGAAGTGGCCGTACGCCACCGGAGCCAGCGTCACCCGCGAGAGCCACCGTTCCCAACGCGGCCGTTTGTGGCCCAGCTCGTGGGCCGTGTTGATGGCCACCCCGTTGATGCCGCCCACCGTCAGGATCAGGCCGATCCAACCCGCTGGCGTGAGCGGTGCCGAGGCCGCCACCGCGCAGCCGAGGGCGGTGGCCGCGAATTGAAAGGGGATGAACGCCACGACGATCGCGCGGTAGTAGTTGTCGGCCTCCAGGGTGGCCACGCTCGCTTCAGGCGGGTTGCGGTCATCCGGGCCCAGCAGCGCATCGACCAGCGGGATCACGCCATACATGATCCCGGGCAGCAGCCAGAGCCAGAACACCTCACCGGTGCGCTGGAAGTTCAGCAGGTGCCAGGCGGCCGAAAAGGCGAAGAACGGGCTCAGCAGCCACAGGTAGCGGCGCGGATCGCGCCAGGGCCGGGCCGGGGCACCGAGAGGCGTCAGCGTGTTGTCGCTCATCTGCTTATCGTCGCGCGCACGGCGGTGTGGGTCAACGGAGGGCCGACCCGACCCCGTCGGCGGCAGGGGCCGCCGGGGCGCTGGGGCATGATCGCGCCCATGTCTGTTGCCCCGCGCCACCACTGCCACGTCCTCGGCTCGCCCTGGCCGGGCGTTCACGGCACGGTGATCGACAGCGGAAGGCACTATGGGCGACATTGGCACGGCACCTTTGGGCTCGGCCGGCTGGAGCGCGGTGCGCAGCGCTCGGCCAGTGGCCGCGGCGAGGTCGAGGCGGTCGCCGGTCAGCTGATCACCACCAACCCGGGTGAAGTGCACGATGGCCGGCCGATCGATGGAGCGCCGCGCCGCTGGCGCATGGTTTACCTGGAGCCGGCGGTGCTGGCGTCGATGGCGCCGGGGGCTCCCAGCCACACGGAACTCGCCCGCCCGGTGGTCAGTGACCCTCCGGCTGCCCACGCGCTGGGGCGGTTGCTCGATCGGCTCGAGCGCTGGAACGCCGGCGCGACCACGGCCGCGGACGTGCTGGCCTGCGAAGAGTCGCTGGTCGCCTGCTGCGCGGCCGTGCTGAGCCGCCATGCCACGCGCGCACCCGAGGCCGTGCCGAGCGGCCCGGCCCACCACCGCTTGCTGCGGGTGCGCGACCGGCTGGGTGACGAGATGGCTGACGTGCCCGATCTGGCGACGCTGGCGCAGGAGGCGGGTGGCCTGAGCCGTTTCCAGTTGCTGCGGCACTTCCAGCGCGCCTTTGGCCTGACGCCCTATGCCTGGCTGCTGCAGCGCCGCGCCGAGCATGCCCGCGGGTTGATCCGCCAGGGCGTGGGGTTGGCGCAGGCTGCGGCGGCCTGCGGCTTTGCCGATCAGAGCCACATGACACGCACTTTCAGCCGCCACTTCGGCTTCACCCCGGGGGCCTGGCAACAGGCCGTGCGCCCCCGGCCGAAGCCAGGAGGCTGATGCCTCGTCGGGGGTGACGCGGCCCGCTGCTTGCAACCACGTTCAATACGCGTGCCAGCCCCTTGGCCAGACTGCGGCCCGTTTCAACCGACGGGGTCTGCATGTCGCCCACACGTTCGTCTTCAACACTCCCGTCTCACCACGCGGCGCGCGATGCCCTGATGGGGCCCTGGCTGTGCGGCCTGGCGATGGTGCTCGTGGGCAGCACCGTGGTCGTCAGCCGCTTGATTGGCGATGCGATCGAGCCCTTCCTTGCCACGGCGTTGCGCCATGCCGCGGCGCTGCCGGTGTTCCTGCTGATGATGTTCGCGCGGCGTGAGGCCTGGCCGAGGGTCGGCTGGCGCGATGGGGCGCTGCTGCTGGTGCAGGCCGCTGCCGGCAGCGTGGGCTACACCGTGCTGCTGATCGAGGGCGTTCAGCGCTGTGGGCCGGCGGATGCGGGCATCGTGGCTGGCACCTTGCCGGCGGTGTCGGCGCTGGTCTGCGCTGGGTGGCTGGGCGAGCGGCCGGGCTGGCGCCTGTGGGCGGCCATTGCGCTGGCCACGGTGGGCGTGCTGGCGGTGGCGGCCAGCCCCGCGGCGGGTGAGGCAGCACCGCTGCGCTGGCTGGGCATCGCGCTGGTGCTGGCCGCGATCGGTTGCGAGTCGTTGTTCATCCTGGCCAACAAGCGTCTGAGCATGCCGATCTCGCCGCTGGCGCTGTCGACCCTGATGAGTGCGGGTGGCTTGCTGCTCTGCCTCGTGCCCGCCGCCTGGGCGTGGGGCTCGTCGCCGACGGTCTGGACGGCTGATGCGGTGTCGGCGGTTCTGTACTACGCCTGGGTGCCCACGGTCGGCGGCTTTCTGCTCTGGTACGCCGGCAGCGCCCGCACCACGGGGACACGGGCCTCCTTGGCCACCGCGTGGTTGCCCGTGTCGGCACTGATGCTGTCGGCGCTGTGGTTTGGCGAGCCGATCCGTGCGGTGCAGTGGATGGGGTTGGGCTGCGTGCTCGCGGCGGTGGTGCTGGCGGCGCTTGACTCTCACGCAGCGTGAGGGTTGATACTCGGGCCACCTTTTCCCATCTCCCCCCCGGAAGCAGGAGCGTTCGTGCTGAAAGTTGGCGAACTCGCCCGGCGCAGCGGCCTCACCGTCCGCACGCTGCATCACTACGACAGCATCGGCCTGTTGCAGCCGTCCGCCCGGTCCGAGTCGGGCTACCGGCTCTACGGCGATGCCGACATCGAGCGGCTGCACGCCATCCAGGCGTTGCGGGGCATGGGCTTGTCGTTGGCTGAGATCGGGCCCTTGCTCGGGGAGGGCGATCGGGCCCAGGTGCCTGCGCTGGTCGCGCGGCAGATCGCGCAGTTGGATGAGCAGATCGAACGCAGCCAGCGCCTGCGCGAACAACTGGTCTTGACCCAGACCTTGCTCGCCCGTGGCGGGCGCCCACCACCGGAGGATTGGCTCGCCGGCCTGTTGCTGATGAACACCTGCCAGCAGTATTTCAGCCCCGAGGAAACGCGGCGCCTGTTTGAGGATTGGCGGCGTCTGGAGGCCGACAGCACCGCGTTGATCGGCGAGTTTTGCCAGGCGCGCGAAGGCGGGGTTCCGGCTGACGACATCGAGCTGCAGCCGCTGGTGCGACGTTGGATGCGGCTCACCATGCGCTGGATGCGTGGCGACGAAGCGATGCTCGACCGCTGGCGGCAGATGCGCCGCGCCCATCCCCCCACGCGTGGAGGCGGCGGGCTGGACGCGCCGACGCTGCACTACATCGAGCAAGCGGTGCAGGCCCGGCTGGACGTGCTCATGCGGTACTTGTCGCCTGAGGACATCGATCGCCTCGACAAGACCCTCGACGATGCCTGGGACGACCTGGTCGAGCGGATCATGTTGCTGGTGCGCCAGGGCACGACACCCGGCGACCCGGCCGTCCGGCCGCTGGTGCGTGAGTGGTTCGACCTGATGGGGCGCTTGACCCGGCACGACGATGCGCTGCGTGCCCGGCTGATCGAGGCCCATTCCAGGGAGCCCTTTTTGCGCGCAGGCGCGGCCATGACGCCAGCGGCGCGCGAATTCATCCAGCAGGCGATCGCAGCGCTTGACCCTCACCCCACGTGAGCCCGCAGAGTGCGGCTTCGATGTTCAACACAGAACTGGAGCACTCCGATGTGGCAAGCCCCCGACAACCTGATCCACCGTGGCCAACCGAGCCGCACCGCGTGGCGCGTGGCCGAGCAGCGCGCCGTACATGCCTTGCTGGACGACCCGGTCGTGCACCACGACCCAGTGGCCTTGACCATGCTAGGCGCCGACGAGGCGCAGCGGCTGAGAGCGAATCCGTTTTCGTGCAACGACCCGATGTCGCGTGGCTTGCGCGCGGCGGTGGTGGCGCGCAGCCGCATTGCCGAGGATGAGTTGGCGCGTCGCGTGTCGATGGGCGTTCGGCAGTATGTGGTGCTGGGGGCCGGGCTCGATACCTTCGCCGCGCGCAATGTGCATGCGGCCGCCGGGCTGAAGGTGTTCGAGGTGGACCATCCGTCGACCCAGCGCTGGAAGCGCGAGGCCTTGGCGACCGCCGGGCTGGCGACACCGGAGGTGGTCTTCGTACCGGCCGATCTTGAACGGGCAGATCTCATGGCCACGCTGGCCGCGGCGGGCCTGCAACTGCATGAGCCCGTCTTCGTGGCCTGGTTGGGGGTCACCTACTACCTGAGCGCCGCGGCAGTGAGATCCACGCTGCACGCCATCGCCCAAAGCCGGGCAGGCAGCGGCATCGTTTTCGACTATCGCGTGCCCCCGATGCAGTTGAACCTGATCGAGCGCACGGTCATCCATGCGGTGGCCATGCAGCTGGCGGCTCAAGGCGAGCCCTGGCGGTCGGATTTCGAGCCCGACAGCCTCGTGCGAGAGCTGCAGACCATGGGCTTCACCGACGTGGTGGACCTGGACGGCCCGGCGATCAACCAGCGCTGTTTCGACCGTCGCCGGGACGGCCTGCACGCTGGCAACGCCATGCACATCATTTGTGCCAGCGTTTGACGCGACGGCGTCAGAACTTCCTGGTGGGGCGATGGCTGAGCGGGAGTCGGTGCGCGGGCCTGGTGAAGCGCTGGCCATCAGTGAGAAGCAGTGCCGGTCGCGGACCGTCTTGAGCGGCCGGTTGCCGGGTGGGCCGGCCGCCCGCTGCACAATGCGCGGGCCGTTGATGACACCACCGCCATGAGCACCTCTTCCCTGCTGCTGTCCCTCTTCCAGTACAAGGCCTGGGCCAACACCGAATTGTTCGCCGAGCTGCGCAAGGTCGATGGTGAAGCCCACCCCGCCGAGCGCCATTCGGCGATCCGTGTGCTGAACCACATCCACGTGGTCGATCGCATCTTCGTCGCGCACCTGTCGGGCACACCGCACACCTACACCGCGACCAACACCCCAGAGACGCCCACACTCGACGAACTGCAGGCCGCAGTGAGCGCCACCGACCAGTGGTACATCGACCATGTCCGGGCGTTGACACCCGGACAGCTGCGCGAGCCGGTCAGCTTCACGTTCACCGACGGTGCCCGCGGTTGCATGTCGCGCGAGGAGATCCTGCTCCATGTGATCACGCATGGGGGCTATCACCGTGGCGCCGTGGGGCAGACGATGCGCCAGGCCTCGGTGGCGCCGCCGCGTGATCTATTTACCCGCTACCTCCACATCGCCGAGCCCGAACGCCGCGAGCGTTGATCCGGCCAGAACGAGATGCAGTTGCTCTTGGCCCCGATGGAGGGCCTGCTGGACCATCACCTGCGCGACATGCTCACGCGCGTCGGCGGCATCGATCGCTGCGTGAGCGAGTTCATCCGCGTGACGGACACCCTGCTGCCCGAGCGTGTCTTCTTCCGCATCATTCCCGAGCTGGCCCATGGGGGCTGCACGCCGTCGGGCGTACCCGTGCGGGGCCAGTTGCTCGGGTCCGATCCGGTCTGCCTGGCTGACAACGCAGGCCGCTTGGCCTCGCTGGGGCCCACGGGGGTGGACCTGAACTTCGGCTGTCCGGCCAAGGTGGTGAATCGCCACGGCGGCGGTGCGGCCTTGCTCGATGACCCCGAGCTGCTGCACCGCATCATGGCGGCCGTGCGTTCGGCGGTGCCGGCACACCTGCCGGTGTCGGCCAAGATGCGGCTGGGCACCGAGAGCCACGCCCAGGCGGAAGACTGCGTGCTGGCGCTGGCCACGGGCGGCGCCAGCGAAATCGTGGTGCATGCCCGCACCAAGCGCGATGGGTACCGGCCCCCTGCCTACTGGGAGCGCATCGCGGATCTGCGCCGGGTGGTCGAGGTGCCGCTGGTGGCCAATGGCGAGATCTGGTCGGTCGAAGATGCCCTGCGCTGTCGCGAGGTGAGCGGCTGCAGCAGCCTGATGCTGGGGCGCGGCATGGTGTCCGACCCTGGCCTGGCGTGGGCCATCCGCGAGGCGCTCGGCCAGGCGGTGTCCACGCCGACGGGCGAGACGGCCGCGCTCGATTGGCCACGCCTGGTGGGCCTGCTGCATGTCTTCTGGGCCGGCATCGAGCGCCACATCACGCCGCGGCACCGTCCGGGCCGGCTCAAGCAGTGGCTGAATTTTCTGCGCCGCCGGTTCCCTGAAGCCGAGGCCGCCTACCAGCAACTTCGCACGGTCAACGAGCCCGCCGCCATGCGGCAGGCCTTGTACAGCCTGCGGTGATGCTGGACAGTCGCGCCTACGATGGGCGGGTTTCCGGGCGTCTGCGCTCCGTTGTCGAGCCGATCGAGGCGGGTTTGTCCATGCGGTTTGTGGGCCTGTGGCGCCCCGTCGCCGAAGCTGGCCTTGATTTGCACGGGGTGCGGCCGATAGAGATCGAGCGGCCGGGCGTGACCCGACGCTGTCGTTGTGAGACATGGGTTATCCCTTCCTGATCAACTCGCTGGTCAACCTCATCGTTGGCTTGGCGCTCGTACTCGCATGGCGACGCCACCGGGAGCAGCTGTTCCTTCGCTCGCTCGGCCTGGCCACGCTCGTGCAGGTGCTCGTGCCCCCCTCGTTCCTGTGGTGGCAGAACGCCCACGGCCCGAGCGCGTGGCTCGCGGGCGCGCTGCTGGTGGGCGCCGTGACCGGCGCCTTGCTGCTGCTCGCCTCGGGTGCGGCCGGGCTGGCGGGCCGGCCGCTGTCGCGCCATCGCCTGCTGGGCCTGGGCGTGCTGCTGGTGGTCGTCTACACCATCTCGCTGCCGTTGCAGCCCCGTTTCGGCCAGGCGATCTCGGGCCTGCTGAATCTGGCGGTGGGCCTCGTGGCGGCACGCTGGCTGTGGGCGCAGAGGGGCGCCGAACGGCTCAGCGCGGCCATGCTGGTGGGCCTGGGCCTGAACCAGTTCTGGTTCGTGGCCCTGGGCGAGGCCGGCCTGCCGATGCAGGCGAGCCTGGGCACGGTGCTGCGGGTGGGGATGGGGTTCAGCCTGCTGTATGCGGCCTTGCGCCGCAGCGGCGAAGCGGCGCAGCGCCTGCGCGACCAATACCTGCGCATGACGGAGAAGTCGCACTTCGGCGTCATCGTTGTCCAGGACGACCACGTGCCCTATGCCAACAAGGCGGCGCGAACGATCTACAACCACCCCGAGCCGAAACCGTTTCCCTTGCCCTGGCGCAGCCGTTTCGTCAGCGAGGCCGACAAGCAGCGTTCACTCTCGCGGCATCAATCAATCGTCAACGGCGAGGTCGAGCAGGCCCAATGGGAAGGCCCGCGCACCCGGCATGATGGTTTGCCGATGTACCTGCGCTTCGCCTCGTGGCGCATCGAGTGGGACGGCCGGCCCGCCGAACAGGTGGTGGTCATCGACGACACCGACCACCACGCCGCGGCGGCCGCCTTGCTGCGCCAGGCCACCGAAGACGCTCTCACGGGCCTGCCCAACCGAAGTGCGCTGCTGAGCCGGCTGGCCGGCCTGTGCGAGCAGGGGCAGCCCTTCGGCCTGTTGCTGATGGATGTCGACCGCTTCAAGCTCTTCAACGAAGCGCACGGCCCTTCGGTGGGCGACGACGTGCTGCGCGCGCTGGCCAGGGCGCTGCAGGAGGCCGCGCCGCCACCGGCCGAGGTGATGCGCCTGGGCGAAGACGAATTCGCGTTGCTGTGGCCGGCCGCCGGGGAGGGCGGTGCCGAATCAGCGTCGATGGCGGTGGCTGGCCAGGTGCGTGAGCGCCTGCAGCGTCCGCTGGAACTGCCCGATCACCGGTTCTTCGTCGACATGTCGATCGGCCTGGCGCTGCATCCCGAGTCGGGCCGTGCGCCTGAAGCGTTGCTTCGGGCCGCCCAGGCCGCCATGCATGAAGCCAAGCGCGTGCCGGGCCTGTCGGTGCGGCTGGCCGACGCGGGCTATGTGCGTGGCTCGGGTGCGTCGCTGCAGGCCGAACAGGCCCTGCGCGCGGGCTTGCACAACGAAGAGTTTTTGCTGGTGTTCCAGCCCAAGGTGGCGGCCGACGATGGCCGCCTGACAGGCTTCGAGGCGCTGGTGCGCTGGCAGCGGCCTGGCGTGGGCATCGTCAGCCCGGCAGACTTCATCCCCGCGGCCGAGCGCACGGGCTTGATCGGTGCACTGGGTGCGCTGATCCTGGACAAGGCGTGCGCCCAGATTGCCGCGTGGCTGGCGGCCGACGAGCCGGTGGTGCCGGTGGCGGTGAATGTGTCACCCCTGCAGTTGCTCGACCCGGATTTCGCCGGCCTCGTGGCAAGGAGCATGGCGCTGCACCGCGTGCCGCCGCAGTTCCTGACGATCGAGATCACCGAGACGGCGGCGGCCACCCACCTGGACCAGGCCCGCGAGCGCATCGGCGAGTTCCGCGCGCTGGGCCTGCATGTGGCGCTGGACGACTTCGGTGCCGGTGTGTCGTCGCTGAACATCCTGCGCAGCCTGCCATTGCAGACCGTCAAGATCGACCGCCTGCTGATCGATCCGATGCCGGCCGCGGATGCCCAGGCGGTGGTGCGTGCGGTGTGCCAATTGGCGCGAGCGCTGCAGCTGAAGGTGGTGGCCGAGGGCGTGGAGACGGCCCCGCAGGCCGAGGCCGCGCGCGACGTGGGCTGCGACGAGTTCCAGGGCTACTTCTTCAGCCGGCCGTTGCCGGCCGCCGACGCCGTCGCCTGGCTGCGCCGCTCGCGCCTCGCAGCGCCCGTGCCCGATTGACCGCCGCGCCGGCACCGCAGGCCGTCGCAACCCGGTGAACGGCCATGAAAAAAGGGCACCGACGGTGCCCTTGAGGTATCTCGATCGAGCGAAGCCTCAGACCGGCGTGACGGCCGCCACCCCGGCGCGTGCGATCTGCGCGTCTTCGTTCGACTTGACGCCGCTGACGCCCACCGCACCGAGGATGTGGTGGTGCAAGGTGATGGGAACGGCGCCTTCCAGCATGCCGTCGAGCTTCGGGGCACTCAGGAACGCGACGCGGCCCTGGTTGATCATCTCTTCATAGTGGCGCGATTCGCGCTTGCCCAGGGCGGACGTGCGGGCCTTGGCGATGGCCATCTCGGCGCTCAACGCCGGTGCGCCATCCAGCCGGAAATAGCCCAGCAGGTGGCCGCCGTCGTCGACCACGGCGATCGACACCGCCCAGTGGTGCGTCCAGGCTTCGGCGCGTGCGGCCTCGAGAATCTTCTGCACGTCCGCGTGTTCGAGATAAGGTTTCTGTTGCATGACGAATGGGTGTGGGGGGGTGATGACGAGCGAAGCCCGAAAGTATCGCCAATCGAATCAGCTCTCCGTGCTGGGACCGCGCATCAAAGCTGAATCAATTTGTTGCAGCGGTAAAGCAGGGAACGTGCCGGCGGGCAGCCCGAGGGTTCCACTTAGCAGCCGGCGCGACAGGCTGCGCATGCCCGGCGTGCGGCTGGCCGGGGTGAATACCAGGTCGCGCATCCGGGCCAGCAGATCGGCGCGCGACTGGAACAGCGGCGTCAGCCCATGGCTGGCCCAGCGGTACCACCGCACGTGGCGCTGGCGCTGGGCGGCAAACCTGGGCAATTGCTGCAGATCCAGCCGGGGCCCCAGGGCGTCTGCCAGCACCATGGCATCCAGCAGCGCCATGTTCACCCCCTGGCCCAGCTGTGGGCTCATGCCGTGGGCGGCATCGCCGATCCACACCGCCCGGCCGTGGTGCCAGCGCGGCAGGTTCACGGCCCGGTAGGTGGCGTGGGCCAGCGGCCGGGGTGCGTGAGCGCGCAGTTGGCGGGCGGCCTCCGGCCAGAGCGGGGCGAGCGCCTCGGCCACGGTGTGCGAGCTGGCATCGGCCGGTGGTGCCTGGTCGGCTGGCATGCTCCAGTACAGGCACAGCATCTCGGGCAGGTCGGGCCGGTGCCGGCCCACCGGCAGCAGGCCAGCCATCTGGCGCGCCAGGCGATAGCGCTGGTTCAGCTCGTGGGGTGTCGACCAGCCTTCGGCGGGCACCAGGCACCACCAGGCTCCCCAGGGGTATGGCGTGGCGGGCCGGGGGCCGAACTGCTGCTCGCGCAGCGATGAGCGTGAACCATCGGCGACAACGATCAGGTCGAACGGCCCATGCTCGCGGCCACGGTGATCGTGCAGCCGCCCGGCGTCGGGCTCCAACCGGGTGATGGTGCTGCCGGGCTCCCAGCGCACCGTGGCGGGCTGGTGGCGGTGCAGCAGCTCGAACAGCGCGCCCCGCTGCAGGCCCAGGCCTTGCCGCTGCGGGTCGGCGTGGTCGTAGCGCATGTCCATCACCAGCCGGCCGCGGTGGTTGTGGCCCAGCAGGCATTCGACCCGCGCGCCGAGGGCCTGCGCCTCGGCCAGCAGGCCCCAACGGGCCAACACCGCCTGCCCGGTCGGTTGCAGCAGAAAGCCCGCGCCGGCGGGGCCCGGTTCGGCGGCTTGCTCGAAGAGGGTGATCTCGGCGTCTGGCACCTGCCGGCCCAGCGCGATGGCGGCGGCCTGCCCGGCCGTGCCCAGGCCGATGATCGCGATGCGGGGCGCCGTCACGCCAGGATGAACCGTCGCAGCGCGGCGAAGGCAGCCTCGGGTTCGTCGCGCCATGCGCCGTGGCCGCTGCCGGCGTAGACCTGCAGCTCGACCAGATGAGCGGGCAGCGCGGCGGCGATGTCCTCGCTGTCGGCCGGGGGGCACACCGGGTCCTGGGCGCCCGCCATCACCAGCACCGGGCACTGCGCCGCGGCGAGGCCGGGGCGAAGATCCATCGTGTGCATCTCGTGGACGATGAAGTGGCGCAGGATGTCCAGGCGGTAGCGGGCGCGTTGGCGGCCATCGGCGCTGGCCGGCGGCCGGGTGTTGTACAGCGGGTGCAGCTCGCGCAGGTACTGCTCGGTGTGGGCCTCGGTCGGGTTGAGCCAGAAGGTCTCGGCCAGTTGCCGGGCCGCGGGGCCGCCCAGGCGCTCGAAGACCGGCAGCTTGCGTTCCAGGTTGAAGGCCGGCGAGGTCGATGACAGCACCACTTTGGCGGGATGGCCCGGGTGGCGCGCCAGGTAGCGTTGCGCCACGAAGCCGCCGAACGACTGGCCGAGCACGATGGGTTTGACGATGCCCAGCGCGTCGCACAGCCGCACCACGTCGTCAGCCCAGGTGTCGAGCGTCCATTCGTCCACCGGTCTGGGGTCGCTGCGGCCATGGCCCCGGTGGTCGTAGGTGATGACCTGGGCGATGTCTGTCAGTGGCGAGAACGCGGGCTTGAAGCCCGTGTGATCGAAGCCCGGGCCGCCATGCAGCAGCAGCAGGGTGGGCTTCTCGCGCATCGTCGGCCCATCGGGCACGAGGCCGAAGCCATCGACGTCGACAAACAGGCGCACGCCGGGGGCGATCTCGATGCGCATGGGGGCTCCAGGTCAAGGGTTCAACGGCGGGCGGCCCCGGCGGGGGCCAGCACTGCGCCGGCCAAGAGCATATCCACCACCGCACGGGCGGCTTGCTCGATCGGCATCGGGATTGTCCCGGCCAGCATCCCGTCGACATGCAGCGACGCGAGGCCGTGGCAGATCGACCAGCCGGCCAGCGCCACCGTCTCGGGCGGGCCGCCCCCGACGAGGCCGGCTGCCTGCGCGTTGCGGACGGCCAGCAGCAGCACGCCGCGTGCACGTGCGCCTGCATCCATCAGGTCCGGATGGGCAGCCTTGTCGCATTCGGGGCCGAACATCAGCCGGTAGACCGAGGGGTGGGCGGCCGCAAAGTCCACATACGCCAAGCCCACGGCCCGCAGGGCCTGCAAGGCATCGGGCGCGGCCTGACGTGCGGCTTCGGTGTGGGCGGTGAGGCCATCGAAGCCCGCCGTCAGCACGGCGGCGAGCAGTGCTTCGCGGTCGGCGAAATGGCGGTACGGCGCGGCGACGCTGACGCCCGCCAGCCGGGCGGCATCTCTGAGCGTGAGTGCGGCCGGGCCGCCTTGCTCCACGAGGTGCATGGCGGCCTGCACCAGAGCGCGGGCCAGGTCGCCATGGTGGTAGCCGGCCTTCACCGACACGGTGGCGGGTGCGGCAGCGGGTGCGTCCCGCCCGGCCACCGAGGCCGACCGTCTCCGGGGGCGGGGCGGCGTGCCGGCAGATCGTGTCGTCATGTTGACGAAGATAACATTGTGGTTTATGTTATCAGCGTTAACTTAACCGACGGCTTCGCGCCTGGCGACGCCTGCTCCGCCCCGCGGCATGCGGGGCATTCGTCGCAACGGAGGCTTCATGAGTTCGACGGCACTTCATCCATCTTCGCCGGCGGCGGTGGCCACAGCCCAGGAGGCGGGCCTGGCGCAGGGCCGGGCCGCACCCGGCTTGTTGCTGATAGCGTGCTTACTGGTGCTCGTCACCTGTGGGGCCTACGTGATGGCCGGGCCGCAGGCGGCCATGCCGGCGGGCGCGTCGAGCCTGGATGCGGCCCGCGCCGCCACCGCCGGTGCTGGCGGCTGGATGTTGCTGGCCTGCTGGGCCGGCATCCCCGGAGATGCCTTGCTGACGGTGGCCAGCTTGATGCTGGCGCAACGTGCGGCGGCGCCGGGCTTGCGAGCAGGCTGGATCATGGTGGCGCTCGTGGGCGCCGTGTTCCTGGGGGTCGACACGATGGTCGGCCAGGTGCTGCCTCCTTTGGCCGCCGCCACGCAAGCCGAGGGGGCCTACCTCGCGGCGCGCACGCTGTTCGATGCGCTGTTCCACATGGGCACGTTCATCGGCGGCGTGGGCGCCTTGATGGTGGCCTGGTCGTCCGTCCAGCGTCCCCGCGTGTGGGGCACGTGGCTGGGGGGCTCGGGTCTGTTGGCGGTGCTGGCCGGCGCGGCCGGATTGCTCGGCTGGGGCTGGTGGCTGGCCACCGGGGCCGCGGTCACCATGATGGTGGCCGCACTGGCCGGTTGGGGCTGGGCCGGGTTTCGCTCAGCCCATTGATCCATCGCTCAGGCCGCGCGAGCGGCGCGCTTTCGGGTGGCCGGCTTGCTCAGCGCCGCGTGCAAGGCCACGAACTCTTGCGTCAGCTTGTGGCGGGCGTCCAGGTGGATCATCGGCAGCGAGCGCTCATGCGATTCTTTGACCTTCACGCTCGCGCCCAGGTAGGGCTCCAGCACCGGCAGGCCTTCATCCACCAGTTCCTGCACGGTGCGCTGCGGCAGGTTGGCGCGGGGCTGGAACTGGTTGACCACGATGCCTTCGATCTTCAGGCCCGGGTTGTGGTCGGCCTGGATCTCCTGCACGTTTTCCATCAGCGCATACAGCGCGCGGCGCGAAAAATCGTCGCAATCGAACGGGATCAGGCAGGCGTCTGCCGCAATCAGCGCCGAGCGGGTGTAGAAGTTCAGCGCCGGTGGCGTGTCGATCCAGATGGCGTCGTACTGGTCTTCGAGTGACGCCAGCGCATCGCGCAGCTTGTAGATCTTGTAGCGCGACTCGAGCTTGGAATGCAGTTCTTCCAGCGCAGGCTGCGAGGGCAGCAGGTGCAGGTGCTCGAATGGCGTCTCGACGATGTAGTCTTCCGGCGTCTTGGCGCGGACGCTGAACTTCAGTGTCTGGTCGAAGAAGTCGGCGGCCCCGTCTTCGATGCCTTCCGCCTCGGCGCCCAGCAGGTAGCGGGTGGAATTGCCCTGCGGATCGAGATCAACCACCAGCGTGCGCTGGCCGGAGTGGGCGCCAATGGCGGCCAGGTTGCAGGTGATGGTCGACTTTCCGACCCCGCCCTTCTGGTTGAACACGACGCGACGCATGGCAGGCTCCCAACGTTGGCAATGGACCTGGATTGTGCATCGCACCATCGTCCCATCACCAACGTTGATTCACGCTGCGTGGTGCAACGCAGCAGCCGCCGCCTCAGCCGGCGGACGCCGGCGCCCGCCAGACCATCACCGGCACCTCGCTGTGGGCGAGCACACGCTGGGTTTCGCTGCCCAGCAAGGTGCTGATCAGCCCGCGCCGGCCATGCGAGGCCATCAGGATCAGGTCGCATGACAGGCGCCTTGCGGCTTTGACAATGGCGTCGTGCGGGTGGTCACTCAGCTCGGCGACGGTGGCGCATTCGACGCGCGCCTCGTCGGCGATGCGCCGGATGAATTCGAGGTGGCGCTCCGCGTGGGCCTGGGCGTCCTGGGCGAAATGGTCGCGCGATTCATCGAGCGCGGCCGCCCGGTAGCTGAGCAGGTGGAACTCCGGCATGGCGTGCAGGCCGGTCACCCGGGCGCCATGCTGGCGCGCGAGTTCGATGCCGTTGAAGATGGCGATCTCGGACAACCGGGAACCGTCGGTCGGCAGCAGGATGTGCTTGAACATCATGTCACTCCGGTCAGAACAGCCGGGCACCGTGTGGGGCTCGACGCCCTTCTGATGTCCCTCCTGCCGACCGGCCCGGCCACGGGCGGCCTTCGAGTTGACGGGCACTGTGCCCGTCGTCAGGCCGAGACGAATGCGTTCGGCCTGCAGGGCACTATAGGCCGCTGTGTTGGGCGGCACAAGAACGTTTCGGGCCTGCGTTCAGCCCGCCCGCGCGGCAGCGAGGCGCGCTTCCAGGCCGGCGATGAAGATCTCGACGTAGGCGTCGAAGCCGCCGTCGAGCGGCTGCTGGGTGCCCGGCGTCCAACGCAGCACGAACGACCGATCGGCCATCCGGTGCAGGTGGCGCGCCAGCACCGGGTGCTGCATCGCGGGAATCTGGTGCACGCGCTGCTGCAGGTCGGCAGCCCAGCCCATCGGGTCTTCGGCGGGCAGAGGGGCCAGCTCGATCGTGGGGTAGCCGCACAAGGCGGCCACGACCGCGTTGTACAGGTCGACCAGCGGGCCATCGGGACAGCCGGCCTGTTGCAGCATGTGCAAGATGCCGTCAACCAGCGTGAGATCGAGGCTGGCGTTGGACAGCATCTGCGCACCCACCAACTGCGCCAGGTGTGGGTGGGTGCGCATCGCCTGGCGATAGCGCCGGAACAACTCGCGCAGCCACGCCTGCCAGTCCCCTTGGCGGGGCGGCGGCACGATGTCGCGCTGCGCCGCGGCGCACACCGCCGCCAGCAGCTCATTGCGGCTGCGAAAGTACCAGTACACGGCGGTGGGGTAGACACCCAGCGTGCGGGCCACATCGCGCAGGCTGAAACGTTCGACACCCCGCTCGGCGATCTGCGCGAGGGCTGCTTCGACGATGCGTTCGGCACTCAGCGGCGTCGCGCTCTTGGGCTTGGGCTTGGGTTCGTCCGTGGCCTGGCGTCGTGGTGCTTGCGTGGCGCTGGCGTCGGTACCTGGCATGGGTCAGGGCGTGGACAGGGTTTCAATGACACGGCCGGCAGCCTCGGCGAAGGCGTCGAGATCGGCATCGGTCAAGGGCAGCGACAGGCTGATGAATCCACGGCGGGCCAGGTAGAAACCTTGCTCCAGCATCAGGAAGAAGAACGAATCGCGCATGGCCTGGCCGTCGCTGGGCAGGTCGTCCACCCGCTCGATCGCGCGGGCCGTCGGGTGCAGGTTCATCAGCGAGCCCAGCCCGGTGAACTGCATCGCGGCGCCCTGCGCACGGCACAGCGCATTCAGCCGCTCGCGCAGCGCGTCGCCTCGCTGGTTCAGCGCGATGGCGGCTTCGGGGGTGTACACCTGCCCCAGGCCCGCGATACCGGCCGACATGGTCAGCACGTTGTTGTTGAAGGTGCCCGCGTGGGGCAGGTGCCCCGGGCGCCGGGGGTCGAACAGCTCCATCACCTCAGCCCGGCCGCCAAAGGCCCCGAACGACATGCCGCCGCCGATGTATTTGCCGAGCGTCGTCAGGTCTGGCGTGATGCCCCACCGGCCCTGCAGGCCCCCTGGCGACAGGCGAGAGGTCATCACCTCGTCGAAGATGAGCATGGCACCCACGGCGTGTGCCGCATCGCTCAGGCCGCGCAGGAAGGCCGGATCGGCGGGAATGCAGCCGCCCGAGCCCTGCATCGGCTCGACCAGGATCGCGGCCAGGTGGTTGGCGTTGTCGTCGATCAGCGCCCGCGCGCGGGCCAGATCGTTGTAGCGGCCGACGATGAACTCGTGCGGCACGTTGACCGCGGCGCCTCCGTTCGCAAAGGTGAGCACGCCCCCGTGGTAGCCCCCTTTGAACACCAAGACCCTGCGGCGCCCGGTGTGGGCGATGGCAACGGCCAGCGCCATCAGGTTGGCCTCGGTGCCCGAGTTGGTGAAGCGCAACCGCTGCATCGACGGCAAGCGGGCACTGATGAGGCCGGCCAGACGGCTTTCGAGCACGGTGTGGCCGGCGAGGTTGATCCCCTGGTCGAGCGCCGAATCGATGGCGGCGCGGATCACCGGGTGTGAATGGCCGTACAGGCCCGCGGTGAACTCGCCGAGGAAGTCGGTGTAGCCGTGCCCGTCAGCGTCCCACAGGCGGGCGCCTTGGCCCTTGACCATGGCCAGTGGAAAGGGCTCGTAGTAGAGAACCGATCGGGTATTGCCGCCCGGCAAATGCGCGCAGGCCGCCTCGTACTGGGCGGCGCTGGCCGGGTGGCGCGCCGCATAGGCGCTGCGCAAGGCGGCAAGGCGTTCGGTCAGATCCATGCGAGGCTCCTTCAGGTGGGCCGGCCAGGGCGCCGCACGGGTTGCCGTACGCGACGATGTCTGGCTACCAATGATTCATTGTACGGTGTACAGCGATCACGCGCTCCGCCAAAAGAAAGGCGCCCGGTCAAGCCGGGCGCCATCTACGTCGGAGGAGCAAGAACCATCGGATGGAGCGCAGGTCACCAGGTCTTCAGTGCTTCACGGACCTCGTCGCGCCACAGTTCGTTGGCGGCCGCGTCGTGGGCCTGGGTGTAGTCCACATCGGCAGGGCAGTTGGTGCCCGGCGTCTCGGTGTCTTCCCAGCAGGGCACCGGTGTGTCCGAGATCAGGTGGCCGAAGGCGTAGTCGCGGTAGGTCTGGAACCCTTGGGTGTAGACCGGCAGGCGAACGAGGCCGGTGCCTGAGCGCACGATGACCTTCTGCCCGCATCCGCCGTTGTCATCCGGCAGGCAGGTGTTGTATTTGCCGGTGTTGCCCCAGGTGCGCACCAGTGCGCCGAACGCAGCGGCCTGGGCCGTCTTGCCCTGTTTGGCCGCTTCCTCGTTGATGATCGCCTGCAGCGCGCCGGCCCCCAGCGTCGGGTTGGCCGATTCCAGGAACTCATCGCGCGCCGAATGGGCCGAGCCCAGCAGGCTCTGGTTCCACACGCCTTCGTACAGATGGGCGAGGTTTGCGGCGGTCGTGTCGTTGCGCAGCGAGGCGGGGTCGTAGCGGAAGGTGGTGGGGTTCCAGTAGGCGCAGCCGTCGTCGTGGCGCAAGGTGGTGCTGGTCATGCCGGACGCGGCAGCCGTGCTGTTCAGCGTCGAGAAGCTGCCGCCGTAGCGCAACAGCGTGCCCCGCGCTGCGCGGTTGTCGGAGATGGACATCATCTGGTCCAGCCCGGCTTCGAAACTGGCGGCCTGGCGTTCGTTGGCCGCCACCTCTTTGCTGGAGGTCGGGCAGATGTACGGGCCTCGGGTGGGGTCGTACTCGTAGTAGGTGAACGCCGAGTTCAACGTGTCCAGGCCCAGCTCGACCTGTTTCATCGCATGCAACAGATACAGGGCCTTCACCGAGCTGCCCGTCTCGGCGCGGCGAGCGCTGTTGAGGTCGACCTTGACGGCGCCATTGACCTGCTTGAGGTAGGACTCGAAGATGCCCTTGGTGGGGTTGCCGTTGGCATCGAGGAAGGTCTTGCCGAGCAGGTCTCGCATACGGCGGGTGGAGGCGTTGGCGTTGTCGATGAAGACGGCGTCATAGCGGCGTGCGCCGTTGCCGTCGACGTAGGTGGTGATGTCGATGGGGCGCGAGGCGACCTGCAGGCCGTAGTTGTTCAGGTCGGTCATCGAGGCGAAGCCGTACTGGTACCACCAGGCGGAGTTGTCGCTGCCGGTGTTCTTGACCTGGATGAAGTTGTAGGTGCCGTTGGACTGGCGCTCGAGCTTGACGATGCGGCCCTGGAAGGAGCTGACCTTGCTGGCGATGGAGGCCGGGGTCTGGTTGATCCACCACTGCCAGCTCTTGGCGTCGGCGCCGGTGTTGGCGACGAAGGCGGCGGTGTACTTCTTGACGCCCCCTTCGGTGTAGCTGTCCAGGTCGATCAGGCGGTGGCCGCTGGAGTTGATGTGGTCGGTG
This sequence comes from Ideonella lacteola, assembly GCF_038066555.1. Lineage (NCBI taxonomy): Bacteria > Pseudomonadati > Pseudomonadota > Betaproteobacteria > Burkholderiales > Sphaerotilaceae > Ideonella > Ideonella lacteola. Next base: position 28,818 of record NZ_JBBUTG010000025.1, on the reverse strand, counting down.
ATCTGGGCGGAGCTGACGCCCATCAGGTAGCTCCAGGCGCGGGCGGCGCCGGCGGTGTTGGAGACCATGACGACGGCGAAGCGGATCTGGCCACCGCCGATGTCATAGGGCTCGAGCTCGATGAGGCGGCCGTTGTTGGCGTTGACATAGGAGGTGACCTGGGCGGCGGTCAGGCCGTAGTACCACCACCAGCCGGGCACGGCGTAGGCGCCGGAGTTCTTGACCATGCGCACGGTGAAGCGGGGCACGCCGCTGGTGACCGAGTAGACCTCGATCTCGGTCAGGCGGGCGCCGTTCTGGCTCAGGAAGGTGCCCACCTGGTCGGCGGTCACGTTCGTGTAGGTCCACCACGATGTCGGCAGGTTGACCGAGTGGTCGTCGGTGGAGGCGTTCACGTCCAGGGCCTCCAGGGCCTCCAGGGCCTCCATCCCGGCCTGTGCCGGGACGTGCAGCGCGAGGGCCGTGGCGGTGGCGAGGGTGGCGAGCAAGAGGTTCATGGCGTGTTCGCAACGAAAGTGAGAGCGGGTGAAAAGAAGCGCCCGGCGGGGCCGGGCGCTCGGTGGGCGTGAGAGGCAGACGCTGGCCGATTACCAGGTCTTCAGCGCCTCGCGGATCTCGTCGCGGTACAGCTCGTTGGCGGCGTTGCTGTAGGCGTTGGTGTAGTCCACGTCAGCCTGGCAGTTGGTGCCCGGGGTGTCGTAGTCTTCCCAGCACGGAACCGGCGTGTCCGAGATCAGGCGGCCGAACACGTAGTCGCGGTACGACAGCACGCCGTTGACCTTGATCGGCAACTGGATCAGGCCCGTGCCCGAACGCACGATCACCTGCTGGCCACAGCCGCCGTTCGAATCCGGCAGGCAGGTGCCGTAGCTGCCGCCCTTGCCCCAGCTCTTGATCAGCGAGCCGAACTGCGCGGCGATCGCCGACTTGCCTTGCTTGGCGGCCTCATCGTTGATGATGGCTTGCAGCGCGCTGCCGGCGCCGGTGCCCGGGTTGGCCGATTCCAGGAACTCGCTGCGCGCAGAGTTCTTGTTGGTCAGCAGCGTCTGGTTCCACACGCCTTCGTAGATGTGGGCCAGGTCGGCGGCGGTCGTGTCGTTGCGGCGGGTGGCCGGGTCGTACTTGCCGGTCGTGAAGTTCCAGTAGGCGCAACCGATGTTGTGGCGCAGCGTCGTGCCGGTCATGCCCGAGTTGGCGGCCGTCGTGTTGAACGGCGTGAAGGTGCCGCCGTAGCGCAGCACGGTGCCACGCGTGGTGCGGTTGTCGGAGATGCGCATCATCTCGTCCAGGCCCATCTCGAAGTTGTAGTTGGTGCGGCGGTTGGCGGTCGTCTCCTTCGAGGGATCCGGGCAGGCGTTGCTGCCGTCATCCGCGTCGTACTCGTAGTAGGTGAAGGCCGAGTTCAACGTGTCCAGGCCCAGTTCGACCTGCTTCATCGAGTGCAACAGGTGCAGCGACTTCAGCGAGCTGGCGGTCTCGGCGCGGCGAGCGCTGTTGAGGTCGACCTTGACGGCGCCGTTGACCTGCTTGAGGTAGGACTCGAAGATGCCCTTGGTGGGGTTGCCGTTGGCATCGAGGAAGGTCTTGCCGAGCAGGTCCCGCATGCGGCGGGTGGAGGCGTTGGCGTTGTCGATGAAGACGGCGTCATAGCGGCGTGTGCCGTTGCCGTCGACGTAGGTGGTGATGTCGATGGGGCGCGAGGCGACCTGCAGGCCGTAGTTGTTCAGGTCGGTCATCGAGGCGAAGCCGTACTGGTACCACCAGGCGGAGTTGTCGCTGCCGGTGTTCTTGACCTGGATGAAGTTGTAGGTGCCGTTGGACTGGCGCTCGAGCTTGACGATGCGGCCCTGGAAGGAGCTGACCTTGCTGGCGATGGAGGCCGGGGTCTGGTTGATCCACCACTGCCAGCTCTTGGCGTCGGCGCCGGTGTTGGCGACGAAGGCGGCGGTGTACTTCTTGACGCCCCCTTCGGTGTAGCTGTCCAGGTCGATCAGGCGGTGGCCGCTGGAGTTGATGTGGTCGGTGATCTGGGCGGAGCTGACGCCCATCAGGTAGCTCCAGGCGCGGGCGGCGCCGGCGGTGTTGGAGACCATGACGACGGCGAAGCGGATCTGGCCACCGCCGATGTCATAGGGCTCGACTTCGATGAGGCGGCCGTTGTTGGCGTTGACGTAGGAGGTGACCTGGGCGGCGGTCAGGCCGTAGTACCACCACCAGCCGGGCACGGCGTAGGCGCCCGAGTTCTTGACCATGCGCACGGTGAATCGGGGCACGCCGCTGGTGACCGAGTAGACCTCGATCTCGGTCAGGCGAGCGCCGTTCTGATTCAGGTAGGTGCCCACCTGGTCGGCGGTCACGTTCGTGTAGGTCCACCAGGCGGTCGGCGCGTTCGTCGAGTGGTCGTCGGTCAGCGCGTTCACGTCCAGCGATTCGGGCTGGATCAGCGCCTGGCCATCCACCGCCATCGCGTCGGCGGCTTCCTGGGCACGGGCGGTGCCGTGCGACATCATGCAGGCCGAGGCCGCGGCGATCGCGGCAACCAGCAGGGTGGGGCGGGGCTGTTCGAAGCGGGTTTTCATAGGTTTCTCCAGTGTTTTCGATGAAATGCAGTGAGGTTGCGTGTTGAGCCGATGTGTTGTGTCGTGCGGCCCTACTCAACAATTCGTGAGCTCGCGTCCGAACCGGACACGCACATCCCCCCTACGTTTAGGCCCCCCCAATGGGGGATGCGGCTAGGGCGTGTTCACACGACGCAGCCCCGTGCGAACGGGTCGTCCAGTGAGGGGCCCGGCGACGCGGGCGCGGCCCTGTGCCGCCCTGGCGGCAGGGCATGAACAAAACGGGCGTGGGGGGCGAGGAAGCCCAAACGGCAGCGGGCGCCGCCGGGGGCTCAGAGCGTGCGCGTCTTTCTGGCGTTTGGGCGCGAACGAGAGACGCTCACGCCCTCACAGCACGATGCGCAGCGGAACAGGCGCCTCGGCGCCGGCGAGCTCGCGGTAGCGGGCCCGGGCTTGCCGCTCGGTGGTGTCGGCCTCGGTGGAGCGGCCCACGGCGCGCAGCCATTGGGCGCGCACCAGGGCGGCCAGTTGCTGTTCGGGATGCGGGCCGGTGTGGTGGTCTTGCAGCAGCTTCTCGGCGCTGGCGATGAGCGGCTCGGCGCGCGCGGTGTCGCCGGCGGTGATCCAGCCGAGGGCGGCATTCAATTGGGCCCGTGCGGTGCCCACGTGGCCAGCAGCCCCCAGGGCGGCGCCGGCCTGCCGCCAGGCCTCTACCGCGGCCTCGCCGGCCAACCCCGCCTCCCGGCCCCGCCCCAGGGCGTTCAGCGCGCCGGCCCGCAGCATCAAGGTGGAGGCGTGCCGCGTGTCTTTCTGGCCCGCGGCTTCTTCCTCGGCGACCAGCCGGTCGAACCACCGCAGGGCCTCTTCGGGCTTGCCGTTCACCACCAGCGCCGAGGCCAGGCGACGGGTGAAGCCCCGCACCTCCGAGGCTGACAGCGAGCTGCCCTGGGCCTGCGCCAGCCGCACGGACTCGCGTGCACTCTCTTCAGCGCCGTCAGCGTCCCCCACGCGGTTGAGCGTCATCACATGGAACGACAGGTTGAGCGCGGTCTCGCTGTCATCGTGGCCATAGACCTGCCGTGAGCGCTCGACATTGCTGGCGAAGATCTTGTCCGCCTGAAGGTACTGGCCACTGTCCATGTAGGCCATGCCCAGGGTGCGGCCGGCCTGGATCGAAAGCGTGTTGTTGTGGCCGGCCAATCGATCGAGCTCGGCTATGGCCTTTTCCAGCGTGCGGATCGCTTCAGGAAATAGCCGCATCTGCCAGAACGTGTAGCCCACATCGGCCCGCAGCGCGGCGGCCCCCATGCCTTCGGAACGCCAGTCCTTCTCAAGCAGCGGCTGAAGATCTTGAAGCGCCTTGGTGGCGTCTTCCTTGCGGCCCTCGCTGGCGAGTGATGTGGCCAGGCGCACGCGGGCCTGCGCGACCTCGTAGCTGTCCGGCCCGTACTGGCGCTCGATGGACGGCAGCAGTCGCTGCAGCAGGCTGCGCCCTTCGTCGTGCCGATTGAGATCGAGCAGGTTGTCAGCCACCGCCTGGTCCACGCGCAGCAGATCCGCCGCGTCAGCCGGGTGGCGTGCCAGCAGCATGGGGCGGGCCTCGTTCAGCAGCGACAGCGACTTGTCGTGGTGGCCCAGCGATTTGTGCACGTGCGCCAGCGTGATCAGCGCCTGCGCGTGCTCGATGCTGCCTTCGCCGTGGCTCTTCACCATCAGGTCGCGCCGGGCCTCGGCCAACGGCAAGGTGGGCTTGTGGTCGCCCAGCTTGTCGTAGATGTCGATCAGCACGCCGCTCAGGGCCACGTTCAGATCAGGCTCGGCCACCAGCCTGGCCTGCAGGTCGCGCTCGCCGCGTGCGAGCAGGTCGCGCACGGTCAGCTCGCGGCCCTGGGCCCGCGCCGGGTCGGCTTCGTTGAAGAGGCCGACGAGGAAGTCCTGCACCGCCTTCGTCCGCTGGCTTTCGCGGCGCGCGGCCTCGGCCTGGTCGAGCGCCACCGCCAGGGCCGCGAGCATGCCGGTGCCGGCCAGCGCGGTGGCAGCCACCGGCAGCTTGTGCCGTTGGATGAACTTGCGCGTGCGGTACCACCAACTGCCCGGGTGCGCATGCACGGGCTTGTTGCGCAGCCAGCGCTTGAGATCCTGCTTGAAGGCTTCGGCCGAGGGGTAGCGCTCGGCCGGGTTCTTGCGCAGCGCCATCAGCGCGATGTTGTCGAGATCGCCCCGCAGCTGCCGCCGCAGGCCCGCCGGCCGCAGTGCTCGTTGCGCTGCGGCGGTCTCGGTGGTGGGCATGCGGCTGGGTTTGGTGGGATCGATGCCGAGGATGGCGTCTTCCAGCGCGCCGCGGGTTTCGCGCGGCAAGCGGTACGGGCGTTGCCCGGTGACCAGCTCGTAGAACACCACGCCCAGCGAGTACACATCTGACGAGGTGCCGATCGGCTGATGTGCGATTTGCTCCGGCGAGGCGTAGTCGGGCGTCATCGGCGCGTGCGCCCATTCGGTGGGGGCGTGGCTGCGCGGTGATTCGCCGTCGTCCAGCAGCGTGGCGATGCCGAAGTCGAGCAGGCGAACCTGCCCGTCGTGGGTGACGAAGATGTTCGACGGCTTCAGGTCGCGGTGCACCACCAGCCGCGCGTGGGCGTACTGAATGGCTTCTAGCACCTGCAGGAACAGATCGATGCGGGCCCGCAGTGGCAGCTGCTTCTCGTCGCAGTAGGTGGTGATCGGCAGGCCCTCGACGTATTCGAGGGCGAGGTAGGGTTGCCCGGCGGGCGTGACGCCCGCGTCGTACAGGCGCGCGATGTGCGGGTGTTCGAGCGCGGCGAGGATGTCGCGCTCGCGCTCGAACCGGTGCGCCAGCGCCGGCTGGTGCAGCGAGCTGATGTGCGGCAGCTTCAGGGCCACGGCGCGTTGCAGCGCGCCATCCACCCGCTCGGCCAGCCACACCGTGCCCATGCCGCCCTGGCCCAGCGTGCGCAGCAGGCAATAGGGGCCGATCTGCCGCAGGCCTGGGTCCGCACTGGCCATCTTGGCTTCGGCGGCCACGCCGGCGAGGCCGGGCAGCGCGTCGAGCACATCGATCAGGCCCGGAGCTTCGCTGGCCCCACCGGTGGTCTCGTCATCGGCCTCGGCCAGCATGGCCTCGAGCTGGGGCCGCAGCGTGGCATCGGCCTCGCCAAGCCGGCCCAGCCAGGCTGCGCGTTCGGCACGCGGTAGATCCAGGGCCTGGTCGAGTAGTTGCGAGAGGCGGGCGAGTTCATCGCGCGAGAGGCTCATGCGGCCTCCGCCGTGCCCGCCAAAGGCGCTGGGGGTGACAACCGCGGGCGCCGGGCAAAGGTGGCCGGCGCCATCGTCACTGCAGCACGGCTTTCAGCAGCAGCCTGGCCTTCTGCCAGTCGCGCCGCACGGTGCGGTCGGTCACGCCCAGGGCTTGGGCGATGGCCAGTTCGTCCAGCCCGGCGAAGCAGCGCATCTCGACGATGCGGGCCAGCCGGTCGTCCACCTGGGCCAGCTCTTCGATGGCCTCGTGGATGCGAATGACATCGTCATCTTTGACGGACACCGACTCGGCCACCTCGGTGTTGAGGGTGACGTGCAATTGATCGCCGCCGCGCCGCTCGGCATGACGCTGTCGAACGAAATCGATCACCACGAAGCGCATCACCCGCGCGGCATAGGCCAGAAACTGGCCCTGGCTCATGCCGCCCAGATCGCTCTGGTGCTGGAAGCGCAGGTAAGACTCGTGCACCAGCGCCGTGGTGTCGAGCATCGTGATGTTCTCGCTGCGGCGCAGGCGCGAGCTGGCCAGGCGGCGCAAGTCTTGGTACATCGTCCGGAACAGCTCGTCGGCGGTGTCCGGCGCGGGGGCATTGGGGTCCAACATACTCGCGGCGGAGTATGCCAGCGCGTGGTGTCTGCGGGCGTCCATGTTCGCCCCAGGGGGGCCTAGTCCAGTGAGACGGAGAAATCGGATGTTCGTGGACACCTGACAGCGATGCAATCAAGGCGCCAAGCGCAGTCGGGTTGGACACCCGGCGAGCATTGGCAACGCCGAGTGCGCCGCTGGCAGGTGCCCACCCTGTGGGCCGGTGCTTGGCAGGGCGCGCCGCGGCGTTGCGACCCTTGCCCAGGCGTACAGCCTGGGCTGCGGGCCGCGCCTTGCTGCGCGCCCTGCCAAACACCGGCGAACTTCCGATTTCTCCGTTTCACTGGACTAGCCCTTAGCCGCCGGCGGCCACCCGAACGTGGGACGCCGTCGGGGTCAGTCGAGCGTCTGTCGGTAGCGCTTCAAGGCCACCGCGCCGGCCACGGCGAGGAAGGCCAGCATGGGCCACAGCTCGGGCAGCAGTTCCGCGGCGCCGTTCCCCTTGAGCAGGATGCCCCGCACGATGCGCAGGAAGTGGGTGAGTGGCAGTGCTTCGCCGATCGCCTGGGCCCAATCCGGCATACCCCGGAACGGGAACATGAAGCCCGACAGCAGCATCGACGGCAGGAAAAAGAAAAACGTCATCTGCAGGGCCTGCAACTGGTTCTTCGCGAGCGTCGAGAAGGTGAAGCCCACCGCCAGGTTGGCCAGCATGAACACGCCGATCATCAGCATCAGCAGCGTCATGCTGCCGACCATCGGCACCTGAAAGAGCAAGGCGGCCGCGCCGAGGATGACGCCGAGCTGCACATAGCCGATCACCACATACGGCAGGATCTTGCCGATCATCACCTCCACCGGCCGCACCGGGGTGGCGAGCAGGTTCTCCATCGTGCCGCGCTCGCGCTCGCGCGTCATCGCGAGGCCGGTCAGCATCACCATCGTCATCGTCAAGATGGTGCCGATGAGACCCGGCACGATGTTGTAGCGCGACAGCCCTTCGGGGTTGTAGCGGCGGTGCACCCGCAACTCGAACGGGGGTTCTCTGGGCTGCAGCGCCGCCAGTGGGCCGGTGAGGGTGTGGGGCATGGCGCGCGGCGCCACGGCCGCCAGGGCCGCCAGTGCCGTGCCCGAGGCAGAGGGGTCGGTCGCATCCACGCTCACCAGCAACGCGGGCTTCTCGCCTCGCACCAGCCGCCGAGAAAAATCGGGCGGGATGGCGATGAGGAACTGCACCTCGCCTTGCTCCAGCAGGCCCTCGCCCTCGGCCTCGCTGGCAGGTTGGGCCACGATGCGAAAGTAGCCGGTGTTCTGCAACGTGGCCACCAGCTCGCGTGCGGCGGGGCCGCTGTCCATCGCCACCAGCGCAGTGGGCAGGCCCTTCGGATCGGTGTTGATCGCGTAGCCGAACAGCACCAGCTGGATGATGGGCACACCCACCGCCATGCCGAAGGTGGGCCGGTCACGCAGCATCTGCTGGAACTCTTTGAGGAAGATGGCCAGCGTGCGGGCCCAGGAGAAGCGGGCGCTCATGGCGTGGTGCGGCGCGGTGCCGCTGCCACGGCCGGCCCCATGTTGTCGGGCGCCCGGCCGATGAGGCTGATGAACACGTCTTCGAGGTTGGGCTCGGCGCGGCTCCAGTGCAGCTCGGGCCGCTGGCGGTAGGGCGCTATCGCGGTGTCCAGCGCGGCGCCGTCTTGCCCAGCCACATGCACCGAGCTGCCGAAGGCCGCCACGCTCAACACGCCGGGGGCCTGCTTCAGCGGGGCCAACAGGCCGCTGAGCAGGGCGGGGGCGCCCGGTGCCTGCACGGCCCACACCGTCAAGGCGGCCTGCTCGATGATCTCACTTTCGGTGCCTCGCGCGAGCAACTGGCCGTAGGCGATGTAGGCCAGTTCGTGGCAGCGCTCGGCCTCGTCCATGTAGTGGGTGGAAACGAGCACGGTGATGCCTTCGGCGGCCAGCCGGTGGATCTCATCCCAGAACTCGCGGCGCGCCTTGGGGTCTACCCCGGCGGTGGGTTCGTCCAGCAGCAGCAGGCGTGGCTCATGCAGCAGGCAGGCGGCCAGCGCCAGGCGCTGCTTCCACCCGCCCGACAACGAGCCGGCCAATTGCTGCGCGCGAGTCGTCAGGCCCAGGCGATCGAGCGCGGCATCCACACGCTGCGTGCGCTGATCCAGTTCGAAAAGCCGAGCGATGAAATCGAGGTTCTGGCGGATCGACAGGTCTTCGTACAGGCCGAACTTCTGCGTCATGTAGCCGACCTGGCGCTTGATCTTCAAGCCCTCGCGCCGCAGATCAAAACCCAGGCAGGTGCCTTCGCCCGCATCCGGCGTCAACAGGCCGCAGAGCATGCGGATGGTCGTGGTCTTGCCGCTGCCATTGGGGCCGAGAAAGCCGCAGATGCGTCCAGCGCGCAACTGCAGTGCCACATCGTCCACCACGGCCCGTCCGTCGTAGCGCTTGGTGAGCCCGCGTACGTCGATGGCCAGATCGTCGGCCCGCTTGCTGCTGGCGGGTGTCGACGGTGTGGAAGCGGTCGCGCCGTTCATCGAGCCGAGGCCAAGTGCACATCGAGCGGCTGACCCGGGTGCAGCCGGGCGGCCTGGTCGGCCTCGGGCCGGGCTTCGACGAGAAAGACCAGTTTGGCGCGCTGGGTGTTCGAGTAGATCACCGGTGGTGTGTACTCGGGCTGGCTGTTGATGCGGCTGATGTGGGCCTCGATGGGCGTGCCGCAGCCATCACACTGCAGCTTCACCGCTTGGCCAATCTTCAGCGCACCGAGCTCCGCCTCGGGCACATAGAACCGTGCCTTGCGCGCTGCCGGTGGCAGCAGCGACAACACCGGTTGCCCGGCCGGCACGTATTCGCCGGGCCGCCAGAAGGTGTCGGCCACCAGGCCGGCCGCCGGCGCCGTCTGCACCGCCTGCTGCTCGCGCCAGGCCAACTGCTTCTGGGCCTGCTCGGCGGCATCCACCTGGGCCTTGGCGCTGTCGGTTTCATCGGGGCGCGCAGGCAAGTGCGACACCTTCAATTGCGCTTCGAGCTCGGCCACCCGATCGCGCGCCTGCTGTCGGGCGGTGGCGGCGTCGTCCAGCCGCGACTGGCTCACGAAATGCTGCTCGACCAAGGCCTTTTGCCGCTGCCATTCGCTCTCGGCCCGGGCCGCCAGCGCCTGGGCCTGGGCGAGCTGCGCGCGCACCACGGCAATCTCGTCGGCGCGCCGGCCCTTGGTGGTGTTCTGAGCCTGAGCTTGGGCCGCGCGCAGGCGGGCATCGGCCTCGGCGCGGGCAGCTTGGGCGGGGGTGGCATCGAGCGTGAACAACGAGGTGCCAGCGGCCACCTGCTGGCCGGGCTGCACCGACAGTGTCTGCAAGGTGCCGCTCACCGGTGCGGCGATGTAGATGTAGTCACCTTCGGCATAGCCCGACCAGCCGTGTTCGTCGGCTGACTTGCAGCCAGCCATGGCCAGGGCGGCCAGCGAGGCGGCCAGGCAGGCGACCAGCACCACTGCCCGGCCGAGTGCGTTGACGGCCGATCTCGCTGCAGGCGCATCGACCGTGGCGAAGCCTGGCGGGTGGTGGTTCATGGGCGGGTCCTCGATCGGGTGGTGGCGCGGCGGCGTGGGGTGGCGGGTGGTGTGGTGGTGGAGATCTCGCTGGCGGGCGGGCGCTGGACGAGCGCAGCCAGCGCCCATTGCACCCGCTGGCGAATCGCGTCGTCACTCAGGGCCTGGGCGGCGCCCATCGCCGCCGCGGGCGCCACACCGAGCGCTGCCATGGCCTGCACCATCAACATCGGCGCGGCCACGCTGCCCATCAGGAACACGAAGCGCTGCATCGGCGGCGCCGGTATCAGAAGGCCGGCACTTTCGGCCTCGCCGAGCAACTGCAGCAGCAGCGTGAGGTGCCGCGGCGCATTGGTGCGCAGGAACTGCTGCACCACCGTTTCGCCGTGCGCTGCATCGATCGCCAGCCGGGCCAGCAAGGCGTGGTGCTCGCGCACGAATCGAGCCAGTGTCAGCAGCGCGTCTTCAAGGCGCCCTAGCACCGGCCCATCTCGCGCGGCGCTGGCCGAGAGCTGGCTGAACATCTGTTCGTAGACCTGCTGCAGCACCGCTTCGAGGAACGCGCCCTTGCTGCCGAAGTGGTAGTGAAACATTGCCGGGTTCACGCCCGCGTGCTCGGCCACCTTGCGCACCGACAAGCCTGCGCATCCCGACTGAGGCCAGAGGGCGAGGCCGCTGCGCAGCAGCGCTTGATCGATGCCTTGGGAGGGACGTGGCATGGATGAATTATTGGTCGAATGACCAGTAACGCGCAAGTGGCCACTTCTTTGGTGTTTTCGCCCTCGGCTGTGCACAGCGACGCAAAACAGGGCATCAGGCTGGCCCCGGAGCGGCCGACAACGAGACATATCTGTCCGGGAGGGATGGTCATGCACGTTCAATTGGCGTTCGCCGGTGCCCCCACTGGCCTGGCCCGCTTCGCCGCCGCGAGGGCTGTCGATTCCGCTGGATTGCAGGCCCGTTTGGCCAGCGGACTGACGTCGCGTACATCGGACGGCCGCACCTCAACTGCTCAGCCGTTGACCGGTGCCACGACCCGGGACACGTCACGCGCCACGCCAGGCGCTGCGGTGGACAAGAGCGTCGCTTCCACCACCGTGGCGCTGGGCAACGCGCAAGCTGATCCGCTCGTCTATCAACCTCGGTCGGGTGTCCAGCGTTCCGACGAACTGCCGGTCTGGGCCGGGCCGCAAGACAATGAACTAGGCCGGCTGATGCTGGCTGACTCTGGCGCACAGGCGCATACGCTGGCAGACCGTTGGCACGGTCTTGGTGGCGCATTGCTGCGTCAACTGGCCAGCACCGGAGAAGGCTACTCCCAGACGCTCGCGTGGACAGCGGCGCCCGAGACCGATACGAGCTCTGACGCGACCCGGCCCACCGACGAACTCGGTGGCACATCGGATGTATCGGCCTCTGATACGCGGGCCGCGACACCGCCCGAGGCGATGTCGGCCGAAGACGCTGCCAAGCTCAACGATGCCGCCCTGAAGCAAGTGGCCGATGGCGCGGTGAAGGTCAAGCTGACACTCACGACCCAGGCCGGGCAGCGTGTGGACCTGGTGATTGCCGTCAACGATGGGCAAGACGGCGGCACCAAGGGGCTACAACTGCAGGTGAAGAGCTCGGGCGAGTTGAGCCAGGGCGAGCGAGAGTCGCTGGCCGCGATGGCCGACGGTCTGGATCAGGCGCTGGATGGGCTGGGCCGGGATGATCCCGAGGTGCAACTGTCGCGGTTGAAGGAGTTCATGAGCGACGGCACGTTGGCCAACCTGGAGCTGTCGATCGACAACCCCCGGGCCGAAGTCTCAGGCAAGGCGCTCAAGTCGTTCCAGCTGAGTTGGGATGCAGACAAGGTGGCACTGTCGATGGAGCGCGGCCAAAGCAAGATGGCGCTGTCCGTCGCCACCGGTGCCGCGGGCCAAGTCAACGGTGCACAGCGTCAGTCCGCCATCGACCAGATGTTGGCGCAGATCGACGCGGCGGGCCAGCGTGGCCACGAAGACCGCGAGTGGGTCGGCTTGTTCAAGCAGGCCTTTGCGCAGTTGCAGGCTGCCCCATGGGCCGGGCGCGCGGACGAGCCTGCTGATGTCGACGAAACAAATCACCGGGCCGCATTGACGACAGCAGCCACCACGAGCGTTGCTTCCCAAGACAGCGAGGTCAACTCAACGGGCGATGCTCAGCCCGCGAAGGCGCAGTTGCCGCAGAGCGGCCTGGCCGACTTCGAAGCCCGGTTCTGGGGCGAGACCCGGAAGACCAATCGTTTCGGTGGCTTGGTGGAGCAGGGCACGGTCGATTACAGCATCGGACAAAGGACGACCAGCAGCCGCAAGGGCTCGACGGGCGAGCAGACCATCACCCAACAGCGCACCGAGACGCTGGATGCCACCATCGCCAAGACGCGCACTTTGCTGCTGGATGTGGAGTCGGGCAATTACGATGCCCTGGGCATCAAGGACCGCAAGACCGAGACTACCCTGATCGACATGATGCAGGGGGCCGTCAAGGGGGCGCTTCGCAAGACGGATGAACACCAGATGACCACCCGCGCCTCGTTGGAGCGGGACCGGGTGACATCCCGCAGCGACACACCGCGCGACCTGCAGTTCATCCAGCGGCTGATCTGAATCGTCGGCAATACAGCCACCGGCGTGACGCAGGGCGGGCCCAGTTGTGCGGGCGCTTGCGCGGACTGACCTGGCGGCGGCTGCTGTGCCGGGCCAAACTTTTCGGCGAACCTGTCACCGTGTCGCGCCGTGCGGGTTGAGCCTGGGGCTGCTGCATAGAACGGTAAGGCTTTGTTGGATGCGGTTAACGGTGCGGAGGCTGGTCACAGCTTGGTACGTTTGCGTCGCAGAAGTGCCTAAAGTCGTGTGACTTTCTTCATGAACGACTTCAACGATGTCGAGACTCTCACCCCTGATCGTTGCCAGCAGCCTTTTGTTGCTGAGCGCTTGCGCCACGAAAGAGTTCGTCAAAGAGACGGTCGCTCCGGTACAGACCAGCGTGGATGGCCTTGGCACTCGCGTGCAGGCACTGGACAGCCGAGTGCAGAACAGCGAGGCGCGCATCCAGGCCCTGCAGCAAGAGGCTGCGGCGCGGGCCCAGGCCGCCAACAATCTGCCTGCGCCGCCGGGGCTGCTGATGAGCACGCTGCTCACCGATGACAAGATCAAGTTCACCTCGGGCCGCGCCGAGCTCACCGAGCAAGCGGGCCAGGAACTCGATCAACTCGTTGCCAAACTCAAGGCCGACAACCAGCCGGTGTTCGTCGAGATCCAGGGCCACACTGATGCCACGGGCAACGACGCGCTCAACCAGCAACTGGGCTTGAAGCGGGCTGAAGCCGTTCGTCTGCATCTGGCCCGTGCCGGCCTGCCGCTGGCCCGCATGGCCACCATCAGCTACGGCGAATCGGCGCCGCTGGCCGACAACAGCACCCGCGAAGGCCGCAGCATGAACCGGCGCGTTCAGCTGATCGTGATGCGTTGATCTTGAGGAGCCTTCCGGCTCCTGCATGGCGACCCACCGCCTCCACACCCTTGCTGGCCTGCCAGCGGGGTGGTTCACTGGGTGGGTCGATATGGAAGACGTCGATGGACGAGGGCGCCGCGCCTCAGCCGTTGCGCGTCTGAACCTGCTGCCGCAGCCGCTCTTCCTGCTCGCGCAACTCGGGCGTGAGCGCATCGCCGAAATCTTCTGCGGAGTAGATGGGTCGAATCTCGATCTCCGAATCGGTGCGCATCGGATTCGGGCATTGCCTCACCCACTCAATCGCCTCTTGCAGGGAGGCGCAGTTCCAGATCCAGAAGCCGGCGACCAACTCGTTGGTGATCGGGAAGGGCCCGTTGATCACTTGACGTGAGCTGCCCGAGAAGGCGACCCGCGCGCCGCGCGCGCTGGGGTGCAGGCCTTCGCCCGCCTCCATGACGCCCGCCTGAACCAGCCTCTCGTTGAAGGCGCCCATCGCCGCAAACTCGTCGGCTGAGGGCATCACACCGGCCTCGCTGTCGGCCGTGGCCTTCACCATCACCATGAATCGCATGCCAATCTCCTTTGTGCAGTGGGGCGGCCTTCCGCCCGCTGTACCCACGACGATCGGCGGGCCGCCAGATCGACACTGAAGCCTTCGCGCGCTTTGCGTGAGGCGGCTCTCGCGGTGGCCCGCCTCAGGGCGCGGCCTCTGGCGGCCCTTCAGGCGCAGCCACCGCATCCGTACCGGACCACAGCTGCACCAGCGTCAGGCCGATGGCGAGCATGGGGGGGCCGATGAAGATGCCGATGAAGCCGAAGGCGACGATGCCGCCGAAGACGCCGAGCAAGATGAGCAACAGCGGCAGGCTGCTGGCGCGGCTGATGAGGTAGGGCTTGATCACGTTGTCGATCGAGCTGATGGCAAACAGGCCCCAGGCCACCATGAAGATGCCCCAGCCGACCGAGCCTTGCACGAAGAGCCAGATGGCCGCGCCGCCCCAGACGAGCGGTGGGCCGACGGGCACCATCGAGAGCAGGAAGGTGAGGGCCGCCAGCGCCACCGAGCCGGGCACGCCCGCCACCAGAAAGCCGATCAGGGCCACCAGGGCCTGGGCCAGCGCGGTGCCGAAGATGCCGTGCACCACGCCGATCACCGTGCCATTGATGGTGGACAGCAGCGTTTCACCCAAGTGGCCGGCCAGCTTCACCAGGATGGCGCGCGCGGCGTCGACCATGCGCTCACCATCGCGGAAGAAAAAGAACGCGATGAAGGTGGCGAAGGTGAGCTGAACCAGGCTGCCGCCGATGGCTTTGCCGGCACCCAGCAGCAGGATGCGGGCGGGCTCGAAGAGGCTCTTGAGCAGCGTGTTCAGCTCTTCGCGGCTGGCCGCGATGCGGTGCCAGTATTCACTGAGCGCCTGGCCGACCAGCGGCACCTCGCGCAGCCAGGAGGGCGGCTCGATGGGGCCGTGGTCGAGCAACCCCTTGGCGCCGTCGAACACCGCGGCCACATCGTCGGCCAGGCTCAGTGCGAGAAGCGTCGATGGCCCGATCACCAGCACCACGAGCAGCAGCGTCATCGCCAGCGCGGCCCAGGTCGAGCGGCCGCCCAGTGCGTCGCGCAGGCGCCGGTAGAGCGGCCAGCTCGCCGCGCAGACCACGGCCGCGAACAGCAGCGCGGGGATGAACGGATGCAAGACCTGATAGCAGCCGACAACGACCACCACCACCGCGCCCAGGCGGGCGTAGTGCTGAAGACTGTGATTCACCTGGCGTCCTGTCCCTCGGTTCAATGGCGTTGGAGTCGCGCGGCCTCGCCGGAGCCGGCGCGGTGCGTGAGGTGGGCCGACTATGCCATCGTCAGGCGGGCGTGGGCAGGGCGGGCGAGGGCTGGTAGACTCCTTGCCCATCAGCGCCGATTTGCTCCGGATTGCGGGCGCTTCAACAAACAAATGCAGCTAAACAGGACCCGACCACACCCGGTGTCCGCGTCTTTGCTGCGGCACCGGGTTTTTCGTTGGAAGGTCGAACCATGAGGTCGGTTGGGGTCGTCGTCCCGCAAACCATGCATTTCGCCGAGCCGTTGCGCCTTCAAAGCGGCGCACAGCTGGCTGACTACACGCTGGTCTACGAGACCTACGGCACGCTGAATGCCGATGCCAGCAATGCGGTGCTGGTCTGCCATGCGCTCAATGCCTCGCACCACGTGGCCGGCGAGCATGCCGACCAACCCGGCAGCACCGGCTGGTGGGACAATCTCGTGGGCCCCGGCAAGCCGCTGGACACCGAGCGCTTCTTCGTGATCGGCATCAACAACCCCGGCTCCTGCTTCGGCTCGACCGGCCCGATGCACACCAACCCGGCCACCGGGCAGCCCTACGGGGCCGACTTTCCGGTGGTGACGGTGGAAGACTGGGTGGACGCGCAGGCGCGCCTGGTCGAGCGGCTGGGCATCCGGCAACTGGCGGCCGTGGTGGGCGGCAGCCTGGGTGGCATGCAGGCGCTGGCCTGGACGCTGCGTCACACCGACAAGCTGCGGCACTGCGTGGCGGTGGCCACGGCCCCGAGCCTGTCGGCGCAGAACATCGCATTCAACGAGGTGGCGCGGCGCGCGATCATCACCGACCCCGATTTCCACGGCGGTCACTTCTATGCCCACGGCGTGGTGCCCAAGCGCGGGTTGCGGGTGGCCCGCATGATCGGCCACATCACCTACCTCTCGGACGACTCGATGGAGGCCAAGTTCGGCCGCGAGTTGCGCGACAACAAGCTGGGCTACAGCACGCAGGACATTGAGTTCCAGATCGAAAGCTATCTGCGCTACCAGGGCGACAAGTTCAGCGAGTACTTCGATGCGAACACCTACCTGCTGATCACCCGCGCACTCGATTACTTCGACCCTGCTCGCGCCTTTGGCGGCGACTTGAGCGCGGCCTTCAAGGTGGCGCGGGAGAAGAAGTTCCTGGTGGTGAGCTTCACCACCGACTGGCGCTTCTCACCGGCGCGTTCGCGCGAGATCGTCAAGGCGCTGGTCCACAACCGGGTGGACGTGAGCTATGCCGAGATCGAGGCGCCGCATGGTCACGATGCCTTCCTGCTCGAAGACCCGCGCTACCACGGCGTGATGCGGGCCTACTTCGAGCGGATGACGTGAGCGGCCGCGCCGCCCGCCGTGCCAGAACCTGCTGGTTGACCTTCTCCCGACATCTCCTCCCGACCTATCCGTCATGAGCGAACGCAAAGACTTCGAGGTGATTGCCCAACTGGTGCCCCAGGGTGCCCGGGTGCTCGACCTGGGCTGCGGCACCGGCGAGTTGCTGGCCCATCTGCGCGACACGCGGGGGTGCAGCGGCTACGGGGTCGAGCTCGACGACGCCAACCTGCTGGCGTGTGCCAAGCGCGGCGTCAACGTGATCCAGCTGAACCTCGAAGAGGGGCTGAAGCTTTTCGAAGACCGCAGCTTCGATGTGGTGCTGCAGCTGGAGACCCTGCAGCACCTGCGCAACGCGGAAAACATGCTGCGTGAAACCGCGCGGGTCGGTCGCATCGGCATTGTCAGCTTCCCGAATTTTGCGCACTGGCCCAACCGGCTCTCGGTGCTTCGAGGCCGCATGCCGGTGACGCGCGCGCTGCCCTACGAGTGGTACGACACACCCAACATTCGCGTGGGCACATACAAGGATTTCGAGGTGCTGGCGCGCAAGAACGGGCTGCAGGTGATCGACAGCTTCGGCCTGCAGAACGGCGAGGTGATCCGCCAGTGGCCGAACCTGATGGCCAACGTGGCGGTGTTCAAGTTCGAGCGCGGCTGAAGGGCCTCGAAGGGCCACAGCCCTTGGCGCGCGAGGCTGCGCGCGATCAGCAGGTCACGCGGCCACGCCCGTTGCGTTTGGCCTCGTAGAGCGCACGATCGGCGCGCCCCAGCAGCGCCTGCAGGTCTTCGCCGCGCTGCCATTGCGCCACGCCCAGGCTGATGCCCACCGGCTCACCGTGCGGATAAGGTTCTTTCTGCAAGGTGGTGTGCAGCATGGTGCAGAGGATGCGCGCCTGCTCGATGGCCGCGTCGGGCAGCAGCAAGGCGAATTCGTCGCCGCCCAGGCGCCCCAGCAGGTCTGAGCTGCGAACGCGCCCATGCACCCGGCGCACCACTTCACGCAGCACGGCATCGCCGGCCGCGTGGCCGTGTTGGTCGTTGATCTGCTTGAAGCGATCGATGTCGAACATCGCGAGCGACAGGTCTTCCTCGCAGGTCGCCGCGCGCGTGAGCGCCGATTCGGCAGCCTCCAGGAAGCCGCGGCGGTTGATGGCACCGGTCAATTCGTCTTCGCGCGCCTGGCGGTGCAGCTCGCCGTGCCGGCTGGCGATGGGATTGAGCAGCACCCGGCGCAGCATCGCATTGAGCGCGAGGAACACCGCCAGCACCACGCCGCACGCACCCGCAAGGAACTGCCACAGTGATTGCTGCGCGCGTTCGAGCGGCACGGTCATAGGCAGCGAGACGATCTGCGCGCCTACCGTCTCGCCCATCTTCCAGCCGAAGCCGTGCTGGTCGCCATAGGCCACGAGCATGGCTGGCGGCGCGGCGGCGGGCGTGCTGTGGCAGACCAGGCAGGCCGAATCCTTCACTTTCAGCGGCTTGGCGAAGTACAGCATGTGCTGGCCGTTTTCGCTGGTCTGCCGCTGCACGCTCTCGGCGTCGGTTGATCGCAGGGCCTCGACGATTTCGGCGTGGATGCCCGTGGCACGGTTGCTCGGGTTGGTGGGGTTCAGCGCCACCTCGCGGTAGCTCACGCCGGGGTAGCGCCGATGCAGCTCGGTCATCGCGGTGGTGGCGGCGAACGAGGGCACAGCCTCGACCTGGAAGTGCGCCGGGTCGGAGTTCAGCAGGGGGCGCACATGCTCGGCGGTGTAGCCGCGCAGCGCGGTGGCCGCCTCCATGTGCAGCTCGGCCTCGCGCTGCACCTCGCCCATGGCGCGCTCGCGCAACTGGCCGCGCATGTACAGGCCGGCCAGCAGCACTGCCACCACGGCACAGGCTCCAAGCGCGATGTTCAGGCGGGTCTTCAGGTTCATGCGGGGCGGCAGTGTGCCAGCAGGATCGCGGTTCGTGCGTCCTGCAGTCTAGGGTCTGTTCACACGACGATAGGGGATCGCCTTGATGGCCACAACGGCGCAAGCGAGGCGCAAACCGCCGCCGGGTGGATGACCCGGCTGAAGCCTGGCAACGCCGCCTGCGGCCTGGGGGGCAACCATCTTTCGCGATCGTTTTCTTCGCGTGAGCAGACCTGGCTGCCCTGATTTCGGCAACGCCAGCGGGAAAAACAGGCCCCGGACGACCGGCGGTGTCGCATTCGGCACGAACCCGTCAGCCGCGTTCGGCGTCTTCGCGCCACTGCCGGGGCGACTGCCCCAGCTTTTGGGCGAACAGGCGCGACAGGGCCGACGGGTTCGCGTAGCCCAGGTCGGCGGCGATCATCTTCACCGAGTCGCCCCGGCGCAGCCGGGTCTGCGCCAACGACAGCCGCCAGCGTGCCAGGTAGTCGGCGGGCGTCTGCCCCACGCGATCCTTGAACAGCACGGCGAATGCGCTGCGGGACATGGCGGCGCACTCGGCCATGCGCTGGAGGTTCCAGGCCTCGCCCGGTTGCGCATGCAGCGCCACCAGGGTGCGTGCCAGCCGCTCGTCCGACAGGCCGGTGATCAGCCCCGGTGGGATGCCGGCTTCGGCTGGGTGGTCGACCAGCCAGCGCAGCAACTGGATCAACACCACCTCGAACATCCGGTCGGCCAACAGGCGCGAGCCGCAGCGAAGCCGCTCGGTTTCGGCAAAGAGCACGTGCAGCGCGGCTTCCAGGCCCTCCACGCGCGCCAGCGGCAGGCAGATCAGCGGGGGCAGCGATTGCACCAGCGGGTGCTGGTCGCCGCCGTCGAAGTCCAGCGTGGCGCAGGCGAAATCGGCCCCGTCGACGGGGGCGTTGTGGAAGTCGTGGGTGAAGGGGCGTGGATAGAACAGCAATGTCGGTTCACGCACCTCGACCCTCTGGGGGGCGCCCCCTCGGGGGCGGTGCGTGACCGACATCTCACCGCGCTTGAGCACATGCAGGAACGCGCGCCCGGGCTGGGCGGCGAAGTGCGTGGTGCCGCACAACGGACCGGCGTGGAACAGGTGTGCCCGCACGCGGAAGTGCTCCAGCAAGGCGGAAAGCCGATCGACGGAGGGGACCATGGCTGGACGATTGGGTATGAACGGTGTACGAAACGGATCCTATCGTACTGCCTTCGCTCAGACACTGAACCCAGGCTGCACTCACCACCCCTGCCAGGGCGTGATCCACCGATGGTGGCCGCGGCTGTTCATCCGTTCCTCTCTTTGCAAAAGGAAGCCCCATGTCCCGAGTTCCTCTGATCGATGCCACCCACACCAACGACGCCCGTGGCGCCTTGCTCGCCCCCATCCACGCGGCGTTCGGCAGCACGCCGGCGATGTTCCGCGCGGTGGCCAACTCACCCGCTGCGCTGAAGTCGATGTGGGGCTCATTCGGCGCCTTGGGCGGCGGCGTGCTGCCGGCGAAGTTGGCCGAGCAGATCGCCGTGGCGGTGGCCGATCGCAATGCCTGCGAGTACTGCCTGGCGGCGCACACCGCGCTGGGCCGCAAGGCCGGCGCCACGGCAGATGAGATGGCCGCGGCGCAGATGGGCGAATCGGCCGACCCGAAGACTGCTGCCGCACTGCGCTTTGCGCTGAAGCTGGTCGAGCACCGCGGCCAGGTGGCCGATGCGGATGTGCAGGCGCTGCGCGGCGTGGGCTTTGATGATGAGGCGATCGTGGAGATCCTCGCGCATGTGGCGCTGAACCTCTTCACGAACTACGTCAACGTCGCATTCGCGGTGCCGGTCGATTTCCCGGCCGTGCCGCTGCGCCGCGGCGCGCGCTGATCAGCTGCGCTCCAGCGGGGCCAGCGGTTCAAAGGCCGCTGGCTGCTTGGCCTTCCAGGCGGTGATGGCCTTCTCCATTTCGCCGATGTCGAAGATGGCGCTTTGCAGCAGCGTCATCTGGGCCAGTGCATCGGCCGTGGCGTGGTCGCGCGCCTGGTTGAGCGCCAGCTTGCTGCCGGCGATAGCCAGCGGGCTCTTGGCGGCGATCTGGGCCGCCAGCTCGTTGGTGTGCAGCGCGAGGGCATCGGCATCGGGCAGCACTGCGTTCACCAGGCCGATCGCCAGCGCGCGCTGGGCATCGACCCGCTCGCCGGTGTAGGCCATTTGCCGAGCCATGCCGGGCGCCACGATCTTGGGCAGGCGCTGCAGTGAGCCCAGATCGGCCACCATGCCGATGTGGATCTCTTGCACGGTGAAGAAGGCATCGGCCGTGCACACACGCAGGTCGCACGCGGCGGCGAGGTCGAGTGCGCCGCCGATGCACCCACCGTGCACGGCGCAGATCACCGGGAAGCGGGCCTCGTCGATCGCGTCGAAGCACGCCATCAGCCGGCGCAGGCCGGTCTGGAACGCCTGCCGCTTTCGTGATGACGACAGATCCAGCATCGGCATGTTTGCGCCCGCGAACACATCGAGCGCCATGCCGGCCGAGAAGTGCTTGCCGGTGGACGACAGGATGAGCACGCGGGTCCCGCCTTCGTCGTCCAGCCGGTGGATGGCATCGCGCAGCGCCGGGAAGAAACCCGGATCCATCGTGTTCATCCGCTCGGGGCGGTTCAGCGTGAGACGGGCGATGCCGGTGGCGCTGTCGTGCTGCAGGTCGAAGTAGGACGATGAGGCAGAGGTCATGGCGGTTTCGCTGGAATGGGCTGCGCGGGCTGGCGATTCTCCAGGCTATCCGCTTCGGGCTGCTTGGGGGATCACCTGGGCGACACGCAGGCCCTTTGCACAGGCCCGCCTTTGCACAGGCCCTCTGATCGGGCGCCTGTGGCCCCCATAGCCGAAGCGGCAATGCCCTCAGCCCGGGACTTGCCCGATCCAGACAAGCCCGCTTCTTTCAAGAACCCGCCTTGAACAGGCTCTAGACTCTGCCAAATGCACGCCCTTGTACAAACCCACGATGGCCTGGCTTTGCATGAGCAGCGCTGGCGCCCCTCGGGCCCGGCCCGCGGCCTGGTGTTGATCGTCCACGGGCTGGGCGAGCACAGCGGGCGGTATGCGCATGTCGCGGCCGCGTTGCAGGCGCGGGGGTGGGATGTGGCGGCGTACGACCAGCGTGGCCACGGCCACTCGGCCGGGGCGACCGGCGACATCGCCACCATCGACAGCCTGCTGGCCGATCTGTCGAAGGTGATCGACAGCCTGAGGCCGCAGGCCTCGGGCCCGCTGGTGGTGCTGGGCCACAGCCTGGGTGGCCTGGTGACCGCGCGCTTCGTGGCCGAGGGGCTTCAGCCCCAGCCGGCAGGCTGGTCTCGGCCGGTGGATGCCTTGGTGCTGTCTTCGCCGGCCCTGGACCCCGGCATGAACGCCATTCAGAAGATGTTGCTGGCGGTCGTGCCGAAGGTGCTGCCGCATTTGCGCGTGGGCAATGGCTTGAACCCCGACTGGATCAGCCGCGACCCGGCGGTCGTGAAAGCCTACGTCGACGACCCGTTGGTGCATGACCGCATCAGCGGGTTGCTCGGTCAGTTCATCGCCGAGGCCGGCCCGGTGGTGATCGACGCGGCGGGCCGCTGGCGCGTGCCGACCTTGCTGATGTGGGCGGGTGCCGACCGGTGCGTGAGCCCGTCAGGCTCAGCCCGCTTTGCCGCGGCGGCGCCCATCGACGTGGTGGCCCGCCGCGAATGGCCCGGGCTGGCGCACGAGATCTTCAACGAACCCGAGAAGGATCGGGTGCTGGCCGAGTTGAACCGCTGGCTGGACGAGCGCTTTCCGTCCAACGCCTGACGGTAGGCGGGCTCGAAAGCCGCGTCAGAAGGCGAACTTCAAGCCCGCGCTGACCAACTTGGCCCGGTCGGGGCCGGTTTGTTCCAGATAGCCGAGGTTGAAGCTCCAGGTGTCGCTGGGGGTGTAGCGCAGGCCGACCCCCCACTGCGGCAGGCTGTGCTCGGCGCCCAGGTACTCGGCGCCCACATCCACCGTGGGGCTGAAGGCCAGTTCCACTGCGGTGTTCCAGGTGTGGGTCGAGGTGTCGCTGACCGGGTCGCGGCACCAGCCGGCGTTCAGATGCAGCGTCCAGCCCTCGGCCGGCTGGATCGTCGTGACGAGGTTGGCAAATTGGGCGGAAGGCCGGAACGGCTCACTGCCGGCCTTCCCCCAGGACAGACCGTACGCCAGCGTCAACGCCAGCGGGCTGTCGTCATCCCCCCACAACAGGGTCTTGCCGCCCAGGAGGACATCCTGGGCAGTCTGTTCATCGGCGCGTGCAGCCACGTGGGCCAGCGCCAGCTGGGTGCGCCACGGTGTGCCGCAGGCCACCTGGTTGGCCAGTGCGTTCTCACTCTCGGTGCCCGGCAGGCTCAGGCGCGCCGCCACCGCTTCCCACTCGCAATCGTGTTCGGCCAGCACGCCCGCGTCTTCGGTGGCCAGTGGCCGGCCGGCGTGGGCGCTGCTGCACCAGACCGATGTCCCGACGACCAGTGCGCAGGCGGCGCGAGCGGCAAGCGTGGTGAGAGGTTTCATGTCTTGAAGGCGGATACCTGCCGCGCCAGGCGACCGGCCTGTTGGTTCAGGCTGGCCGCGGCAGTAGTGGTTTCTTCCACCAGGGTGGCATTGCCCTGGGTCGATTGATCGAGCTGGGCCACGGCCGACGACACTTCGCCGATCCCCAGCTTCTGCTCTCTCGTCGCCGAACTGATCTCCGACACCAGATGGCTCACCTGCTCGACGGCTCCCACGATTTCGGCCATCGTGGCCCCCGCTTGATCGGCCTGGCCCACGCCTTGTGAGACGCGTTCCACACTATCGGTGATCAATGACTTGATCTGCTTGGCGGATTCGGCGCTGCGCTGAGCCAAGGTGCGAACCTCGTTGGCGACCACGTTGAAGCCGCGGCCCTGCTCGCCGGCGCGGGCGGCCTCGACGGCGGCGTTGAGCGCGAGGATGTTGGTCTGGAAGGCGATGCCGTCGATGACACCGATGATCTCGGAGATGCGCTGCGACGACTCGTTGATGCCCTTCATCGCCGAGACCACTTCGACGACCAGTTGGTTGCCCTGGCGCGCGATGTCGGCGGTGCGGTGCGCGAGATCGTTCACCTGACCGGCGCTGTCCGCATTGGCCGTGACCGTGCCGGAAATCTGTTCGAGCGCCGCGGCCGATTTCTCCAGCGCCGCGGCCTGTTGGCCCGTGCGAGAGGAGAGTTCCTGGCTGCCCGACGCCACCTGCTCTGCGGCGGAGGCCACCTCGTCGGCGTGCCCTCGCACGTCGGTGACCAGGCGACGCAGTTGCACCACCATCGACGACAGACCGGCCATCAGGCTGTGGTTGTCGCCCTCGCGCACGGGGATGTGCAGGCCCAGGTCGCCGCCCGCCGCGCGAGCCATCAGGCGCCTCACCTCGACGGGCTCGGCCCCGATGGTGTTCATCAGGTGGCGGGTGATGGCAAGCGAGAGCGCCAGCAGCGCCATGGCGGCCAGGGCCGTGACGATCCCGATGCTGCGCGTGGCCAATGTGGCCTCGGTGTCAGCCTGCTCTTGGGCCTCGTCGCTGGTGCTCTCAATCGCCTCGCCAAGCTGGTCGAGCCGGCTTTCCAATTCTTTGAACGAGGCCAGGAACTCGGGCAGCTTGCCGGTGGCTGCCGCGGTGTCGGTCTTCGCCGTGTCAATGAGCTGCCGGCCCTGCTCGATGTAGCGTTGGACGACAGGCTCGACCGACTTCACCGAGTCGATCAGCTTCGGTTCGAGCGGCAAGGCACGCACCTGGCCGATGAGCTTGGTGAATTCGGCCGCGTGCTCGGCGAGCTCTTTCTGCGCTGCCACGACGTCGTCAGCATGGCTGGTGGCCGCGCCGTGCAGCGCCATGTACACGTCGGCGCGGAGCGCGTCGTGGAACATGTCGGCCATCGAGAGGTCGTGGGCTGCACTGACGGAGGCACGGCTTGTCTTCAGATCCTGGCTCAGCGTGCCGAGGCTCCACGTGGCCACGCCTCCCACGACGAGGGTGGATGTCACGCCGAGCAGGCCGAGCATCAAGAGGGTTTGCTTGGTCTTCATGTTTTTGTCTGCCAGTCGAAGGCCGAGCGGAGCTGGGCTGGGCCTCTATACGTTTGAAATGGGCACCCGGATGCTAGAAAGCACGCGTCACAGGTGATCAAACGAACAGCAGGTCAAGCCGCGGCCTGTTTACATCTGGCCAGACGGCGCCACAGAGGGCCCCGAGCCAGGGCCGCGGCGCGCCACAGAGGGGTGCGCCCGCGCGGCATCGAATGGCCGGCGCGGTCGGAAGGATGGCGAACGCAGAAGAGGGCGGCGCGTGGCGCGCACCTCAAGGGGAACGGATCGGGGCCGTTCGATGCCCGGCCGGCTCAGGCGGCTCAGCCGGGCGGCAGCATCACTTGGCCGTGGGCATCACGAACTCGGCGCCCTTGCCGATGCTGGCGGGCCAGCGCTGCATCACGCTCTTTTGCTTGGTGTAGAAGCGCACGCCTTCTTCGCCGTAGGCGTGCATGTCGCCGAACAGGCTCTTCTTCCAGCCACCAAAGCCGTGCCACGCCATCGGCACGGGGATCGGCACGTTGATGCCCACCATGCCCACTTGCACCCGGCGGCTGAACTCACGCGCCACGTTGCCGTCGCTGGTGAAGCAGGCCACGCCGTTGCCGAACTCGTGGGCGTTGACCAGGGCCAGCGCTTCGGCGAAGTCTTTCACGCGCACGCAGGCGAGCACCGGGCCGAAGATCTCTTCCTTGTAGATGCGCATCCCGGGTGTCACGTGGTCGAACAGCGTGCCGCCGGTGAAGAAGCCGCCTTCGTGGCCGGCCACCTGGTGACCGCGGCCGTCGACGACCAGCGTTGCGCCTTCTTCGACGCCGATGCCGATGTAGCCCTCGATGCGGGCCTTGGCCTCGGCCGTGACGATCGGGCCCATCTCAGCATCGAGCTCCATGCCGTTCTTGATCTTGAGCGACTTCGCGCGCTCGGCCACCTTGGCAACGATCTGGTCACCGATCTCACCCACCAGCACCGCCACCGAGATGGCCATGCAGCGCTCACCTGCCGAGCCATAGGCCGCCCCCACCAGCGCATCGACCGCCTGGTCGACGTCGGCATCGGGCATCACCACCATGTGGTTCTTCGCGCCACCGAGCGCCTGCACCCGCTTGCCGTGCTTGGCGCCGGTCTCGTAGATGTATTGCGCGATTGGCGTGGAGCCGACGAAGCTCACCGCCTTCACGTCGGGGTGCATGAGCAACGTGTCCACCGCGAGCTTGTCGCCCTGCACGACGTTGAACACGCCGTCCGGCAGGCCGGCTTGCTTGAGCAACTCGGCCATGAAGAGGCTGGGCGAGGGGTCGCGCTCGCTGGGCTTCAGGATGAAGGTGTTGCCGGTGGCCAGAGCCATCGGGAACATCCACATCGGCACCATGCACGGGAAGTTGAACGGGGTGATGCCGGCCACCACGCCCAGCGGCTGGCGCAGCAGCCAGTTGTCGATGCCGGTACCCACCTGGTCGGTGAAGTCGGTCTTCAGCAATTGCGGTGCGCCGCACGCGAACTCGACGATTTCGATCCCGCGGGTGACTTCGCCCTGGGCGTCGGTGAAGACTTTGCCATGCTCGGCCGTGATCATCGCGGCCAGCGTGTCGCGGTGCTGGTTCAGCAGCCCGAGGAAGTTGTTCAGGATGCGCGCGCGGCGCAGCGGCGGGGTGTCGGCCCACGCCGGGAAGGCTGCGCGGGCGGCGTCGATGGCGGCGAGCACATCGGCCTCGCTGGCCAGCGCCACCCGGCGCGCCACCTGCCCGGTGGCCGGGTTGTAGACCGCCTGGCTGCGGCCGCCGGTGCCGGGGTGAACCTGGCCGCCGATGAAGTGGCCCACGTCGGTGGTCTGGGTGAAGGCTTCGGGTGCGCCCATGGTCGTGCTCGCTGGTTGGTGCGGAATGCCGGCAGTCTAGGCAGCGGGCCCCACGCTGCCAATGGCGCCGGGGTGGATTCATTGTTCGCTCTGCTGAACAATAGATGCCCATGGCTAAGAACCAATCGACCACCGGCTTGTGGTCACCGATCCATGCCTTGACGGTGCTGGCCGAGGCCGGCAGCTTCACGGCCGCGGCGCAGCGCCTGAACCTGAGCAAGGCGGCCATGAGCCAACGGGTGGCCGAGTTGGAGGCGGCGGCCGGCGTGCCTTTGGTGCAGCGCACCACCCGTAGCATGCAGCTGACCGACGCCGGTCGGCAGTTGGTGAGCGCCACCTACCAGGCCTTCGCCACCATCGACCAGGCCTTTGCCGAAGTGCGGGACCTCGCCGAGGCACCGAGCGGGCGCCTGCGGGTGACCGCGCCCGTGGCCCTCGCCCGGCAGTGCATCGTGCCGGTGCTTCCTGGGTTTCTGCGCGCCTTCCCCACACTGCAGGTCGAGCTCGATCTGTCGGACCGCGTGCGGCCGCTCGCGCAGGAGGGCTTCGACCTGGCGATTCGCCACACCAGCACGCCGCCCGATACCCACGTGGCGTGGCCGCTGCGGGAGACGCGCAGCGTGCTGCTGGCCAGCCCTGAGTACCTCGCCCGGCGATCCCCTCCGCGCACGCCGAACGACCTGCGGGAGCATGACTGCCTGTACTACCCCAGGCCGGGCGACACCGCAGCGTGGAGCTTCGAGCGCAAGGCCGGCGAACGCCTCAGCGTGCCGCTGCGCGGGCCTTTTGCGGCGAACAACAGCGAGGCGCTGCGGGAGGCGGCCCTGGCGGGGCTGGGCATCGCCTTGCTGCCCGATTTCAGTGCCGAGCCGGCCCTGGCCGAAGGCCGGCTGGTCGAGTTGCTGCCGACCTGGCGGGCGGTGGGCGCCTTTGGCACGCACCTGTGGGCGATTCGCCCCTATGCCGCCCAGGTGCCGCGGGGCGTTCGGGCGCTGGTGGGCTGGCTGGCTCAGGCCCTGGGCGGCGCGCCGCCGGCTTGAGCCAGCGCAAAAACAGCGCCCGCTGCGTCCCCCCGGGTGCCCGTAGAACGGAATAGGGCGGTTGGAGTGCCGCAAATCACGCGAGCTTGCTCAAGAGTGACGGCGAACAATCCGAAAACGGTCCAGATTCCCTCCTATGGACATGATCGCGGAGACTGACATGCCTGTTCCTTCCTTCACTCACCTGACACTGGCCAGACGTTTGGGCCTGGGTTTCGGTGGCCTGCTGCTGATGTTGTTGATCGTTGCCGGCCTGAGCGTGGCGGAAATGCGAGCCCAGGGCGGCCGGGTGCAGGACATCGTCGGCGTCAAGAACGAAAAGCTGGCGTTGGCCAACGGGATGCTCGAAAGCATCAACAGCCTGGCGATCCAGGCCCGCACGGTCACGCTGCTCACCGATGTGAAGGCGATCGATGGCGAAATGGCCATCCTGGGTGAGGCCAAGAAGCGGTACGTGGCCGCCGAGGCCAAGCTGGTCGAGCTGATCGGCAGCACGGGTGACGAGGCCGAACGCAAGCTGATGGACGAGATCGTCGACGGCGGCAAGAAAACCATTCCGCTGGTCGAGCGGGCGGCCAAGGAAGGCCAGGATGGCGCTGGCGTGGAAGCCACGATGACCTTGACCGAAGCCGTGCGGCCCGTCGAGGTCGTTTGGCGCCAGAAGGTCGGCAAGCTGATCGAACTGGTCCAGACGCAGAACGCTGAAGCCGCCGCGGCGATGGTGTCGTCACAGAAGCGCGCGCTGGTGATGGTGGGGGCGTTGATGGCCGGTGCGATGGCCATCGGCGTGCTGCTGGCCTGGCGCACGACCCGCAGCATCACCACGCCGGTAGCGCGCGCGGTCAAGGTGGCCGAGCGCATTGCCGAGGGCGATTTGACCTCGACCGTCGAGATCACCTCGCAAGACGAGATCGGTCGTCTGCTGCAAGCCATCCACGGCATGCAGGACCGGTTGCGCGTGCTGGTGGGCGACATCCGCTCGTCGGCCGATTCCATCCAGACGGCCAGCAGCGAAGTGGCCATCGGCAACCAGGACTTGTCGCAGCGTACCGAGCAGACCGCGAGCAACCTGCAGCAGGCTGCCTCGTCGATGACGCAGCTGACCGGCACGGTGAACCAATCGGCCGAGGCCGCGTCGCAGGCCAACCAGATGGCCAGCTCCGCGTCGGCCGTGGCCCAGCGTGGCGGCGAAGTGGTGGCGCAGGTCGTCTCGACGATGAACGAGATCAACAACAGCTCGCGCAAGATCTCCGACATCATCGGCGTGATCGACGGCATCGCCTTCCAGACCAACATCCTCGCGCT
>NZ_JBBUTG010000024.1:0-102500 GCF_038066555.1 Ideonella lacteola | reverse complement strand
TGGACACCCGGCGAGCATTGGCAACGCCGAGTGCGCCGCTGGCAGGTGCCCACCCTGTGGGCCGGTGCTTGGCAGGGCGCGCCGCGGCGTTGCGACCCTTGCCCAGGCGTACAGCCTGGCCTGCGCGCCGCGCCTTGCTGCGTGCCCTGCCAAACACCGGCGAACATCCGATTTCTCCGTTTCACTGGACTAGGAGAGCCGACGACGTTGGGCCTCAAAAACATGCCAAGACATAGAGCTCGCCAAGGTGAGGTGCCGTTCCTTCAGACCATGCCGTGCAGCAGCTCGCATCGTGCAGCCAGGCATGACGATGCATGAGGCCGGGATTCTGGCTGACCAGTGCCATCCACCGCGTGGCATCGGGTGCGACGGTCTTGCGTCGAAGATCTCGCGCATAGAGCAGCAGAGGCACCCACGCCGGGTCTGTGGGCAACTGACCCAATTCAACGTTGATCGCCTCCACTTCGTCCAATCGACCGTCTTCAAGAAGCATCCACGCCAGAGACACCAACAAGCTCATCGCGTTTTCTTCGAGGACGCGGTGCTTCAGCCAGAAAAGACGCATCCGCTGCAGCGCCTCTGCCCGATTTCCAGAACAGATGTCGATTGCACTCTGTACCAGTGCGCTGCGCGCCGGCACCATCAAATCCGCATCAGGCCGGTACGCCTGCCGGGCTTCCTCAACTTGCCCGGCAGCGAGCAGCGCGAGCACGCGCCAGTAGGTCAACTCCTGCCGCCACAGCTCATCTGAGGCGCCCAAGAAAAGTACGGCCTCATCCAGGCACTTCAGAGCCTCCGCCTGGCGGCCCCGGCGCAAACGCAACATGGCCTCTGCGCGCAAGAGAGCCAATTGACTCACCGGTGCCACGTTCGGCAGGCGCACGCGCACATCATCCAAGCGGGCCGACGCTTCCTCCAACCTGCCCAAACGCTCCAGGATGGTGACCTCACTTGAAAAGCTCAGCACGGCGTTGGTCATGCTTCCGCCTTCTGCCGTCAATGCTTGCATCTTCAACACGGCAGCCAGCGCCTCGTTGTAGCGCCAATGCTCTCTGCAACACTCAGACCAGATGTAATGCGCGGTCGCCATGAGCGCTGGCACACCGGTTCGTTCCGACTCCGACACACACTGCTGGTAGAGCGCCACCGACCGCTCTGGCATCCCGCTGTGTTCCAGCGTCTGTCCGAGGCAAAGCATGGCACGCACCGAGGCCACCCGATCGCCCTGCCGTGCGGCTTGCTCCAGTGAGCGGAGCGCGATGGCTTCGGCCTTCTTGAAGTTGCCCTTGTGATGATGCACGTACGCCAGATTCGTCAGGGCATCGGTCAGCAGATTGGTTCCCGGCAGATGCTTCTCGACCAGACTGATGGCAAGCTCGAAGGCGGATGCACCCAGATCCGGCTCGAACTCGAACGATCCGATCTTTCCTCGCTCAATCAGCAACTGAGCACGAACTGCTTCGTGCCCCGAGTCGCCCAGTTGCTGCAGACACTCGTCGGCGATCGTGCGGGCGTCGCCAAACCGTTGCCTGAGCCGCAGCAGGCGCACTTCGAGGAGGGTCTGTCGGACCGTCCGTGGAAGATGGGCCTGGCACCTGCGCAACAACGTCAGCGCCTCCTCGGCCTGCCCCTGTTGTTCGAGGGCGAATGCCCTGGCGAGCTGAACCTGCCAGAAGTCGTCGACGCTCCGATGCTCTGAAGCACCGACATGGGTGGAACCCACTGCTTCGTAACATGCCAACGACGCCGCCAGGGTACGGGCCAGGTGGGCCGTGTCGAGCCACGGCACGTGCAGCGACTGGGCACTGGCGTCGGACCCGCCCCAGCGAATCGCCGCCTCCACACCGGCTGAGCCGCGTTTCAGCTCGATGATCAGGGCGACGTCAACACCCAGAGCATCACACCCGGCCGACAAGACGTCGCTCACGGCGGGCCCACGGAAGGCCAGCGAGGCCTCGATGGGCAGGAGATGGAATCGGCGGTCCTCCGACAATTCAATGTGGAGCAGCCAAGGCAGCCCCGTCACGGCCCAATCGAGCAAGGCGTCACCGGTCGAGTTCACACACCGAAGCAAGCCGATGACACGGTTCTCGGTGGCGCCGCCCGGCGCGCCCTTCACGTCTGGCGCGGCTTGCCCATCAACCCATGTCGCCGCGGGGGCACCGTGGGGCGCATGGGGCGGCTGCCGAAGGCTTGCGACAGGCGGGCCGTCTGAGCTGCTGCGCACGTCCGCGTCGAAGCGATACCCGATGCCACGTACCGTGGCCACCATTGGGAGGCGGGCGTCAGTATCTCCAATGGCCTTTCGCAGCTTGACCACCGCAGTGGTCAAGACGGCGTCCGTCAGAAAGGTGGTTCCCCAGATGGCGCGCAGCAGCTCGTCCTTCGGCAGCACCCGGTGGGGACGCTGCATCATGAACAACAAGAGGTCGTAGATCCTTCGTTGCAACGGAACCAGGAGACCTTCCCTCCACAACTCGCGCCGGGAGGTGTCGAGCGCGCACGATCCAAACTCAAGCCAACCGGTAGGGCCGGTGATGGGGACGCCATCGCCGAGGTCGACGATGTGCGTCAGCGGTACTGCTCGATCCGTCATGGGCGCCTTGGTAACGAAGAGACATCAAGAAGGCGGGTGGACGCCGCCGTGACACACGCGTGTCGCAGAAAGCTGCGAAGCCTGGTGCGGATATTTGCCCAGTTCTGCCGGCCCCACAAGAGCAAAAGCTCCGCATCTGGGCAAGGGTGCCGCACACCCGCCCACGGAAGCAGGTTCGCATGAGTTGCTGTCATGGCAGAGCGTCCTATTTTCGCTTGTGCGCAAGTGCGTTGTGGCCTGCAATTCATGCCGCGCTTTCTCTGTGCTTCAGCCTCGGCTCAAGTACCTGCGCGACCTCCCATTTTTCAACCTCAGAACGAACAAGGACGGAGACATCGATGAAGCACCTTCCCTTTGTGGCGCTTGTGCTCACCCTCGGGCTGGCCCATCAAGCGGCCCATGCCCACGGGTACGTCAGCAAACCAGAGTCCCGCGGCTACCAATGCAAGTTGGGCAACAACGCCGACTGCGGCGCCATTCAGTCGCAGCCCGAAGCTCTTTACGCACCTTCCGGCTGGCCCGCCCTCGGTCCATCGGACGGGCACATCGCGAGCGCGGACCACACCGAATTCTCGCCACTGGACGAGCAGACCAAGTCACGCTGGTTCAAACGGAAGATGAAGGCAGGGGTCAACAAGTTCACCTGGACGCTGACCGCCAACCACGTCACGAAGAACTGGCGCTACTACATCACCAAACAAGACTGGAACGCTTCCAAGCCGTTGACGCGTGCGTCGTTTGAAGACAAGCCCTTCTGCTCGATCGACGACGGCTCGAACCCGCCGCCACTGGAAGTGACGCACACCTGCACCGTGCCCTCGCGAACGGGCTACCAGGTGATCCTCGCCGTGTGGGAGCGCCGGGACGACTCCTCCAGCTTCTACAACGTCTTGGATGTCAAGTTCCCGAAGAAATCGGTGATGAGCGAAGACTGAAATCGACGCTCGCTTCTTTGAAGGCGCCTCGGTGAGGCCCGCAGATGAAGCAGACGTGCGCGACGCTCGTTGGGCGCACGCCTGCTTCACTGCCCGACACAAAACCACGATAGGAGACAACTCAATGTCCAAAAGACTCAATCGCCAACGTCTCGTTGCCGGCCTGCTCATTCTTCTCAGCGCCGCCGTCAATGCAGGCACTTGCCCGCGGTCGGTGGGCAAGCTGACGGTGCCACTCGACGACTACGACCCGCCTCCCAAGCCCGGCGAGCCGGCCATGACCATCAAGGGCTTGGACAAGTTCATCAAAGAGAACGACATTCGAGACGTTGCCGCGTTCCTGTCCAAGCTGCCAGCAAACTACCAAAAGCGATATGCGCTCATGGAGAAGACGCGCGGCGCGGGCAAGGCTTCATTGGAGAACCCGCGCATCGTCTTCTTTGGTGCCGACGCGCGCCTGTTGATGAATGTGGGGTCGGATCCCAGCGACCCGTTGTACGAGCAGGTCGATGTGGCGTACATGAACAAGAAGTCGGGTGGATGGGAGTTCGCCAAGTTTGACTTCCAACGCTCTGGATCGAAGCTGGTGAAGAACCCTGTCGAATGCGTGCAGTGCCACGGCACCCCGATGCGGCCGTTCTGGGGCAAATACTTGAACTGGCCAGGGGCCTTCAGTGACAACCCCAGCCCCGGCGACCAGGCCGAGTCGATGACGGAAGCGCAGGCCCGACGACTCAACGAACTGAAAGGCGGGAAGGGCAATCCGGCCCGGTTCCAGTGGCTGATGTGGGCGCCTTCGTACACGGCGGGGTATTCGCAGATGCTGCCCGACCACGACTACGGCTACGCGCTGACGATCTCGAACAACTCCTTGGGCTATACGGCGGCCGAGAGCATCTTCCTTCGCCTCAAGAAGAAGTACCCCGACCGCTACGCGGCCCTGCGCGAGGAACTGCTGATCCTCAGCTACTACGATCGGCGCACCTCGTGGGTCACCGAGGCCGATCGAAAGAAGATCGCGGCCAGCATCGCCAGCTACGGTGGCAGCGGCAGCGACTATCGGGCCATCTTCAAGGTCTTGGGCATCAAGGACATCGACTTTGAGCTCTCGATTGACCGCCTCGCCTTCGAGCCACAAGACCAGACGTGGACGGCAGCGTCCGGCGACCTTCTCGGGCTGGTGCTCATGCTCGTGCTGAACGACGTGGCGGGCAACGACGCCGGAGCCAAGACCGTCTTGCAGCAGGCACCCATCGGTACCGGGGTGTACGGCATCTGGGGTTGCCCCGATCTGGGTACGTCGGTGATGGATTCGTTGACGTATCGAATCACACAAGGGTGGGGTGCGAAAGGCGAGGCGCGCCAGGTGGAAGAGGCGGCGTTCTACGACGTGGACGTGTCGCGCGTCTACCAGCCGATATTCGAGCAACCGGGCAAGCCGCTGTTCGACTACCTGAAGACCAAGATCTGACGTCGCATAGACGCTGACGAGACATCGGTTGCAGTGGAGTTCCAGCCTTGCAACCGGTGTGTCGTGCGGCACGCTGCGCTACACCGGGCAGCGCGCCGGCTGACGCCGTGGACTAAGTCGAAGGCTTTGAGATCGGTATTGCTCCACCGGTGGGGCCAGCTGGCGCTGGGCCGAAAGAGGCGGTAGGGGCGGTCAACGTGTTGCGGGTTTCCCCGCCGCCCAGAAGCGCCCGCAGCTCCATCAACTCCGCTGCGTGCTGCCTCTGCATCGCTTTCATCTTGCGCTCGTACTGGTCACGAAGGTCACGCTGATCCACGCGCATGGCGTGTTCGATCCCCTTGCGTGCGTCATAGAGCCAAGTCTCAAGCAAGGTGCGCGGCAGACCGTAGGTGCGGCTGGCTTCCAGGACACCCACCTTGCCCTGCAGAAGATGCAGTACCAGCGCCGCCTTCCGCTGCGCTGTCCAGCGCGGAGCGCCCAAGTCGATCGATGTATTCATGGTGCTACCTCCTGCGCACTGATGCCGATGAATGCCACGCTCAACGAGTGGCGTCGTTTCCCAAGTCTTGGCGCCCGTCGATTCCCACGCCGGGGCGGGTCGCACCGGAGGTGCTCATTTGGAGATGGACCTCCTCCAGCAGGAACTCACTGAACGCGCGCCAACACGCGAGCTGAGACACTTGCTTGCTGCACACCAGCCAGTACGCACCACTGGCTGGGATGCTGAGCGAGAACGGCCGGATGAGGCGGCCTGCGATCAAGTCATCGTCGATCAGCGGCAAGTGGCCCAGTGCGATGCCATGGCCGGCGGCTGCCGCCATCAGGACGGCGTTGGCGTCGTCGATCACTTGCCCCTTGTGAACGTCAAGGTCCGGTATGCCGGCGAGGTGGGTCCAGCGCTCCCAATCTCTGAAGCTGTCCTCGTGCAGCAGCGGGTAGTGCTGGAGGTCGGACGGGACCTTCAGTGGGTGACTGTCTCGAAGAATCGAAGGCGCACACACGGGCGACAGGTGAAGGCCAAAGAGCAGGCGCGTCACCAGATTCGAGACGCGCGGTCTTTCGCGGTACCACAGCACCGCGGCGTCGAGTTGCACCTTCGCGCGCAAGTTGCGGCTGACGTCATGATTGAGGTGCAGCTCGACTTCCGGGTGGCGTGCCCAGAACTTGGGCATCCTGGGAATCAGCCATCGGCTTGAGAACGTGGGCGTGACCGACAGGCGCAGCGTCCTCGACGAGGTTTCACCTCGCCTGAGCTGATCCATGACTTCGTCGATCCGCGCAAACGGCTCGCTGAGTTCCGCCAGCAGCCGCTCCCCCGCCGGAAGCAAGCGAACCTGGCGCTGGGCTCGTTCAAAAAGAGGTCGGCCCAACGCCAGTTCGAGAGAACGTATTTGGTGGCTGACGGCGCCTTGAGTCACGCAAAGCTCGGCCGCCGCCTCGGTGAATGAGAGTCTTCTCGCTGCAGACTCGAAATAGCGTAGTCCATTCAGGTGCCGCAAATTGCGTCGCATAACCCGCCCAAAGTATTAAGCAATGGCGTCGCTGCCCGGACAAGAGCCCCCGACGCTTCCCATATCGACAGAATTTCAGCGATGGGAGGCGACAGCCTCACCCGCTGAGTTGACATAGAAGGTATCTATTTTCAAAGCACACCCAAGACGCCCCATCAGTAATTTAATTTCGGGTTGAGTTTGGCCGCGTGGCATGTATTTTTCACGCGTGGACAAACTGCATTCGTACGCCATCCGCATAAATGATGTCGCCATTGCGAAGTTCAGCCGGATCGAATGGAACCTGCTCATCGTTGATCTTCAAGGGATGCTCGCGGTCGACGCGCGCCAGGAAGTATCCGGCGGGCTGCCGAATGATGGAAACCACATTCCTGCCCGATCCCGCAATCGGCGTCACCACCTTCGTCAAGAAGACCTGATTGCCGGTGAGGGCCCCATCCAGCACTTTGATCGAGGCGGGAATTCGCGCGTGAACCTGTTCAGCGATGCAGCCATATCGAACTGCGTCAGACAAGGGCGTTTCAGCGGAAGGGTGGGCCATGCCAGGTTGAGTTTTAAAAGTCAGCGCGAAGCTGCCGATGGCGACTCGATCTTCCGAATGCAGCAAGATTCGGCGCACGGCGCGGTTGTTGACGTACGTTCCATTGGTACTTCCGAGATCCTCGATGAATACGTCGTCGTCGAATGCCAGCAAAACCGCGTGTTCACCGCTCACGGTGGGCGCATCCAAAACGAGGTCGTTGTATGCGCGCCGCCCGATGGTGGTGCGTTCGCGTGAAATAGTCACCACAGAAATGACGTGAGGGCCATGGGTAATGACTAGCTTTGACATACTGCTTCGGTCGCCAGCCGACCTTGTCTCAAGTTTTACATCTGAAAATGGAGAGGCCACTGGCCCTCGTCATATCCCAATCATGATTTGGCGGGCCGTGCGTACTGGCGAGAAGAGTTTCAGCGCCGGTATGCGCACCACTTTGAGCCGGAGCTCAATGGCGTTCATGAACAACGTCAAAACTTTTCATGAACTCGTTACACGCCGCACACCATGCAGGGCATGGCGAGCCGCCTCGCGCGGGCCTGTCGCGAGCTGGTGGCGTCATCCGCCAGGCAGCGAATGAGCTCGAGGGCATCAGCTCTAGGGGCAGTGAAGGCACCTGCGCCAAGCCTGTGGCTGGTGCTCCACGCCATCGAAGGCGTGCCGGTGCGGCGGGCGGCCTGACGTTCTGACATCAGGGCATCTGCGTGGGGTGGCGCTGTGCGTCTACCCGGGGGCCGCGATGCTCGGCCAGGTGCGGCGAGGCCGCATTCCAGAGGCGAGAAGAAACTCAGTGCAACAACGTCGTCGGGGTCACATCAAAAAAGGCCCAACCTGAGCAGTGATGCAGGTTGGGCCAACCCATGTAGTTCAGTCGATCAGCGTCCGCAGCCCTGCGCCAGCACGCTGGCCATGGAATCAATGCAATGGATTTGCTTCGATCCCGGCGGGAACGGCAGCTCGCTGAACATCCCGCGAAGCGTGGCCTTGGAGAAGCCGGTCTTGGGAACGGCCATCACATACGAGTAGGTGTAGCCCTTGTTCGGCAAGGTGATCGACACATCCTGGCCCGTGCTCTGCACTTTGACATCGTAGTTGGAGGTGGTGGGGTATGAACCGGCACGGGCGTAAAGGTCTACGCTGCCGGCAACCTTGCTCAACTTGAAGATCGACTTGGCAAAGTCGTCGTTCCAGATGTAGTACGAGAGCACACCTGATTTCGACAACTCGCGGGAGCATCCGTTGTCAAGCGCATCGTTTCGTGCCATCGCGCAAGCGCCGATCGCAGACGGATCCAAGAGCGGCTTCGTTCCTTGCCCGTTGCTGACACAACTGGAGGAGGTGAGATCCCCGCCGCTGACGCATTTCGTCAGCCAATCGGAGAAGTCGCGATCCAATGACGTGCCGAGATCCTTGATGTAGGCGCTGTATTGGTCGTAGTCACCGACGCGCATCATGGGCAGGAAGGTCTTCTGCTCTTGCGGCTGCCGCTCCATGATGTAGCGCGCCGCGAGGTAGCCCCAGTTGTAAACCCTCGCTGACCCGCTGTAGTAGGTGTTCTTCATCACTTCGCTCAGCGAAACGGGCGCCGTCTGAGCTCGAGACGTGGCGTCGGCGTAGTACTGTCGGCGGTAGCTGTACGACACATACTCAGCGATGCCCTCGATCCACCAAACGGACGACTGGTCGCCACCGCCCACGCTCAGCGGATAGTCCCCAAAGCTTCCCCACATGTTGTAGCGCCCGTCGAGATAGTGGGTGAACTCGTGGTTCAGGTTCCAGATCTCGAAGTCCGCCAGCCAATCAGCACGGTAGGCAATGAATCGCGCTTGGTTGCCCTTCTTGGCAGGGTTGCCTTCCAGATAGATGCCGCCGTTGTCGGTGCTGTTGCCAAACAGGAAGCCCGAGAACCTGGCGTATTCGTCGTAGTTGTCGAAGACGACGAGTTCGAGCGTCTTGTTCTTGTCCTTGGCCACCGGCTTGCCCTTCTTCGTACCCATCAGGCCATGGAAGTACTTGGCCTCTTCGGTCACTGAGTCGCACGTCGTCTTGAGTTGCGCGGAGGTCATCGCCTCGGCACGCAGCACGTATTGGCTGCCGCACTCGTAGCGGATCGGCAGCTTGATGGACGCCACGGTGTCTTGACCGTTGCACGTGCCGTACGAAGCGCAGTTGGCCGAGTCATAGTAGTCGACCATGCTCGATGCGCGCATCCACACGTCGATCGTCTTGTCGTCAGTCACTGGGAAGTGCGGCATCTGGGCTGACGCCAACGAACGCACCCGAGTACTCAATGGTGCGTACTGCACGAAGCGGATCAGTTCACCCATGGCATTGGGCATGTGATAGCTGTCCTCCGTGCCCAGAATGTCCATATTGCGGGTCAGGAATGCATCAAAGCTCTGGGCATAACTGATGTCGTTTTGAACGCTGTCTACGTAGTCGGATTGGAAGCTGCCCTCATAAAAGACAGACATGGCTTGCAGGATCGCATCGTTGGTCCAGTATCCGATGGCTGGGGTGCTCGGCGTCACTTGATCAAGCCACTTCTTGGCCGACGGCGCATATGAAAGGGCCCAACCAGAGTAGACGGTCTTGTAGACCTCGCTCACGAAGTAGGCGTTGTCTTCCGTCTTGTCGAAGAAGTGCGGCGAGGCGATCAGTTGCATCATCGACGACAGGGCATGCTGCATCATCGTCGGGTCGCCAGGTGGGATGTTGTTGCGCTTGTCCCCGTCCTTGCTCATGAAGCTCCAGTACCCGGCGGTACGAAGGAAGGACAGCAGATTCATCGAGTGATTGCTGTCATTTCCTTGGTAGCTCACCGCTCGAACCTTGAGTTCGTCTGCCACGGTGATGATGTTCGCGTTGGAAAAGACCGTCCTGTAGTCATCCACCGAGCCGTAGTAGAGGCTGTACATGCAGGTGGTCAGGTCGGCACCGTCAATGAACGAGATCAAGGATGATCCTGTCTTGCCGATGAAGTCCCGTCCATTGCAGGAGGTGCCCGCCACATCGGCGCCGCCTTGCTTCCATCCTTTGAGCCGTTGAAGTTGCCGGGCGGCCTTGATGCGAGGCGTGACAGGCAGTGCCACTGAGTCGGGCGCCTGCCCGATCTTGAGCCGATTCGGCACGAAATCATCGGCCGAGCGCAGCGGCAGCAAAGCCGGCGCGCGCCCCTCCCGCGCCACATGCGCGCCCACCTTGGGCCAGCCTGGATTCGCATGCGAAATGCGTTGCTGCGATCGTTCGTTGGCGGGCGATTCGTTCGTCATCGCTCCCGCCGCCGCCGCAAGGGGCAGCACGAGGACAGACGCTGTCAAGAATATGAGGCCGAGTTGGCCTGTTCGAGAATGGTTCAATTTGTCTCCTGGTAGGTATTTAGTTACCGGGGCGGCACCTTCGAATGACGCCGTTCGCACATGGGCCCCTGAGCCTGTCGGGCCTATTCGAATCGATGAATGGGCCCACTCAGAAGCGCTCGCCATTCGAGTCGACATCGAATCCACGCGCAAGCGAAAAGGCGCCGAGTCTCAGATGAGGCGGCCTCATGCATGGGGCTCGTGGTCGCGAGTCGCTCCGATGTTTTGGTGGTCTCGATGACCGAGAAACTCGGGTGGCGCTGGCCTGGCGATGCCCATTCCCTGGCGATGCCACGGGGTATATCGAAGATGGTCCCAAACTTGGCATGATCCGAGAGGACATTGAAACCATGCGCCTTCATCTCGTATCACCCTCACAGGCCCATGAAGCCGCCTTCATGGCGATGATCGAAGAATTCATCGGGGCCGGTGAAAGGGAGTATGTGTACGAGCAGCCCCTCTTCGAATGGGGGTTCCCGGCCTACCTGGACTGGTTGATCCGGGGTGAGCAGGGTGAGTTGGACGGGCTGGTACCTTGGTCTGCGTTCTGGGCCCTGGATGCCAGCTCAGGAGCGCTCGTGGGCATGAGTTCGTTGCGCCATCGTTTGTCGCCGTGGATGGCGCAGTTTGGCGGCCACATTGGCTATCGCATTCGGCCCACCTTGCGTCGCAGAGGGCTCGGCGCCGAGTTGCTTCGGCTGACGTTGGCGCGCGCGGGCGCCCGCGGCATCGCGAACGCGTTGGTCGTTTGCACGCCCGACAATCTGGGCTCGCAGGGCGTGCTCCGCAGGAATGGTGCGCAGTTCGACGGTGAGGTGTCGACGCAGGGGCACAGCCTGAATCGCTACTGGGTCTCCACCATTGCCGGCGAGGGCAACTGACCTTCGCGTGCAGGCTTCGAGCGCCGCATAACATCAGCGCTTCGCCAACACGGTGCCCCAGGCATCGACGCTTGCCTATGCTGTTCATCGAACCCCCCGCACCCTCGGACCTTCAGGAACTGCTTTCGTTTGAGCTGGAGAATCGAGCATTCTTTGAGCGAAGCATCAACGCGCGCCCGCCCGGCTACTACTCGGAAGACGGCGTGGCTGGCGCGATCGAGTTGGCGGTGCTCGATGCTCGCCGCGATACGGCGTACCAGTTCCTCATTCGGAACGACGCGGGTTCGCTGGTGGGCCGGATCAACCTCATCAGGGTGCGGCGCGCGCACTTTCACAGTGCCGAGTTGGGCTATCGGATCGCAGAGCGCTTTGGAGGGCAGGGCTATGCCACCGAAGCTGTCCGCTTGATTGTCGCCAAGGCATTTGATGAGATGGGGCTCAAGCGCATCGAAGCGACGGCCCGGCCTGAGAATGCTGGGTCCGTGACGGTGCTGTCTCGCAACGGGTTCACCCAGTTTGGAAGATCAACCCAGAGCTTCGAGCTGCACGGGAACTGGTACGACCTGCTTCACTTCGAGCGGCGCGCGCCCGACTGAGCGATGGGCCTCCAGATTCGGGGTCTCGGGCTGCGGCGCAGTCCGCCGAGTCGGGCGGCGCTCCTTTTGACACCCACCCACCTTGGATGGCCCCATGGGGCTTCAAACCAAACCGGCTGCCATGCGTACCTCTGTCTATCTGATTCGTCACGGCGCTTACGACCATCGGCCGTCCCCGGAGGGCACCGAAGCCTCCTGTGACTTTGGGCTCTCCGAGTTGGGCCGGCGCCAGGCCTATGCGCTGGCCGATCGCTTGGTGAGCACGGGCGAGATCAGGTCCGATGCCTTGTTCTGCAGCACCTTGCCTCGCGCTCGGCAGACGGCGGACATCCTCGCGCCGGCCTTGGGCCTGGCGGCAGTGCCGCTGCCCGAGCTGTGCGAATGGGAGAGCGGCAACGAAGTGCTGGGTGTCGACGCCTTCATGAGAAAGTTCGACGAACTCGATCTCTCGCAGCGCCGAACACACCGATTCTGCGATGGCTTTGAAACCATCCAAGAGTTCACCGTTCGAGTGCAAAGCAAGCTGAGAGAGCTGCTGTCGCGTTTCGAGGGAAAGACGATCGTCCTGGTGGTGCACGGCGGTGTCGTCGAGGCGGCGTTCTCGTACTTCCTCGGGTTCGGCCCGGGGCCCTTCGAAGGCGGCTACCCCGCAGCGGGCCACACGTCCATCACCCATTGGCGCCAGTCGACCACCCGGCGAGAGTGGGTGCAAGAATTTGCGAATGACACCCACCACCTGCGAGGCCTCGCCTGATTCTTCGATGAGTGACCACGTCTGCACGCTGACACGCTGGGCCGCGGCCCTGTTGTTGGGGCTGGCTGCGGCTCAAGTCGCGGTGGCGGCGGATGAGCCCGTCCGCCTGCACGTCATGCACGAGATCAGAGATCGCCTGAAGCTTGAGGGCATGAACCGGCATCTCCAGATCCTCTGCCGACAAAGGGTCTTCAACGAGGAGTGGGAAGTCGCCGAGAGCAAGCTCATCTCCTTGCCTCCGGCGCCGAACTCGGTCTACTACCGCGAAGAGTCTTACTTTGATGGGCCCCGCGAAGCCCACTATGCGACCTTTCAGATCATCGCCATGTCGGCCGACTGCAGGCCGATGTTGGATCGCAGTCTGTCCGTGAAGATCCTCAACGGTTGCGTGGAGTACATCTCCGGCGCGAATGGCGCCTCGGGTTCCGGCGACAAGCCCGGCGGCGGCGTCAACCTGAACCGCGATGCGCCGCTGGAGCCGGGGTCGCGCCCCACCTGCACTCGGGGCGACAAGGCCGACTGGGGGCGCATGGCAGAGCTGACCTCGGCGGTGCCCGTCGAGACGATCGGCGGGCATGCGTGTGTGTGGAATTCGGATCTTCTTTCGAAGATCCTGGGCGCGCCGGTGTCGCCCAAGCCGATCGACCGGCGCGTGATGGATCTGTGCCTCTGGCGTGAGCAGCCTTGGTATGGCGCGGTGAAGAACCGCCCGGTGGTGATCGCCGTGGGGTCGGCGCACACCGCCGTGGCTCCGGCCGTCCGTGCCCCTGACGTGGCACTGGCAGGCCTGGATGGGCTCACACCGGTGTCGACGCCGGTGGTGGTGCAGGCTGGCGCGACCCCACCCGCCGATCGCTTCACCGTGGAGGGGGCTCGCCGGTTCCTGAGCCAGCCACGGCTGGTTCCGGCGACCGCTGAGAATCTTCAGTTGATGCCCGCCGGGCAGTGAGGTCGGTGCAAGCCCCCAACCTGTGGGGGGCTGCCGCGTGGGCTTGGGGATCGCCTGGGTGCTTGGCGCTCCACAGAATCGCGGCCACCTACACCAAGGAGTGCCCTCCGATGTCGAA
This sequence comes from Ideonella lacteola, assembly GCF_038066555.1. Taxonomy (NCBI): domain Bacteria; kingdom Pseudomonadati; phylum Pseudomonadota; class Betaproteobacteria; order Burkholderiales; family Sphaerotilaceae; genus Ideonella; species Ideonella lacteola. The sequence continues at coordinate 88,792 of NZ_JBBUTG010000024.1, read as the reverse complement.
CTCACTGTCCATTCAACGTGATCGCCTGGTCCGTTGTGCCGCCGTTGCCGGTCTCGCCTGGCTGTCGGGCCTCGCCACGGCGGCGCCGATCCTGGTGGACAGCTACACCGCGCCAGCCACGGCCCACAACGCGGTGCGTTCTTCGGTCAGCAGCATCTTCTACCGCGACTTCGATGCGAGCGTGATCGGTGGTGTTCGCGATACGACCTACAACGTCTACACCAATCCCCAACGCTCGCCTGCAGCGCTGTCGCTGGGCCGCGGGCAGGCCGGCGTCGCCGCGGGCATTGGCGCCTTGGGCGAGTTGGTGATCCGGTACGGCGCCTACACCCGCCCGAACGGGCCCGACCAAGGCGGTCCGCTGTTGCGGCTTGATTTGAGCCACCACCACGCCGTTGAGCTGGTGTTCAGGGGTGTCGAGCAGGCGCTCAACTTGAACGTCGAGCTCTACACCAGCGCCCCGTTGGATCCGAAGAACCCGGTCTACTACACGCTGGCGGGTGTGAACGCTGCGCCGCCGGCGCCGGGTGAGCCGCTGGTGGTTCGCCTGCCGTACAACGCAGCCGATGGCTTCAACTACGGCCAGGTCGATGGCGTGGTGGTGCTGATCGACCGCTCCGGCTCCGCCAAGCAGAATGCCTACACGCTGAGCGAAGTGCGTTTCGTCGAAGACTGAGGCGACGGTCCTCACGCGGGGGTGACGGTCACCGCCACCCCCGAGAGCACGGCGTTGCCGGACAGCGGGTCGCGCAAACGCTCGTCCAGCACCGCGTTCAGGTTGGCGCCTGGGCGCTCGGCTGCCACACGCAGTCGGGTGTCCGGCAGATCGTGCCCCCAGCCGTGGGGCAAGCTCACCACCCCCGGCATCACATCGGTGGTGATGGCCACAGGTGCCGTCACGCCTTCCACCGCGTCGCCGGCTCGTTGGGCGGGTGGTGCCGCTGCACGGATGCGGGCCAGGGCGCCTTCGGCCAGGCCGAGCCGGCGGGCGTCGTCGGGGTGGATCATCAGGGTGCAGCGCTCGGGGCCCTTGGCGAGCGTCGGCAGGTTGTGCATCCAGCTGTTGTTGCTGCGTACCTCGCGCCGGCCGATGATGACCAGTTCGGGCGCCGGTTCGGCCAGGCGCGCGCGGGCGCGGGCCATGTCCTGCAGGCAGGCGGCCGGTGCCAGCTCGATGCGGCCACTGGGGGTGCGCAGCATCTCGGGCACCCGGGGGGCGAGAGGGCCCAAATCGATGCCGGCGGGTGCAGCCTTCACCTTGTCCAGGTTCAGGCCGCTGGGCTTCAACCCGAAGAGGTCGCCATGCGGGCCCGTGCGAAGCGCCAGGTCGAGCAGGCGATCGGGCCCGCGCCGGCCGCTGGCCGCCAGGGCCGCCAGCACGGCAGGCGCCTGCGCGCCGGCGAGGCGGGTGACATCCTGCTCCAGCAACTGGTCATCCAGCGCCAGCACATCGGCACGGGCGCCCAGCCCGCGAACGATGGCGTTCAGGCGCAGCAGGTTCTGCCATTCGGGCGGGTGGCCCGGCGTGGGCGGGAACACCGGCTCGCTGTAGCGTGCATGGTTGCGGAAGGAGAACTGCGGGAACGTGGCGTCGTAGTGCTCGTCTTCCAGGGGCGACATGCCCGGAAGCACCACATCGGCGTGGCGAGATGTCTCGTTCAGGTAGATGTCGAAGCTGACCATGAAGTCGAGCGTGTCGAGCGCACGGGCCAGCCGCGGCCCGCCCGGCGCTGACAACACCGGGTTGCAGGCCAGCGTGATCAGGGCGCGAATCTGCCCTGGGCCGGGCGTCTCGATTTCTTCAGCCATCACGGTGATGGGCAGTTCCCCCATCACCTCGGGGGCCCCGCTCACGCGGCTGGAGTGCCGGCCTGTCACGATACCGCGCCCCACGCCCGGCGCACCCTGGGTGTTGGGGGCGAAGGCCGCCGCGTGCGGAAACATCGCGCCGCCCGGCTCATCGAGGTGGCCGGTGATCAGGTTCAGCACGTCCACCAGCCACGAAGAGAGCGTGCCGAACTCTTGCGTGCACGTGCCAATGCGCGCGTAGACGCAGGCCCGCTCGGTGGTAGCCAGCTCGCGGGCGAGGGCGCGGATGGTGTCGGCCGGGATGCCGCAGCGTGCCGCCACCGCTTCGGGCGGGAACTCGGCCACCGCGGCGCGCACCTCGTCCACCCCCACGGTCCACTCCGCGAGGCGGCCCAGGCGGGCCAGGCCCTCGGCGAACACGGTGTGCACCATCGCCGCGAGCAGGAACACATCAGCGCCTGGCCGGATGGGGTGGTGGGCATCGGCCACCGCGGCGGTTTCCGTGCGGCGCGGGTCGATCACCACCAGGCGGCCACCGCGGGCGCGCAGCGCCTTGGCCTTGCCCCGGAAATCGGGCACTGTCCACAGGCTGCCGTTGCTGGCCATCGGGTTGGCGCCGATGATGAGCATGAAGTCGCTGCGCTCGATGTCTGGCACCGCGACCGACAGCCAGCTGCCGTACATCCAGCCCGAGGCCAGTTGCTTGGGCATCTGGTCGAGCGTCGAGGCGGAGAACACATTCTTCGAGCCCACCGCCCGGGCCAGCCTGGCGAAATACAGCAACAGCCCGAGCTTGTGCGCCGTGGGGTTGCCCACGCTCAGCGCGACCGCGTCGCGCCCATGCTGCTCGATGATGGGCAGCAGGCGACGCTCGATCTCTTCGAAGGCCTCGTCCCACGTGGCCGGCTGCAGTTGGCCCTCGCGGCGCACCAGGGGCTGGCGAAGCCGGTCGGGGTCTTCGTGCAGGTCTTTCAGGGCGTAGCCCTTGGGGCAGATGTAGCCGTGCGAGAACACGTCGTCGGCTCGCCCGCGGATCGCGATCACACGGCCATCGGCCACCTGCACGTCCAGGCCGCAGCAGGCCTCGCACAGCGGGCAGATGCGGTAGCGGGTTTCAGCGCCGGTCACTGCAGCGGGCGATGTGGAGGGGGTGGGTGCGGTCATCGTGGTCTCCTGCGTCGGCGAGTTCGGCGGGGCTGTCGTTATCGCAGCTGCACCCGTGAATGTCCGTCACGCGGGCGACGGCTGGGGTGTCACTCAGGGTTTCCGCTAGCCTGGGCTCTGGGGCTGAGGCGCGGCGTCGGCCCCTGACAGAGGTCATCACGCTGCCTCAACCTGTCAAACCGCAGTGGCAGATTGAATGGGGCACGGGTGTCTGGTTTGGCCGCTCTGAGCACGGTTCAACGGATCACGATCGATGGTGCCGAACGAGCGACGCCAAGCGAGGGTGGGTGTCGCTGGCGTGGATGCTTCTTGACCGATGGCCGCTTGGAACCAATGCATGCGCATGGGCGTACCCAGTTGGCGACTACGTGAAGAGCAAGCTGATAGCGCCACGATCGATGTCTTGCGGAAAGACGCCCTGAGAGCTCTCGATCCCGGGGGTTGATCGTTGGTGACGATGCTCCGTTGCACGGCGCTCGGTGCGTGCTTACGCTCCAAACACCTTTCAAACCAGATGCCAGGAGACAAGGATGCATGCCACCACACGGGTCGTACTCTCTTCCATGTTGACAGTGCTCAGTGCGACATGCGTTCAGGCCGCGGGGAGCAAGGTGATCAGCGGTGATCCCTATGCCAATCCGGACGCTCAACACGCCACGCAAGTCGAGCCAGACACTTTCGCGTTCGGCTCTACCGTGGTGGCGGTGTTTCAGACAGGTCGATTCTTCGATGGCGGCTCGACCAACATTGGATTCTCGACGTCGCAAGACAAGGGCAAGACCTGGAAGCGCGGCTTCTTGCCGGCCATCACCGTCAACAGCACACCCGCTGGAAGCTACGACCGCGTTTCCGACCCGACGGTGTCTTACGACGCGAAGCACAAGGTCTGGATGGTCTCTTCTTTGGCGATCAAAGACGGGTCTGGCAAGGCGGTCCTGACGAGCCGTTCGACCGATGGCGGGCTCACGTGGAGTGATCCCGTCACCGTATCGACGACCAACGGCTTCTATGACAAGAACTGGATCGTGTGCGACAACGTCGAGTCCAGTCCGCACTATGGCAATTGCTACACGACATGGGACGACGTCACCGGCAACGATCTGCTGCTGAGCAGCACCTCCTCGGATGGCGGCAAAACCTGGGGCAGCAAGAAGACGACCGCAGACAACGCCCACGGTTTGGGAGGCCAGCCGGTGACCCAACCGAACGGCAACGTCGTCGTGCCGTTGCTGGGCTTGAGCGGGCAGATCCTTTCGTACCGCTCCACCAATGGTGGCGCGACGTGGGAATCAACCGTGGTGGTAGCGAATATCAACGACCATGAAGTCGCGGGCGAACTCCGCACCGAAACGCTCCCATCGGCCGAAGTGGACGGTGCAGGCAAGGTGTACGTGGTCTGGCAAGACTGCCGCTTCCGCTCGGGCTGCGCGTCGAACGACATCGTGATGAGCACGTCGACCGATGGCACGAGCTGGACAAAGCCCGTTCGTATACCGATTGACCCCACCTCAAGCACCGTTGATCACTTCATTCCTGGCATCGCCGTGGACAAAGGCAGTTCCGGCAACACCGCCAGGCTGGGCCTGACCTATTACTTCTATCCCAACGCCAACTGCACGATCGCCACTTGCCAGCTTTCTGTGGGTTTTGTTTCTTCGGTAGATGGCGGGCAAACGTGGACGGCGCCAGTCACGCTCGCAGGCCCGATGAAGCTGACAGACATCGCTGACACGAGCCAGGGCTCCATGGTGGGGGACTACATCTCCACATCGTTCGCGGGTGCCAAGGCTGTCTCCGTGTATGGCGTGGGAAAGGCGAAGAGCGGATCGAAGTTCGACCAGGCCATGTACGCCAGCCGAACCAAGGTGTCAGCACAACAGAAGCACCCCGCACGTGTTGTGGATGACCCGGTTCTTTCGTCGCCTGGCCCTGCGATGCCACGTCGCGGCACGCTGCCTGTTTTCCAGTGACCTGAGAACGGGGGCTGCCAGGCCCGGCGGCGTCCGGGCGGCCCGTGACGCAGGGCCGATGAACGATGGCAGCCCCCCTTCCGCTTCATCGCATGAGTGCGTCGCCGTCGATGCTGGCGGTGACCCTGCAACTCTCTGTCGGTCGAACGGCCTCCCGGGCTGTCCTTGACCCGCGCCGCAGATGACAGCGGTCCAGCGCAGCCCGTAGAGGGCCCAACGCGCGCGTTGACGTGGCCGGCGCCGGTCGGTTCACGACGGCCTCACAAGCCGGACAGCGATCAGAAGAGGCCCGACCCCGGCTGCCATGAGTTATTTGAATGCCTGTTGGCGATTCTTTTGACTTGAGCGAAGCGCCGTATTCGCGTCGAATGCCGACCTTTCGGTTCGGCCAGGCGCTGCTGAATGCGTGTGTAGGCGCAGCGGGTCGAATACCGGGAAGGTGCTCTGTAATCCGCCGGTGCCGTTGAGGCGGGTGCGGTCGGGCAAGAGCCCTGAGGGCGCCACCTCTCGGGCCTCTTGCGTCGGCTCGTTCAACTCAAGAGATGTGCGCGCGTCTCGATCTTCATCGGGATCCTGCGCCGTTTCGAAGCCCCGGGCCGTTGATCGGCAAAGGGGTGCCCAGTCTGGCGGACGAGAGATTCGCGTCTGATTGAAACCGTGGTGACCGCAGCGATGACGGCCGCAGATTGGCCGTCCTGGGTCGCCCATGAGAAGTCTGCCTATGACTGCTGAAGAGTTCCTCAACCTGACGGCCCGGTGGATGTTCGGGCTGAGTGCCGGCTTTCACTTCCTGTTTGTTCCGTTGTCGATAGGTTTGCTGGCGCAAGTCACTGTCTTGCGAACCGTGCATGCGACCCAGCATGATCGATCCCATGAAGCGGCGGCGGCGTACTGGAGCAAGTATTTCGTTCTGGCGTGGCTCCTGGGGATGTTGACGGGATACCCGCTCAGGATGCAACTGACCACTTACTGGATCACGTTCATGACGCAGGCGGCCCCGGTCCTTGAGGCTGTCATGAAGGTGGAGTCGTTTCTGTTGTGGCCGATGATCGCTTTGGTTCTCGTCAACACGTTCGCAGGTCGCTGGCTTGATCCGCGCGCACGCGCCGCCTGCTGCTGGTTGCTGCTCGGGATCGTGACGACTCAGTCGATGTGCATCTTGTCCGTCAATGCGTGGATGCAGGTGCCGGCCGTCTTGCCGCACGATGCTGATCAGAGGCCCGTGTCCGAGAGGCTGGCGATGCTGCTGGTGCACCCGGTCACCCTGAACAAGGCTTGGCACACCATCTCGGCGGCGATGGTCTGTGGTTCATTCTTCGTGTTCGCTGTCGCGGGACTATGGACGCTTTCTCATCGCCACCGGTCCGTCGCGCGGGCGTCAATCGGCGTGGCCGTTTGGCTGGGGTTGGCAGGATCGGTGTCCACGCTGTGGAGCGGGCACACGGGTGCCGCGCACGTCGCGCATCTCCAGCCGATGAAGTTCGCGGCGATCGAGGGGCACTGGCGGTCCACCTCGAACCCGAGCCCACTCATCTTGTGGGCGCGACCGATGGAAGGTGAAGCGCGGAACCTCAACGTGCTGGAGATTCCGACGCTCGGAAGCCTGCTGCGCGACGGCTCTCTGGCACCTTCGCCAGGTGTGCTGGACCTGCGTGACAGGCTGATCGGGATCGCTCCGCCGTCGGTGAATGGTGTCGTCGATCCGCAGTTCTCGGGCTTGGCAAACCTGGAGGAAGTTGTCGCGGCGCGAATGGGCAGCCGGTGGGCGCGGCTGTCCCGTGAAGAGCAGGTGGCTGCCGTTGCAGATGCAGCGCGACCTCCCGTTTCAGTACTGTTCGTGCTCTTCCGCGTGATGGTGGCATCGGGTGTTGCATGCCTGGTGCTCTGCGCCTTGGCCGTCTGGTTTCGCAGGCGTCTGTGCGAAGGTCGGGCACCGACGTTGTCGGTGTTGTTGGTGGCGCTCAGCCCGCTGCCTTGGATCGCAATTCTTTGTGGTTGGGCGGTGGCCGAGATCGGCAGGCAGCCCTGGACCATCTACGGCAAGTTGCCTACGGCGATGGCCGGGGGGCTGCCTTCTGCCCACCACGGATTCGTCGCATGGACGACCATGATCGTCGCGGTGGCCGAACTCACGCTGCTGTTCGGTGCCGCCGCAGCGTCGATCTGGCACTTGGGCCCCGCCGGACGGAAAAAGGGCAGCCATGTCATCCGCGACAGACTTCGACCGACGAAATCTGCCGCACGCCGCCTCGGCCTGGCCGGCACTGGTTCAGTCGAGCCGCGCACCTAGTCAGAGGCTTCGGCTGCCGCCATTCGAGCCAGCGCCCGGCCCGTGAATTCGTCGGCCGGGAAGAAGGCCTCGATGGCCAGCTCGGAGAGCGTCACCTCCACCGGAGTGCCGAACACGGTGATCGTGCTGATGAAGCTGAGCAGCCCGGCCGGTGAGTGCAACTGCAGCGGCACGGCCAGCTCGACGCTGCCGCGCGGGCCCGCCGGCGCTTCACAGCCGGCGGCGGTGCCGGGGGGCAGGGGCAGGGCGCGCAGCTCATCGGCCAGTGCAGCCAGATCGGCGTCGGCGCTGGCCTGAACCTGATGGGCGAGGCGTTCGAACAGGTGATCGCGCCACGCGGCGAAGTTGGCGATGCGAGGCGCCAGCCCGTTCGGGTGCAGCGAGACCCGCAGCACGTTCAGAGGCGGCGCCAGAAGCTCGTCGGGCAAACCCACCATGAAGGCGCCTGCTGCGCGGTTGTGGGCCACCAGGTTCCAGTGGCGATCAACAGCCAATGCCGGGTAGGGATCGTGCGCATGAAGCACCCGCTGCACCGCCGCCAGGGCCGGCTGCATGGCCGGGTCCGCCAGCGGCCGCTCTCGGTACATCGGTGCATAGCCCGCGGCGGTGAGCAGGCGATTGCGCTCGCGCAATGGCACCCCCAGGCGCTCGGCCAGGCGCAACAGCATTTCGCGGCTGGGCAGGGACCGGCCCGTTTCCATGCAACTGAGGTGGCGGGTCGAGACCTCGGCTTCGTTGGCCAGTTCGAGCTGGCTCCAGCGGCGGTGCTGGCGCCAGTGGCGCAGCAGCTCACCCACCGAGGCGTGGGCGGTGGGGTGGGCCGGTGGCGCTGGGCGGGTGAGGGTGTCGGCGTCCATGCGCCAACGATAGCGCCGCGCGGCGCGCGGGCCATGACCTGTGAGGTCATCGACGCGCTGACCTGGGCGGTCGACGATGCCATCACCTTCTCAACTCAACCGATTCACCCCAAGGAGATCCACATGTCCCGCCTGATCATGACCCCCTTCCTTCGCAACGTGCTGCGCGTCGACGCTGTCCTGAGTGGCCTGACCGCCGTGATGATGGTGGCCGACGCTGAACTGATGGCTGCTTGGACGGGCCTGCCGCCCGGCCTGATGACCGCCATCGGCGTGGCGCTGTTGCCATGGGCCGCCTTGCTCGCCTGGCTCTCGTCGCGCACCGTGGTAGCCAACGCCGCCATTGGCGCGGTGGTGGCCCTGAACTTCTGCTGGATGGTGGACTGCGCGCTGGCCGCCTTCGGCACTTTCAATGTTCCGCAGGGCCTGGGCGTGGGGCTGCTGGCGGTGCAGGCCCTGGGCACCTTCGTGATCGCCGAGCTCGAATGGATGGGCATGAAGCGTGCACCCCGCGCCGCGTCGCTTCGCGGCGCGCTGGCCAGCTGATCGGCGGCGCGGAGATACTTGGCGGATGACCTCCGCCTTTTTCGCGTTTGACAGCGGTGGGCCCGCTGGGGGCCGCCGCCCCATCGGCGTCATGGCCATCGAGCTGGAGGCAGCGTGAGCGCCGGCGCCATCGCGGGCCTTGCGGCTAGCCCCCCGGGCAGTTGGGCCGTGGGCACGCTGGTGAGCCTGGCGCGGCTGCCGTGGCCCGCGGTGATCGTGCTGGGTGGCCTGATGCTGCTGCTGGGCGCCGGCCTGGCCATGAACCCGCGGCTGCCCAGCCTCTGGCGCCGCTGTGCTGGGCTGTCGGCGAGCCTGTTGATCGCTGCGCTGGCCATGCGGATCGGCTACCTGCTGCAGGCGGTAGCCCCCGGCATACCGGAGCTGGCTTGGGGCTTGTCGGCGCTGGCGGTGGGCCTGGCCGCACGCTGGATCACCGGCCCCTTGCGCCTCGCACTGATGCTGTGGTCGCTGCTGTGCGGCGGCGTGCTGTTGGTCATGTTCGAAGCCTGGCTGGGCCTGAACCTCGTGCTCAATGGCCTGCTGGTCTTGTTGTCGGTCTCTGCCTTCGTGATCGCGTTCTCCAAGGCTTGGCCCAAGCTGCCCGGTTCTGACTCGGTCGCCGACCCGGTCGCCGGCCCCGCGCCCGACGCGCCGACGCCGCCGTTGATCCAGCGCCTGGACAGCGATGAGGCCCAGGAGGCGGCTGACAAGTACACCCGCGAATGAAGCCGCAGGCGGGTGAGGTGGGCCACCCGGGAAGCCACCAGGGGCACCACCGGGAACGCCGCCGCGGTGCCACGCTGCCGGCCGAGATCGAGCGCGAGCTGTTCGACCGGCGGCGGTTCCCGGTGCTGGGTGCGCCGGGCCGACAGATGCTGCGCTGGCTGCGAGGTCATCCCAATGCGCCCGTCTACCGGCAATTCAGCGGCCACAGGCTGGGCCCGGCCCACCTGGCGTGGGCCCACTGGCGGCAATGGCGTGTGGCACACGCGGCGTTGCCGCCACCGGGCCCGCCGCGGTGGTTGGACAGCTTCGTGCGCAAAGCCTGGGCCGAGTTGCCCGCGCGGCGCCGCCAAGGCGGCCGCCCACCCGCATGGGCCGACATGGAGCCCATGGGGCGCCACGACCTGAGCGCCTGTTTGCCAGACCACGTCCCTCGTTCGCTCGTGCTCGATGAGCTGATCTGCTTCACCACATCGGGCACCACCGGCCACCCGCTGCGCGTGCCCTCGCATCCGGTGGTGGCCGCGGAGTACCTGGCGTACCACCGCCGCGCGCTGCGGCAGTTCGGCATCGTGCCCCACGCCCGCGCGGGCGAGGTGGGCATCGTCCTGGCGGGCTACCAGCAGCGTTGCTTCACCTATGTGTCGGTCAACCCCTTGATGGGAGAGTGCGGGCTGGCGAAGCTGAACCTGATGCCCCACGAATGGCGCCACCCGGACGACCGGGCGGCGTACCTTGACGCGTGCGCACCCGAGTTGATCTCGGGCGACCCGGTGTCACTCGCCGCGCTGGCCGACCTGCCGCTGGGGCACCGGCCCCGGGCCTTGCTGAGCACCTCGATGGCCCTGTCCGAGGGGCTGCGGCAGCGCCTGCAGGCGCGCTTTCAGGCGCCCGTGTTGGACATCTACTCGATGAACGAAGCCGGCCCGATTGGCGTGTACCGCGAAGATCTGCAGGGCTTTGCCTTGTTGCAGCCCTGGCTTTACGTGGAGATCCTGGACGAACAAGGCCGGCCGCGGCCCGAGGGCGAACCCGGCGAGATCGTGTTGAGTGGCGGGTTCAACTTCTGCCTGCCCTTGTTGCGCTACCGCACCGGCGACCATGCGCGCCTGGTACACACGCAGTGCGGGCCGGTGCTGCGGGATCTGCAGGGCCGATCGCCCGTGCGCTTTCAGCGCGCCGATGGCCGGTGGGTCAACAACATCGAGATCACCCACGCCTTGAAGCCGTTCGACCTGGTGCGCTACGCGCTGCACCAGGGCATGGACGCAGCGTTCGAACTGCGGGTGGATGGCCGCGAGCCACTGGCTGGCATCGCACCCAGACTCCGCGAGGCACTGGTCAAGCCGCTCGGCCTGCCGCTGGCGCTGACGGTCGTCGGCCTTGGCGCCGACGACAAGCTGCGGCAGTACACGAGCGATCTGCCGGGGCACGCGCCTTGATGCGTGCTTGGGGCGCCTGCCCCGGCATGAGGGCGTCAACTCACGAGGCGCTGATCGAGAAGGTCGGCTTGGCACCCGGCGCGCCCGGCACCACCTTCTGATTGGCAGGCGTGCAGGTCACGGTGTGATCGGCCGGCTTGGTCTTCACGTCGTCGATGTCCTTCAGCGTGGTGCGCAGGCCGAAGGTGGCCGCCGGCATCGGCGAGGTGACGTTGCAGGTGAAGGTGTACTTCAACGGTGACGGCGTCTTCTCGCTGTAGGTGACAGAGCCCCCGGTGCACGTCCAGCCCGAAGGGCAGCTGGTGATCTCGACGGTGGCCGTCACCGCGAATTCGGGGTAGCCCTTGTAGGGCACCTTCACCGGAATCGGCACACCTTGCAGGCCGGTGCTGTTCTCGATCTTGTTGACCTTGAACAGCTCACACGGCTTGCCTTCGCCGGTGAGACGGTAGCCCTTCTCAACACCCTTCATCGCCGCGGTGCGGAACACCGGGTTCTGCAGTGCCGCGGCGTCCGAGGCGTTGGTATGGAACCCTGCCTCGATGATCACCGAGGGCATGTTCGCCTTCGAGTTTTCGCCCAGGTTGTCTCGCGGGCTCGAGTTTTTGGGAACGGTGTATTCCTCGTAGCCTTCCTTCGCGTGGATCAACTCGCCCATGTAGCAGAGCATGTTGTCCGCCAGCGTCTGGTCGGCAGAGCGCCCGGTGTGATAGAAGGCCCGCACGCCGGTGGCGCTGGGGTCACCCGCATTGGTGTGGATGTGGATCAGCGTGTTGGCACCGATGAAGTTGGCGAACAGCGGGCGGCTGTTGATGTCTTCATTGCGTTCACGCAGCGCGCTGGTGTCGTCTGGTCGCGAGTTCCAGATCTCCGGGTTGTCGGGGTAGGTCTCTTCCAGGTAGTAGCGGGCGCCCAGCTTCCACCATTCCTGCTTGCTGGGGGCGTGCTGCGTGGTGGCCTGTGAGCGCGCGAACACCGTGGTGGCGCTGCTGCGCGCCGCGAGCCAGGTCGACAGCTCGGTGGTGAAGCTCGGCGTGATGAAGTCTTCGGTGATGCCGTTGCTCGGGTCGCGCTGGGCGCGCCAATCCTTGAACTTGTAGTGGTAGTAGATGCCGTGGCCAGCACCGAGCACGACCGTGGCCGCACCGGGCGCCTGGCTGGACGGGGCTGACGGGCGGGCGGCAGGGCGCTCGGCCGGGAAGTAGTCGTAGATGTCTCGACCGCCCACCAGGAACTTCACTGCGCGCACCGAGCTGCGATCGCGCAATTGATCTTCGGCCGCGGTGGCCAGCTCGTGCAGCAGGTCTTCAAACTCAGCGCCGTACCACTTCGGCAGGAACTCGATGCTCAGGTTCAAGGTGAGCACGTCGCCCTTGGTGTTCAGCGTGGCGGCGACGCTGACATGCTTGCCTTGGCCTTCGATGCGACGCATGCCATCGACACGGCGCTGGACATCGCGCGAGATCGTCGACTCGATGTCCGCCCGGCTCATCTGGGCGGTGCGGGTTGAGAGACTGCTTTCGGCGAGGGCTGCCGATACGCCGCCAAGGCTGACGGTGGCCACGGCACATGCCACCAGCGCGCGCACGCTGGCGCCGTTCTTCAATCGAACCATGTAGTTGTCTCCTGGGTACTGGAACCAGAAGGGCACAGGCGAGCGTGGCAGGCGATCCGGCGGGTACCTGCAACGGCGCAACTACTCCGAACGTGCCCCCTTTGCGATCAACCGTTCGGCCGGGTCGAACACCCAGTCTCAGCAATTGGCGCGTTAGCGTCAACGCCGAAGTTGCGCTAGTTTGAAACAGGGTCGATCAGAACTGATCGCAGATGGCCATCGGCGCAGGCTACCAAAGCTCAATTTGATGGTCGAGGCAGGCGACCGGCGGCTGGCTGCCCACCAAAGCGTCTGGATCCTTGTGCCGCAAGTGGACGAAGTTGAAGACGAACTTCTCGTACGCCCAGGTGTCGTCGAGCGCCGTTCGCCGATTGCCCACGATTCGCAGCCAACTGCCTGGCTCCAGCCGCACCACGTCGGTCGCATGCGGTGGCGTCTTTTGGGTGAACGAGGTGCCAAAGTAGCAAACTTCGGCCACCTCGCCTTGGTGCTCAATCGTCAGCCGATGCTGGGTGGTGTCGTGCGGGGCGAACACCATGAAGCCAGGCAGGGCGGTGGCGCGAAGGCATTCCGTTCATGGAAAGCAATCCGCTGCAGCAGCACCGGTTCCGGTTGCTCGACAACCGGAAAGCGCAGCAATTCAGGGATGGCATTTCTCGCGATGGCCTCAGGAGCGCCACGCGACTGCTTGGTCCAATGCGTTTCGATCAGTTGAATCAGTGTTCTCATGGACCGTTGCGCCTATGGCTTCAGAGCGAGCCGATGGCGTCGGAGATGGCGTGCACGTACAGGTTCTTGTCGTCGACCAGGAACAGGCTGTCGCCGCGTCCCACTGCGCGAGAGATATCGATGGGCGCACCGTCCCGATCGGTGGGCTGAAAGACTGCTGCAAGCGACAGGGTGCGTCCCGTGATCAGTGGAAGCAGCCGCAGCGTTTGCCGGTCGTCGTGGTCACCGGCGAACAACACATGCTGGTGCCCGATGGCCAGGGCCGAGCTGCCGCGCACCGGTGTCTCGTAGAACGCGTGCACGCGCCGTCGGCGCATGTGCACCAGCGGAAAGCCGATGTAGTAGCAGAGCCAGACGTCGTCGTGCGAAGCGACGTTGAGCGCGTAGCAGTCGATGATCCTATTCAGCCCCGCGCATGGTTCGAACTCGTAGCGCTTGGCGCCGTTGTCGTCCCACGCGACCAGGCCGCTCGAACCCAGTGGCTCGGGCCAACCGCGGTTGCCGAGCACGCCTTCGTCGAAATACGCTGCCCAGATGTCCCCGGTCGACGTGGCCTGGATGCTCTCTATCCCGTCGCCGATGCAGAAGGCACGCTGGAGATGGCCCGCGCGGTCGTACAGCCTCGCGTTCAGATCCACATCCGCGGGGCCGCGGTAGACCGAGCGCGCACACGCCACCAAGATGCCGTCACCCAGCGGCTGCACGAGGTGCAGGTTGAAGGGTTCATCGGCGATCTCGATGTCCAGCTCGACATCGTCCTCTCGCATTGCCACGACGCGAAAGCGTTGTGGCTGGTCGTGCGTCGCCTTGGCGAAGCCTGCGTCCAGGTAGTCCAGTTCTTCCAGCGCGAAGACGAAGTACGCGACCCGGTCCGGGCCGACGTTGAAAGCGACCAGGTTCTGCCCGGCGGCGTTGGGCAAGGCGAATTGCGCGCTTGCCGCCAGTGGCTGCGGAGTCCGGTCAGGGGCGCGCATGACGAGTCAGCGCGATCCGCCCGACAGCGAGGCGATCTCTTTGGCAGACAGCGAGATCGCGGTGCCCGGGCCGGTGTCGTCGATGATCTTGCGCGCGAGCAAGGCGTTGGCCGGCGCGAGGACGCAGAAGTGATCGGTGCCGGGCACGGCGATGAAGGTGACCAGTGGATTGCGGTTGAGCTTCTTCATCAGCTTCAGGTGCTCGCCGTTGCCGCGGTCCACTCCTTCGAGGACCAGCGTGGGGCTGCGGATCGAATCGAGCCACAGGGCCGGGCGGCGCAGTTGAAGCTCGCGCGGGTCGAGCTTTGAGAAGTCCACTGGCAGCAGCTCTTCGCCGTAGATGTCGGGGGAGACGACCGGGCCGAAGGCAATCACGGCGCGAAAGCGCGAGGTCACTTCGGCGGTCAGCAGCGCCATCGTGCCGCCAGTGCTGTGGCCCCCCAAATGGATCCGCGCGGGATCCACGTAGGGCACCGTCGACAGGAAGTCTGCCGCAGCGAGGATATCCTGTGTCTCGCCATAGAACGCCTCGCGCTTGCCAGGGTTCGCGTTACCGCCGCGCAGCGACGGGAACATCATGACGATGCCGGCGCGCCGGTAGGCGGCCGCCGTCTGATCGTTCGAGCTGGAGGCGGCTCGCCAGACGTCTCCGATCGAATTGCAATCGCCGCCGGTGATCCAGATGATCGCCGGATGGCGCTTGCCGTCATGGGGATCAGGTGTCAGGTAGGCGCTCAACTCTCCGGCGGGCGACGTGTACTTCAGCGTCCGGAGTATCGATTCGGGTGCCACGGTGGCGGGACGGCCATCGGCCGTGGGCATGGCAATCTTGGTGACAAAAGCGCCCCGCGCGGCACTCAGTGATGGGGCGGCCGGCACGGAAGCCTGCTGGGCATGGAGGAGCACTGGCGCGCCACAAGCCATCACAGACAGCAGCAGCAAGCGGGCGATTCGTTGAAGCAGGCTCGACATGCCGTTCATGGTCGGGCACCGCGGTCGGACCGCGTGGCCAGCGGGAAGTTGCGCTGAATCTCGGTGAGGGTCGCCCGGTGCACGGCAGCGAGTTTGAACGAAATGCGCCAGGTTCAGCTGATCATGTAAGCCGCCGCCGCCGTCGCGATCAACGTGCCTTCGTCGTTGGACAGACGCATTTGGGTCGAGCCGACGCGGCCGCCGAGGCGGGTGACTTCGGCGGTGGCGAGGAAGTATTGGCCGAGGCCCTGGCGGAGGAAGTCGACGCGCAGGTCGATGGTGCCCATGCGGGCGAAGCGGTGCAGCACGGCGTCGGCGGCTTCGTCGGCATGTTTCTCGGCGATGGCCACCATCAAGGCCAGGCCGCCCATGGCGTCGAGCACGGCAGAGATCACGCCGCCGTGCAGGCGCCCGTAAAGGTAGTGCCCCACCAGCTCCGGCCGCATGTCGAATCGCAGCGTCGGCCGCGCGGGCTCGAGCGTGACGACCTTCAGCCCCAGCACCTGGTTGAAGCTGATGCGCTGCTCGAACAGCTCGGTGAAGGCGGCTTCGAGTTTCTGCTGTTCGGCAGCGCTGCGGCGAGCGGTGGGTGGCGGCATCAGTCGAGGAAGAAGTCGGGCAGGAAGTTCTTCGTGCCGGGCACCACACTGTAGATGTCCAGATCGGTGATGCCCTGGGCCGCCAGCACATCGTCGTCGATGAAGAACTGGCCGGTGGGCGCCGGCGCGGGCTGGGTGAGGATGAACCAGGCGGCGTCCGACATGATCTCGGGTTGGCGGCACAGCTTGGGGTCGACACCCGGGATCATCTGCAGCGCGGCGGTGGCGATGGCGGTGCGCGGCCAGAGGCTGTTCACCGCGATGCCGAGGCGCTTGAACTCTTCAGCGTGGCCGAGGGTGCACATGCTCATGCCGTACTTGGCCATGGTGTAGGCCACGTGGTTGGCGAACCAGTGCGGCTTCATGCTCAACGGGGGCGACAGCGTGAGCACCTGGGGGCTGCGTCCGGCCTTGGCGCTGGCGGCCAGCGCGGGCAGGCAGGCCTGCGTGCAGCAGTACGTGCCGCGGGCGTTCACGCCGTTCATCAGGTCAAACCGCTTCATCGGCGTGGCCGGTGTGGGCGTGAGGCTGATCGCACTGGCGTTGTTGACGAGGATGTCGATGCCGCCGAAGTGCTCGACCGTCTGCTTCACCGCAGCCGCCACCTGCTCTTCATCGCGGATGTCCGTCTGCAGCACCAGCGCCTGGCCACCGGCCGCACGCACCTCTTCGGCCGCCGTATGCAGGGTGCCCGGCAGCTTGGGGTTGGGGTCGACGGTCTTGGCGATGAGCGCGATGTTGGCGCCATCCCGGGCGGCGCGGGTGGCGATGGCCAGGCCAATGCCGCGCGAGGCACCGGTGATGAAAAGGGTCTTGCCCTTGAGGCTGCGTTCAGTGCTGGTCATACATGTCTCCGTGAGTCGTGTCTTCCACAGCCGGGGATCGTACGGGCTGGGATCGTCGGACATACGGCCGGCATGTGCAAATTGCGGCTTCAGGCCCTGTCAGGCCCTGTCAGACGGCAGCCGTTGTGGTGCGCCTGTCGGTCAATCCGGTGACGCAGCTCGCCTTTACGTCACCTCGGTGGCGAGCTGCGGGGATGCGGCGTGACGCGCCGCACCCGAGGGCGACCATGGCGGGATCGGAGAGGGGGGCGGAGCGGCGTCAGAGGCGGCGCGTCGTCTCGCGCAGGATCAGGCGGACCTCGGGCACGTCCACATGCGGCGCCGGGCGGCCCATCAGCCGCAGCAGTTCGGCCGCGACATGCCGGCCGATGTCGTACAGCGGCTGGTGCACGGTGGTGAGCGCGGGGGTCATGAAGGCCGAGGCCGGCATGTCATCGACACCGACGAGCGAGATGTCGTCCGGCACGCGGATGCCGCGGCGGTAGAGCGCCACGCGCGCGCCGTAGGCCATCTGGTCGTTGGCGGCGAAGACGGCCGTGAATGGCGCTTGCGAATCGAGCAGCCGGTTCATCGCCAGCATGCCGCTCGTCTCGGTGAAGTCGCCTTGGGCCAGCAAGGCCGGGTTGGGTTCGATGCCATGGTCACGATGGGCGCGCAGGTAGCCGTCGTGGCGGTGCTGGGCATCGGCGTGGCTGTCGGGCCCGGCGATGAAGGCCACCCGGCGATGACCCAGTGACATCAGGTGGGTGGTGGCGAGGTAGCCCGCTTCGTCCTGGTTGACCCATTGCCCGCTGAGGTTGGGGCCGCTGAGTTGGCGGCCGGCCACGGCCACGGGCTGGATGCGGGCGAAGTCGCGCAGCTGCTCGTCGCTGAGGTGGCCGGCGAGCACGATCAGGCCGTCGATGCGCCGCTCGGCCAGCAGGCGGATGCGGACCTCTTCTTCCTCCGCGTTCCACAGGCCGCTGACGATGAGGGGCACGTGTCCGCTGTCGGCCAGGCCTTCTTCAATGCCACGCAGCATGCGGGTGAAGAAGGGGCTTTCCAGGTCTTGCACCACCACGCCGATCGACATCGTGGTGCCCGTTTTCAGGCTGCGTGCCGATGGGTTGGGGCGGAAGTTCAGCTCGCGGATGGTGGCCTCGACGGCGAGCCGCTTGCGCTCGCTGACACCAGCGCTGCCATTGACGACGCGCGACACGGTGCTCGGGGACACGCCGGCCCGGCGAGCGACCTCGAGGATGGTGATGGCGGAGTGCGCTGCCTGCATGTCGATGTTTTCCAGTCGTTGCCAGGACGTCGGCGGATGGTGGCTGCGGCGGAGTATCGGGGGCCGCGTCAGATGGTAACGATTTCAACCGGGGCAGGTTGAAGTGGTCGTCGTTTCTCGCCAACGAAGTTACCTGGCAAAACATGGTGCCGACCGGGCTTTGCGGCATGCAAATTTGGTTACAAGAATCCGCATCAAAACTGACAACGTTTTCAGATTGGTCTGCATAGACTCACGCCGCCGACCAAGCTGCGTCGGCCACTCAAAAAGAGGAGGGCGAGGCACGAAGGTGCGTGATGGCCTCGCCCAAGCTGGAACTGACAACGTTTTCAACTTCAGGAGACCCCGGATGAACAACTCTCCCCGTGCGCTGAGCCGCATCACGCAGGCGGTCGCCACGGCGCTCGTCGCCATGGCCGCTGGCCAGGCGCTCGCCGTGGATGTGCAGGCCACTGCTTTCGAAAAGCGCTTTGCCACCCAGTACAAAAAGATCAAAGACCCTGCCAACGGCTACTTCAGCCAAGAGGGCATTCCCTACCACTCGCCCGAGACGCTGATCGTCGAGGCGCCCGACTACGGCCACGAGACCACCTCCGAGGCCTACAGCTTCTGGATCTGGCTGGAGGCCTACCACGGCCGCTACACCGGCGACTGGGGCCCGCTGAAGAAGGCGTGGGCCAACATGGAGAAGTACATGATCCCGTCGGTGAGCGACCAGCCGACGAACAGCTTCTACAACGCCGCCAAGCCGGCCTCCTACGCCGGCGAGTACCCGCTGCCGAAGGACTACCCCGCGCCGCTGGACTTCAGCGCCCCGGTAGGCCAGGACCCGATCGCCGCCGAGCTGGAAACGGCCTACGGCACGCGCAACATCTACGGCATGCACTGGCTGATGGATGTGGACAACTGGTACGGCTACGGCAAGTGCGGCGATGGCGTGACCCGCGCGGCATTCATCAACACCTTCCAGCGCGGCGCGCAGGAATCGGTCTGGGAAACGGTGCCGCACCCCTCGTGCGATACCTTCCGCTGGGGCCGCAACGGTGGCAGCCAGGGGTTCCTCAGCCTGTTCACGGGCGATGCGAACTACTCCAAGCAATGGCGCTACACCAACGCGCCGGATGCCGATGCGCGCGCCGTCGAAGCCATGTACTGGGCCAACATCTGGGCGAAGGAACAGGGCAAGGCCGCCGAAATCGCCGACATCGTCAAGAGCGCTTCGAAGATGGGCGACTATCTGCGCTACTCGATGTTCGACAAGTACTTCAAGAAGATCGGCAACTGCGTGGGCGGCCCGTACTCTTGCCAGGCCGGCACCGGCCAGACGGGCGGCAACGGCCTGCGTGACAACCAGCACTACCTGCTGAGCTGGTACTACTCGTGGGGCGGTGCCACGGACACGAACGCTGGCTGGGCCTGGCGCATCGGCAGCAGCCACAACCACTTCGGCTACCAGAACCCGATGGCCGCGTGGGTGCTCTCGACCCAGGCCGATTTCAAGCCCAAGTCACCCTCCGGTGCGGGCGATTGGGGCAAGAGCCTGACGCGCCAGATCGAGTTCTACCGTTGGCTGCAGTCGGCTGAAGGCGGCATCGCCGGCGGCGCGACCAACAGCTGGGGTGGCTCGTACGCCACGCCGCCGAATGGCACGCCGACCTTCTACGGCATGTTCTATGAAGAGGCGCCGGTCTACCACGACCCCGAGTCGAACACCTGGTTCGGCTTCCAGGCCTGGTCGATGTTCCGGGTGGCCGAGTACTACTACGCCACGGGCGATGCCAAGGCGAAGGCGGTGCTGGACAAGTGGATCCCGTGGGCGTCTGCCAACGTCAAGTTCAAGGACAACGGCAACTACACCATCCCCTCGACGCTCGAGTGGACGGGCCAGCCGGATACCTGGAACCCCAACTCGCCGGGCGCCAACGCCAGCCTGCACGTGAAGGTGACGAAGAGCAATGCCGACGTGGGCATCACCGCCGCGCTGGCTCGCACGCTGATCTACTACGGCGTGAAGGCCAACGACGCCGCCTCGAAGACCCTCGCCAAGAAGCTGCTCGACGCGATGTGGACCAACGCCAAGGACGACATGGGCTTGTCGGTGGCCGAGAAGCGTGACGACTACCTGCGCTTCGACGATGCGTACGACGCCGGCACCGGCACTGGCGTGTACATCCCGTCGGGCTGGGTGGGGACCAACGCGCAAGGTGCGACGATCGATTCGAACACCACCTTCTTGAGCATGCGTCCGAAGTACAAGCAAGACCCGGATTGGCCGAAGCTCCAGGCCTACCTGAACGGTGGCAAGTCACCCAAGTGGCGCTATCACCGCTTCTGGGCGCAGGCCGACGCCGCGATGGCGATGCTGGACTACGCGCGGCTTATCGAAACGCCCTGATCCAGCGGGCGACACGCTGCCCCTGGTGCTGCTGTCGCGGCATCAGGCGTGCAGCGTGAGCGATGACTGCCGGCTGCCCGGGGATCGGGTGGCCGGCCCTCACTGATCGAAGTTCTCTTGGAGGGCGGCCCGGTCGCGGGCGCGTGCGCCCCACCGGCCGCCCGGTGTTCTCCTTGGTTTTATTGCGGAGATCGAGATGACTCAACTTTTCCAATGGGCGCGGCTTTCGAAGAGCGTGCGCTTGGCCCTGCTGGCATCGGCCGGCGTGTTGGCAGTCGGCGTTGCTGGCGCGGGCCTGGTGCCCAACGGCGTGAACCTGCAGCCTTCGTACTACAACGGCGGCAACGTCAACTTCGGCTGGACGCTGATGCGCGCCAATCCGAAGATCGGCAGCGTGCGAATCGAGGTCGAGCCGGGCATGGAGGCGCAGGCCGCCACCTGGTTGGCGCAGGCCCGCTCGAACGGCCTCAAGGCCATCGTCACCTACCACAAGTGGACGGTGCTGGGCTCCAACTCCAGCTATGAGCTGAACCAGGCGGCCGACTGGTGGAAGCGCAACTACAGCAAGCTGCGCGCGTCGGGATCGTTCCGCGTCAACCTGATGAACGAGTGGGGTGACCACAACCTCTCGGCCAACGACTACGCCACGGCGTACAACGCGGCCATTGCGACGGTGCGCACGGTCTACAAGGGCCCCATCGTCATCGACGCGCCCGGCTGGGGCCAGGAGACGGCCATCGCGGCGGCCGCGCTGAAGGGCTATAACGGCGGCGTGAAGATCACCGACACCAAGGTGGTCCCGTCGATGCACGTGTACCCGGGCGCGTGGAACCAGGCCAAGAACCGCTGGCTGAACACCAGCGATGTGGACGACCTGGCCAGCGCCGGCCGCGGGTTGATCGTGGGCGAGTTCGGCAGCGGCGGCTCGGGTGGGGCGGACTGGGTGGCCATCACCGACTACGCACGCAGCAAGGGCTACAGCGTGCTGGGCTGGGCGTGGAACGGCGATGGCGGCTTCATGAACATGGTGACGCCTTCGTGGAACGACAACCCCACCGCCACCGCGTTCAGCAAGAGCAGCTACTGGTCGACCATCTACGACCGCCTGTGACCCACGGAGCCCGCCTTGAGTGATGCCCTGCCTGCCTCTGCCCACGACCTCGGAGGTGGTGTGATGTCCACTGTCTCGCCGTCGAAGACGGGCCGTGGCGGCTGGCTGGCGAGGGGAGCGGTGGCCGCGTTGTCATTGGCGCTGGCCGCCGCGGCGGGCTATCAGTTTGGCCGACGTTCGGCCGCTGCCACGGGGAGCGGGGGCAACCCTGGCAGCATTTCTGCAACGCAACTGCTGCCGGTGCTGGAGGCGGCGCAGCGTGCCCAGGCTGGCGCTTCGGCGCCAGCCGCCGTAAGGCCGGGCACGCCGCAACTGGAGCGTGGCGTGCTGGTGTGGCCTGCCGAGCGCATCCGCGACTGGTTACGTGCCAACGCGGCACTGCCTTCCAGCGTGACCCAGGCCGAAGAGCGGCAACGGCTGTTGGTCGAGCTGGCACGTGTGGCCCCACTGGAGGCCATGGCAGACACCTCACGCTGGAAGGGCGATCGGGGCGTGCAGGCTCGGGTGGCCGTGCTCGAAGCCTGGGCCTCGCACGACCCGGGCAGTGCCATGAAGTGGGTGCGGGGCCAGCCCGACGCCGGCAACGCCATTTACGACGTGGTGCTGCAGGCTGCGGGCCGCTACCGGCCCGAGGCCGCGATGCAGATGGCGCAAGCGCTCAGCGAAGAGCGCCCCTTGTATGCGCAAGAGTTCCACCTGGCCGCGATGATCGGCATGACCACCCAAGGCCGCTGGACCGAGGCGGCGCAATGGGCGGCCACCGCGGCCATGCCACCCGATCAGGCGGACGTGCTGGTGAACTACATGGCCGGCGCGTGGGCCGAGTTCGATGCTCCGAAGGCCTTGGCCTGGACGCTGCAATTGCCGCCATCGCGCCAGCCTCAGGCCTTGTCGAATCTGGCCGATGCCTGGTCGTCGAACGATCCCGCCGAGGCCACGCGGCATGCCCTGGCCGCCTCCACGCCACCGGGCGACTTTCGCGACGAGCTGTTGCGCCGCTCGGTAGAGCAGTGGTTGCGACGCGCGCCGGCCGAGGCGGGGCCATGGATCGCCGGCTTGGCCGAGCGCGCGGTCATCGACAAGGTGCTGAGCGCGCTGGTCACCGACATCCGCTTCATTCGCCGCGAACCCGGCCTGGCCATGGCCTGGACGGCCCACATCGGCGACGACAAGCTGCGCGAGCAGACGCGCCGGCGCATCCAGCAGGACGCAGGCGCCTCGCGCAGCGCGCCGGCCGAGCAGAACGATCACGACGATCACGACGCATCCCGGTGATCCGGCCGTCGTCAGGCCTGTCGACGGCTGCTCCACGGGTTGGACGTGGCCTCCGGAGCCCGGCCGGCTGTTGAGCTTTGTGAGGCCGCGTATCTGCCGAGGCGCCTGACGCAGCGTTCCGCAAGAATGCCTGTAGCACCCAGCGCACGCCCCCCGCCAGCAGGAGACAGGTCATGAAGTCGCCGTCGGATCTTCCGGTTCAGACCGATCCGCAGATCGACGCCGCCGCCCTCACACCGCGTGCCGCCCAATTGCTGCGCCTGGCCCGCTGGTGGGACGCGCTGTCCGCGGTCGACCCCTCGGGCCGGCTGGCATGGATCGACGCGCAAGATGACCTGGACGCCGCGACCCGAGCCGAGCTCCTCGCCTGGGTTCAGCGTGGCGTGTTCTCGTCGGAAGACACCGGCGCTGCGCTGGAGGAGGGGATCGGCGAGGCGGCGGCGGAAGACGCCCTGTCCACCGGCGCCCGGTCGCCGCTGGAGGTGGTGCGCGGATCGGCCTTGGCACCGGGCATGAAGATCGGCCCCTACCGGCTCGTCGCGCTGCGCGGCGAGGGCGGCATGGGTTCGGTGTGGGCGGCGCAGCAGGTCGATGGCGGCGTGAGCCGCCGGGTCGCCTTGAAGCTGCCTCATCCTTGGCTGATCGACGGGCAGTGGGCGCGCCGCTTCCAGCGCGAGCGCGATGTGTTGGCCGCGTTGGAGCACCCGGGCATTGCGCGCTTGTACGACGCTGGCCTGAGCGGCGACGGCCAGCCGTGGATCGCCATGGAGCTGGTGGATGGCCAGCCCTTCGCTGCGTGGTGCCGGCAGTCCCGTCCGAGCCTGCGTGAGCGACTGGAGATGCTGCGCCAAGTGGCTGTGGCCGTCGGATTCGCGCATGCCCGGGGCATCGTGCACCGCGATCTGAAGCCCGGCAACATCATGGTGAGCGCCGACGGGCGCGCGGTGCTGCTGGATTTCGGCGTCGCTCAGCTCACCTCGCCCGAGGCCGCGGACGGCCGCGACACCACGCTGTTGACGCAGGCCGGGGCCGCGCTGATGACGCCCACCTATGCCGCGCCCGAGCAGGTGCGCGCCGAGCCCACCGGGACAGCCACCGATGTGTTCGCGCTCGGCCTCATGCTCTACGAGGTGGTGACCGGCCGCCTCCCATATCCCCCCGATCAACCGACGTTGTTCGCCCAGGATCGGGCCTTCCACCAGGGCCCGCCGGCGCGCCCGAGCCGAAGCCTGCCACGCTTGTGGCCGGGATGGCGGTCGGCCGATTCGACGGGACAGTGGTTGCGGCGCGCCGATCTGGATGCGGTGCTGGCCACGGCGCTGGAGGTCGATCCATCGCGGCGCTACCGGGATGGCCAGGCCCTCTCGGCCGATCTGCAGCGCCTGCTCGCCGGCGAGCGGGTCGAGGCACGTCCCGACACCGCCCGCTATCGGCTGCAGCGCTTCGTGTCTCGGCATCTGGTGCTGGTGGCGTCGACCGTGGTGCTGGTGGTGTCGCTCTCGGCCGCGCTGGTGGCCGTGTTGCGCTCGGCCGAGCAAGCCCGGGCTGCCGCTGAGCTGGCGCAACGCGAGGCCCGCACGCGCGACGAGGTGGCCCGGTTCATGGAAGACCTCTTCAACGCCAACGCGGTGCAGCTGGGCGATCCGCAGCGGGCCCAGCGTCTCACGGCCCGCGAGCTGCTCGATGCGGGCGCCAGACGCATCGATGAGCAGCTGAACGACTCGCCCGAGGTCAAGCTCTCGATGTACCGCACGCTGGCTCGGATGTATGGCCAGCTCGAGTTGGGCGACGAGGCCCTCTCACTGGCCGGGCGTCGCCTCGAGTTGGCGCGGTCCCTGGCCGCGGGGGCGGTGTCGGCGGAAGTCATCGATGCATCGATCGACCTGGCGCGCCAGCTCTCGCAGGATTCCGACAGCGACGAGGCGGTCGCGCTGGCACAAGAGGCTCGCCGGATGATCGACGCCGCGGTGGGCACGGCCCTCGATACACCGGCGCGGCAGGCCATGGCGGAGATCGCGCTGGCCAGCGCGCTCGCGTGGAAGCAGTCGGACGCCGCGCAGCGTCACATCGATCGGGCCTTCGATTGGCTGGATCGGCAACCCGATGCCGAGCTGTTGCGCCAGGCGCTGGAAATCAGCGCGGGCATCCAGCAGGCCGCCGGGCAGCTCGCACGTGAGCAGCACGATCTTGACCGACTGCGCGCGCTGTATCCCCCGGGCACGCCGCAGATGATCATGCTGCGCAGCCGCCTGTCCACGCTGGAGCAGCGGATGGGCCAGCGGCAGGCCTCGCTTGCCGACGCGCAATGGGCGCATGAGCAGGTGCTGCTGCACTACGGCACGCAAAGCATCCTGACGGCCGAGGTGACGGACGCGCGCATCAGCGCCTTGATCGACAGCAGGCAGTGGGACGAGGCCTCTCGCCTGCTGGATCAGCATCGCGCCATGCTCGACCAGGTGTCGGCCGACTGGGGGCGCTCTTATCGCTGGCGCGCCGATGGCTGGGCCGCCAAGCTGGCGCTGGCACGAGGCGACTTGCAGGCGGTGGAGCGAGAGCTCGATCGCCAGCACCAGACGGCTCCGGAGATCGACCACGTGCCAGACGCCCGGTCGGGCCTGCGAGCGGGGCTGGCTGGCGCGTTGGCGATAGAGCAAGGGCGGTACCGCGAGGCCATCGAGATCGCCGAAGCGGCCCAGCAGCGCCTGGTGGCAGCCGCCGGGCACCGTCTTCGGCTTGAGGCGGTTCGTGCCCGGGCGTTGATGAAGCTGGGCGACCTGCAAGGCGCGGATGTCGCATTGCAGCGCTTGGAGCAGGCGCCCGACGTGGCTGCGGCCCCGGGAACGGGCCCGGGCCTGCCGGTGTTGGCGTCGCAGCGGATCTCGCTGGCGCTGCTGCGCATCGAATGGAACCTCGCCGCCCACCAGCCCGCCGAGGCAGCGCGACGCAGCGACGAACTGCGGGGCCGGTTGAAGGCCGCGCCCGATGTCGAGTTGTTTTCCGACCCGTTGGCCAAGGCCTCGTTGCTGGCTTGCGCAGCGCGGCTCGAACTGGGCGAAGCGGCGCGGGCCGATCAAGACTGCGCCGCCGCCGAACGGCTGCTCGCCGAAGCCTCGCACCCTCGCAGCCCGTACTTGCTCGAAGCACGCCGGCTGCGCACGCAGATTGCGGCCGCCGGGCCGACGGCACGGCGCTGAGTGAGGCCCTGAAAAAGTCTCAGGCGCCCTTCTTCAGTGGGCCGGCCATGCGCGCGGGCAGGCGCCGCTCTTTGATCAAGGTGTTCACATCGGCCACGGCCAGGTAGCGCCCGTTTGGGCCTTCCTTGCCCAGCACCTTCAGCAAGACGGGCCACTCGCCATCCATCAGCCGGCGGTCGACGGCGCGCCGGCGGCCCGCGGCGCGCTCGAAGTTGGCGTCCATCATGGTCGTCAGCTCATCCAGGCTCAGGCCGAGCTCGGTTCGCCCGGAAGCGTCCGTCTTGTTGCTCGCAAACGTGGCCAGCCGCTTGAGCTCTGCGTCCACCACCCGGGCCTGGCTGTCCAGGATGCCGGAGCCCGCGCCCTTCTTGTCGAGCGGGCCGTTGCGCAGCTCGTTCAGGCGCACACCCGAGGTGGCATTGCGCGCCAGCGAAAAGGGCCCCAGCCCGTTGGCGATGAGCGCGATCGCGCGGATGGCGACAGCCGGCAGGTCGGGCGAGCCATCGCCCGTGGCGGCCACTCGCCGGATGGTCTGTGTCACTTCTCCGAGGCTGGCGCCGCCGTCGGGCAGCAGGCCCTGGCTGACCAACGCGCGAAGAAACGGACAAGGATTGCCCGGGGAAACGTCGTTCATGGTGCTCCTGGTGGGCGGCTGGCGCGGCAATGCGATGGCCCGACTATAGACACGGCCGGGCGGCCGCGGCGCATGACCGAAGACCTGTGGGCATTCGACGCGCGTTGAGCTTTGTGAGCCGCTGTTGTGCGCCGTCGTTCAGCGCCCCTGGAGGGCACCCGCGCTCTGGCTGCTGCAGGGTGACTGGGTGGCCACCCACGCATCGCGTGATCGCGTGTCTCACCGCGGGCCCTACATCGCGTTACCCAGACGGATGGTGGCAGCGCAGACTGGCCCGCGCTGTACCCCACCCACGTTCGTCCCACGAAAGGTTAGCCATGTCCCATCCAAGACGTGCCACGTTGACGGCTGCTTTGGCGGCCGCCCTCTGCGCGACAGCAAGTTCCGCCGCATCTGCCCAGACGCCGGCGTTCGAAGCCGTCGCCGCACAGGACGGGGCCGAGGCCGCGATGGCCGGTGATGTCTTCGCGTCCGATGTCTTCAACTGGCGCTTCTACCTGAACAGCTACGCCGATCTGCTCAAGGCCGGCATCGTCAACGAGGCCGGGGCCAGGAACCACTGGCAGGCGCACGGCATCGCCGAATGCCGCCGCGCGCATCCGCTGTTCCACACCCGCCAGTACCTGGATCGCTACCCGGATTTACAGGCGGCATTCGGCAATGACTGCAACGCTGCCCTCCAGCATTACCTGACGAACGGCCGCAACGAGCGTAGGCAGGGCCTCAATGGCGCCACCTACGGGGGGCGCACGACGGTCAAGAACGACATCATCACGCTGGGCATGTCCACCCGCACCGCAGGCGCGGTCGACAGCCTCTACTGGAATGGCCGCGAGTTCATCAACTCGTGGGACCATGGGCGCCAGTTGCAAGTGGCGTGGTCTGCCAACGGCTGGGGCGAGTGCTACAACCCGACGGAGGCGGGGGGCAGCTACGACGGGCTGAACGGCAGCTCTACCAGCCAGTTGTTGAGCGTGAGCGCCACCTCGAACACGCTGGCCACCACCTCCCACCCTGCGTTCTGGCTGTGGCCAGGGCAAGACTCGCAGGCCGCACCGTGCGGCGGCGCGCGCAACAACACGGCCGTCTCCAAGTACACGCTGAGAAAGAACGTGCAGGTGGGGTACGGCGGCATCCGCCACATCGTCGAGTTCCGCACGCAGGTGGATGTGCCGGAGTCGCTCAACAGCCTCACCATCGAGGCCCCCACGGGCTACCTGGGTGGCGAGTTCACCGCCTTCTACACCTGGAACCCCGCCAATTGCACGCTGGCGCCTCTGTCGATCGGGCCGGGCGAGGTGGGGCTGCCGGTGGTGCTCTCCACCCCCGATGGGGCGGCGGCGATGGGGGCGTGGTCGCCCGACCTGCCCAGCCCGAACTTCCCGAACGCCGGCTATGGCCGGTTTGCGCACCCGAACGCCTCCAACCCGGCGGATGCCACGATGAAGTGGAACGTGGTGTTCCGCCGTGGGCAGACCTCGCCCGGCACGCTGAGCTATCGCACCTACGTGGCTGTCGGCTCGCTGGAAAACGTGCGGGTGGCGCTGTGCCAGGTGAAAGGCAAGGTCAAGTAAAGAAGGGGTGTCAAAGAAGGGATGTCGATGGGCAGGCGGAGGGCCTGGCGGGGAGGGGGCTGGGGCGGGAGGCCGCCTCAGCCCCGCAAAGCGGCCCGCAACAGCTCTCTGGCCTTGCTCCAGTCGCGCCGCACGGTGCGCTCGGTGATGTCCAACACCGAGGCGATCTCGGCCTCGGTGCAGCCCCCGAAGAACTTCAGCTCCACCACCCGGGCGAGTCGCGCATCGACCATCGCCAGGTCGCGCACGGCGCCGTCGATGTCGAGGATCTCGGCTTCGGCCCGATGTGCTGCCGCGAGTGCCATCGCCTCTGCAGCCTCGTCGAGTGACAGCGCCTTCTGGCCCCCGCCATGCCGCTCGGCAGCGCGCCGGCGCACGGCATCCACGACGACGGCGCGCATCACGCTGGACAAGAAGGGCAGGGCATCCAGCGGCCGTTGGAAGGCCGGTGCGCGGCTGAAATCCAGCCGAATGAAGCACTCGTGCACCAAGGCGTCGGTGTCCAGCAGCGTCAGGTGCCTGTTCTTGCGCAGCCGCGCGTGCGCGATCCGACGCAGCTGGGGGTAGATCTCGCGAAAGGCGTGGTCCAGCGCCGCCCCCGGCGCAGCTTCAGGGCCCTCGGTCTCGGGCTCGGCGCCGTCATGCGCAGAGGTGTCGCTCATGGCTTGGGCATCTTCGGGAAATCCATGAGTCGCGAAGGGCAGGATCTCGCGATCGGCTTGTCCTGAAAGGCGGGCTCATTTCGATAAGGCGGCTGGAGATTCATGAGTCTCCGATGCCGGCCATGGAATGGGGACCCTCGATGCGCATTGCTGCCTTCACACCCGACTCTCGCGAAACGCCTTCGCTGCTGGCCGATCTGGCCGAGCGCGGGCACTGCGTGGATCGTTTCCACGAGACATCGGCGCTGCTGCGCCACCTGGCGCGAGATGCCGCCGATGTGCTGGTGATGGTCGAGCCGCTCGGCGGGGTGGATGAACCCACCTGGAATCTCGCGCGGCTGTTGCGCGAGCGCGCGGACGCAGAAGCTGGTGTTCCGGTGGTGATGTTCGCGGGCGCCGCAGCGCCCTCGGCCATGGCGAGGGCCTTCGAAGCGGGCGTGGACGACGTGATCGGGCAGCACATGTCGCAGTCGGAAGTCGAGGGCCGCTTGCTGGCGGCGGGCAGTCAATCCACCCGGCGCCAGGCCTGGGAGGCGGTCCAGGTTGCCGGCTATTGTCTCGGACGCCCATCGCGGCATGTGTCTGATCGTGGCACGCCCATTCGCCTGACCGCGCGCGAGTTCGAGCTCGCCTGGTTGCTGTTTTCGCACGCTGGGCAGTGCGTGGCCCGACAGACGCTGAGCCTGGCCGTCTGGGGCGCGGGCTGCGACATCACCGGTCGCACGATGGAAGAACACATGTATCGCCTGCGACGCAAGCTTCGCCTGACTGCCTCGCGCGGCGTCACCTTGCACGCCGTCTACGGCCGCGGATACCAACTGGTGGTGGACCAGCGCTGGGCCACGTCCTGCCTCGCTGCGTGACACGAAGGACGTGGCACCACTGCGATGGCCACTGCGATTCGCACGCGGGTCGTGCGATGGGCCATCCCGCCCGGCCTGGCCCCAAACCCGGCGGCACACCGTCGCCGAACTCGAAAACCCTAAGGAGAAACCCATGAACCGAACCTTGAGCCATGTCGCTTCCGGCGCACGGCGCACCTTGATGGGCAGTGTGGTGCTGTTCGCCGCTGCAGCAGGCGCGGGCCTCGTGCCCAATGGCGTGAACCTGCAGCCTTCGTACTACAACGGCGGCAACGTCAACTTCGGATGGACGCTGATGCGCGCCAATCCGAAGATCGGCAGCGTGCGCATCGAGGTCGAGCCGGGCATGGAGGCGCAGGCCGCCACTTGGCTGGCGCAGGCCCGCTCGAACGGCTACAAAGCCATCGTCACGTACCACAAGTGGACGGTGCTGGGCACCAACTCCACCTACGAGTTGAACCAGGCGGCCGACTGGTGGAAGCGCAACTACAGCAAGCTGCGCGCGTCGGGCGCGTTTCGCGTCAACCTGATGAACGAATGGGGTGACCACAACCTCACAGCCAACGACTACGCCACGGCGTACAACGCGGCCATCGCCACCGTTCGCACGGTCTACAAGGACACCATCGTCATCGATGCGCCCGGTTGGGGCCAGGAGACGGCCATCGCGGCGGCCGCGCTGAAGGGCTACAACGGCGGCGTGAAGATCACCGATACCAAGGTGATGCCGTCGATGCACGTGTACCCGGGCTCGTGGAACCAGGGCAAGGGCCGCTGGCTGAACACCAGCGATGTGGACGACCTGGCCAGCGCCGGCCGCGGGTTGATCGTGGGCGAGTTCGGCAGCGGCGGCTCGGGCGGGGCGGACTGGGTGGCCATCACCGATTACGCACGCAGCAAGGGCTACAGCGTGCTGGGCTGGGCGTGGAACGGCGACGGCGGGTACATGAACATGGTGACGCCATCCTGGAACGAGAACCCGACGGCCACGCAGTTCAGCAAGAGCGGCTATTGGTCGACGATATACGACCGGCTGTGACGTTTCGGCCCGGCGTGGAGCGCCGGGCCTTGCGGTCGATGGCCGATGGCGGATGGCTGGTGAGAGGTGGCCAGGGCAGCACCGTCGGCGTGCCGGTGAAGCCACGGCATGAGCGGGTCACTCGTCGGGGATGGACGCCAGTTCACCGCGACGCCGCCATGGCCGGGACGGGAATACCACGTTCCTTTCGACCCAGAGGGCGAACTTCGCCGTCTCCAGCTGGGTGGTCTTTCCGAGGTGGCTGACCAGCGCATCGGCCCGGATGCGCAGGGTGCGGTCTGGCAGCACGGGCTGGACGCTGGGCCCGAGCTGCTGCTGCAAAAGCTCGTCCCGCGACAGGTTCGGAAGGATCTTTCGGACATCCGACAGGCGCAGCCATGGATGGCCATCCACATCTTCGGCCACGCTGAGCGAGATGCCTTTGTAGGCATAGTGATGGCCTTGAACGTCCCGGTAGACACATCCGCGCAGCCACCCGTAGGCGTTCTCGATGCCGTCCACGATGGGCCGCGCCAAGGCGGCGCCGAACAGCGGCGCACACCAGACGATCCCCACGGGCCCGGCGATCCACCAGGCGGCGTAGGTGATCGAGCCGCACAGCAGCAAGCGAAGTGCTACGGATCTCACGAGTGGGCCCACTGTGACGACACCATGGAAGAGGGGCAAGCCCGCGGCAGAACGGCCATCACGCGGGCTGCGCTCTGCGAGCCTTCCGCCCGGCGTGCGGGCATTCCGCGAAGCAGGACGTGATCTTGCCGGCCTCGGCCAGCCGCAACAGCTCGTTCGGCACCGCTTCAGCCAGCCACTGTGTCAACAGCCGAACACGTGCATTGCCTCGCACATCCGGGTGATGCAGCAGCCACAGGCCCATCGACTGTCCGACCACCGGGGGCGTGATGCGCACCAACCCCGGCTCCTGAGCCGCCGCGAAGATGGGCAGCACCACCGCGCCGATGCCGGCGGCACCGGCCTTCATCATCGCGGGCAGTGAATCGGCCTTCATCCGAGGCCGAACCTCCGGCAGGGCTTTGCTGAACCACTGTGCGATGCCGGTGTAGGCGATGCGGTCGTCGAAGCCGATCCAGGGCAACTCTTGCAGCACCGGTTGCGTGCCGCTGCGCCGAGGCAGCAGCGACCGGGCGGCGTAGACGGCGTAGCACAGCGCACCCACCTGTCGACCGACCATCGATTCCGGGGGGCGGGCCGTGGCGCGCAGCGCCAAGTCGGCCTCGCGACGCGTGAGGTCGACGGCTCGGTTGGACACATCGGCCTCGATCTCGATGCCCGGGTGTTCGGCCAGAAACTGCCGCAGCAGCGGCGGCAGCAGGTAGCCCGCCAGCATCTCGCTGGTGGCCAGCCGGATCACCCCCTCGACTCGCGCATCAGAGCCCGAGATGGCGCGCTCGGCCGACAAGGCCGCGGCTTCCATCTCGGCGGCCGCGGCCGCGACGGCTTCGCCCTGGGCATTGGCGCGCCAGCCCGTGCGCGAGCGCTCGAACAACTTGGCGCCGGCGCGAGCCTCGACCTCTTCGATGCGCCGGAACACCGTTGAATGCTGCAGCGCCAACGCACGGGCAGCACCGTTGAGGCTGCCTGCACGCGCCACGGCCAGCACCATTCGCAGGTCGTTCCAGTCCAACGGGCTTGTGCGACTGTGCAAGCTCTTCTTGCCCACTTTTGGAATTTCCTTGTTCAGATCGACATTCCATCATAGGCGCACATTCACCAAAGGACTTGGACATGAACCGCTTCACACAAAAGACTTTGCTCGTCACCGGGGGGACCAGCGGCATCGGGCTGGCCACGGCGCAGCGCCTGGCCGACGAAGGCGCCCGCGTCATCGTGACCGGCTCTCGACCGGCGTCGCTCGATGCGGCGCGAGCCGTGCTGGGCGACCGCGCGCACTATCTGCTGAACGACGCGGGCGACCCTGCCGCGGCGCAGGCTCTGGCGGCGGCCATCCAGGCCATCACCCCACGGCTGGACGGCGCCTTCTTCAATGCAGGTTTCGGCCGATTCCAGCCTCTGGAGGACGTGACGGCCGACGAGTTCGATGCGCAGTACGCCGTCAACGTTCGGGGCCCCTTGCTTCAAGCCCGGGCGCTGTCGCCGCTGTTGTCGGAAGGCGCTGCGCTGCTGCTCAACACTTCGGTGGCACGCGAGAAAGGCTTCAGCACCATGGCGATCTACGCCTCGACCAAGGGCGCGGTGCGCACGCTGACGCGCGTCCTGGCGCGCGAGTTCGCGCCGCGCCATATCCGCGTGAATGCCGTGAGCCCTGGCCCCATCGAAACCTCCTTCTTTGACCGCACGGGCATGCCGGCCACGGCAGTGGCTGAGTTCGGCCAGGCGGTGCTGCAGCAAGTCCCGCTGGGCCGATTCGGAAGGCCCGACGAGGTGGCTGCCGTGGCTGCCTTCTTGCTGTCGAGCGACGCGTCGTTCGTGACGGGGGCCGAGTACGCAGTGGACGGGGGCATCGCGCAGCTTTGAGTGCAATTTGAACGGATGGGTTGCAGAGGTCGGGTTCCGTCGAATCGAAAGAAAAGTTGCGAACGACTGTCGCTTTTCGATGGCGTGGAGCGTCTGATGTGCTGAGTGCCTTGGAGAGGGTGGACAGAGCCGGGAGTTCCTCCACCACTGAGAAGGCGCTCGAGCCCCACCAACTTGCCCTGGAGCGATCTCTTCTTGCACCGGCCTGCCATGGCCGGTCGTAGGAAGTGATGCCGACAGGGCTGCGGTGTTCCCGTCTTCGCTCATTCATTGACGACAACCCGATCCTGGAGTCCCACATGACCCGCCATCTTGCCCGCGCAATCACCCTCATCACCAGCACCATGGCGTGCGCCGGTGCCTTCGCCGCACACTTTCATGTCACCGACCTCGGCGCCATCAGCGACGTTGGTGGTGCCGTCTTCGGCATCAACAACCAGAATGTGGTCGTGGGCCAGTACTTCGGGCTGCCCGCTGTCTTTGACCACGGCACCATCACCTCGCTGCCCGTCGCGGGTGGCACGACCGGCTCGGCCTACGCGATCAACGATCTGGGCGTGGTGACCGGCTATGGCGAGGCGGCAGATCGCTCGCATGTTGGACTGACCTGGACTGCCGGCGTGGCCGCGCCGCTGCCGACGGGAGGCTACAGCAACATGGATGGCCGATCGGTCAACACGGCGGGCCATGTGGTGGGAACGGGTTGGAACGCAGAGGGCAAGCAGCGCGCCTTTGTCATCTCGGGTGGTTCGGTGACCGAGGTCGGCGCACCGCCCCAGGGGCGATCTACATTCCTGTACGCGGTGAATGAGAAGGACGTGGCGGTCGGCTCGTTCTATGTCAACGGACAGGTGCACGCCATGCGCTGGAAGGCCGGCAAGTCGGTGGATCTGGGCGTGGGCACCACCGGCGAGTTCACCAAGAGCTGGGCCAACGCGGTCAACAACAAGGGGGTGGCCGCGGGCGGCGCGGGCACCATCGCGCCGGAGCAGGCCGTGGTCTGGGACCGCCAAGGCACCATGAAGACACTCGGCCTTGCCCGCGCGTCCGCGAACGGCATCAACGATGCCGGTCATGTGTGCGGCTATGCCCTGGACACCAGCGCCTTCTACTACGACGGCAAACGCTCCTACATCGTCGACGAGCACCTCGACGCCGCGTCCACCGGCTGGCGCGTCTATTCGGCCGCCGCGATCAACAAGCAGAACGCCATGGCCGCCACGGGCCGATTCGGCAACGACCCCACCCTGCACGCGGTGCTCGTCACGGTGGTGGATTGATCGGCGCGGCCCATCGGCAGCGGTGCGCCTTCGCCTGGGGCAGCTGCCGTTGCCCTTGGTCTGGTTGCGGTGCAGGCACCGTGGGTCACCCACTGTGGGTCTTCTCGGGCGGCGCAGCCTGCCTCATTCCTCGGGTTGGTCTTCGAGCAGCTGCGTCAGTCGCCTTGGGTAGTTGTTCAAGAAATCCTTGGTGACGGCGTAGTGCTCCGTATCCTCGTAGGCGATCTCGCTGATACCCGATTTGTCGAACAGGTAGATCTTGGCGTGGGGGTACGAGAGCAGGATCGGCGAATGCGTGGCGATGATGAACTGGGAGTGGTCCTCGACCAGCTGATGGATCGCGCTCAGGGCTGCCAGCTGCCGGTTGGGTGACAACGCGGCTTCAGGTTCGTCCAAAAGGTAGATGCCGTTGCCACGCAGCTTGTTCAACAACACGGCCATGAAGGACTCGCCGTGCGACTGCTTGTGCAAAGACCTGCCGCCGTACCCGTCGAGATAGTCGGTCTGGTCCATGTAGCTGGCGACGTTGAAGAAGCTCTCGGCGCGCAGAAAGTACTCATCCCTCGGCTTCGGCACGCCACGCGCCAGGCGCAGGCTGTCGTGAAGAGGTGAGATGCTGCCGGCTGACTCGAACCGCACATTGCGCGTGCCACCCTCGGCACTGAAGCCCATGGCCACCGCGATGCCTTCCAGCAGTGTGGACTTGCCGGCGCCGTTTTCTCCCACCAAGAACGTCACGTTGGGGTGGAACTCGATCTGCTCGATGTCACGGACGGCGGGAATGCTGAATGGATACGCCTCATCGTCCACCTCGGCATCCGGACGGATCGAGGCGTGAAGGAGGTATGGCTTGGTGCGCTTGGCCATGGTCGTCCGTGGGCGTGGTGATGAGATTGACAAGTCTCCCGCAACCGAGGGGCCTTCACGACCGCACCAAGTCAACCCAGCGGCCAGGTGGCGACGGGTACTGCCTTGCCCAAACGGCGCAGTGTCCAGCTCAGCGAGATGTGCCGCTGGGAGGGCTCAGGGGCCCAGCGTAGACACCGTGACCCTGAAGGCCGAGCCGCCCAACGTTCCGCGTTCCCAGCGGGCTCCAATCACCTTCGCGAGTCAACGCCTCCCGGGTATCTCCCGGCACCGCCTGCTTGTGCGCGTCGTGGAGCAGGGCAAGCCTGGTTCAGCGCCGGGCGTGGCGCTGTTGTACCTGCGCGCGGACGAGCATGAGCCGGCGCGGTTGAGCATCTGCCGGTGGCGGCGCGCTGGCATCTTTGATCTGCGCGGCGCCGGCCCTAACCTGGCGGCGGCGGGGCTGTCCGCAGCAACTGCTGCCAGCGTGCGATCAACAGGTCGGTGTAGGGTGCGGCATCGATGTCGTAGGCACCCAGCGCAAATCCGTCGTTGATCTCCACCAAGGCGGTCTCGCCTGATTCCAGCACGCCCATGTCCATCGCGTACCCCGCCGGCGCCGTGCCAGATTGTGCGTAAGCCTCGACGGCTTGGTGGACGACAGCCATGTCCAACGTGGCTTCTCGTTCGCCGGCGTAGTGGTCCGTCCACACGACGGCGTCTCTCACCACATAGACGCGGAACTCTGACCGCCAGGAGACGACTTCGGCACACCAGACCGTTTGCCGCCGACTGGTGCCGCGCAGGTACATGAAGTCCGAGGGCGACCAAAGCACCTGCCCGGTGAATCGTTTGCGTCCGGTCGCCGGTTTGACGAACACTGCCCCGCCGCCTGCGCTGCAGATCTGATGCTCCACATCGCCAAGCGTGACTTGGGTCATCTGCCGGCGCAGATACGGTGCCAGGCAGGGTGGGTAGTCGTTGGGTGCGGGATGCTCGATGCGCAATTGGCTCATGGCGCCGTGCATGGCGTCCATGTCCCCGGCCACGAAGGACCGATGCGACAGCGGCAGACTTCGGCGCTGAATGCGCTTCGCCGTGTACAGCTGGACGGGAACGCCGCGGCGCTCGAATTCGGCCCTCAGTCGCTCCTCTTCGACACGAAGTCTGCCGTTGCCCAACTCCTCGAGGTAGGCGATGTCGAATGCCAAAGACGTGGGTCGGTCGTCTCTGTCAGGCATGGTCACTCCCGCCTCAACGAGAACCGCGCATGGCAGTGCGGGCAGGTGAAGCGGTGGTGCATCAGGATGTCGTGAGGCACAAATTGCCGCGCAATCTGGCTGCCGCTGGGAGAGTTCCAGATGCTGGAGACGAAGAACAGGCGCTCGCCGCACCAGGGGCAGTAGAGCATCCACGACAAGGCCACTGTCGCCAGCAGGCAGGCTGCACAGATGCCGAGCGCGATGGCGGCGCCGACGCGCCACGCGGGGGCCACCAGCATCAGGGCGGCCAGCGGCGTGGCCCAGCTGATGAGCGCTATCGAGACCACCACGGTCTTGATGCGGCCGGCTTGAGAGCTGGTCAGCGTGCTGCCGGCTGGAAGAGAAGGGCGGTTGAAAGATGCCGTCACGCTGAACATGCGCTTCACCACCGTGGTGCATCGCCATTCGTCGCAGCCAGGCCCGGTGAGGTCGGCGAGGCGACACTCACGGCAGCTTGGGCCGGCGGCGGCTCGGCAGGGTCTCGGCAGGGCAGGCTGTCATCGGACGCCGAGACGCAGTGGTGCAGCACAGCACGCAACATTCGGACCGGGCCCGGACCGAGCGGAGGCCGAACGGGCGGACTCTGCGACACGCTGTCAATTTACCAAGGTGTGGTGACGGCGGGCCTCCGACGAACTACTGATGAGCCAGTAAAGAGTTCAACTCGGCTGAGGGCCATCGACGGCGCCTGGCCGTGCGTTGAGGCTTGGTAACCCCATGTTCGTGCAAGAGTCCTCAGATCTGATCTCAACGTGGGGGGTGTGGCACCGTCCCACTGAAACGGGACATCGCCGCGCCGTAAACAAGGCAACACCACGACGTTCTGAGCGTCATGAGCCACGACATCGCCGAGGCCCCACCTGTCGAAGCGGTCCGCAACCCCACCGAAGCGGCCCCTTTCACGATTCTGCTGGTCGACGACGAATCTTCGGTGCTCCACGCGTTGCGGCGGGTTTTCCGGCCGATGGGCTGCAAGGTGTTGCTGGCGGGCTCGGGGGCAGAAGGCCTGACGCTGCTGGAGGCCAACCCCGTCGATCTGGTGATCTCCGACATGCGCATGCCCGAGATGGATGGCGCACGCTTCCTCGAGTTGGCGCGCGACCGTCGTCCCGACGTGGTTCGCATCCTCCTCACCGGCTACGCCGACATCGGGTCGACGATCGCGGCCATCAACCGAGGCGAGATCCACCGCTACATCACCAAGCCGTGGGATGACCAGGATCTGATGCTGGTGGTGCGCGAGACGCTGGCGCGCCGCGAGCTGGAGCGCCGGAACGCCGAGCTGAGCGAGCTGACCCGTCTGCAGAACCGGCAATTGACGGAGTTGAACCGGCAGCTCGAATCGCGCGTGGCGGCGAGAACGGCCGAGCTCGAGCAGGTCAACAGCATGCTGGGCATGGCCTACGAGGACCTCGACCGCACGTTCATGACGGCGGTGAACGTCTTTTCAGCTCTGCTCGAAACCCGCGAGGGCAGCGCCGGGCATGCGCGACGCGTCGCCGCGCTGTCGCGTGAGACGGCGGTGAAGCTGGGCCTGACAGAGCGTGACGCGCGCGATGTCTACCTCGGTGGGCTGCTCCACGACGTGGGCAAGATCGGATTCCCGGATCGGATGATGGGTCGCCCGGTCTCCGCCTTCAGTGCGGAAGAGCGTGCTCGCTACAACCGCCACCCGGTGGACGGTGAGACGGCGCTCATGCCGCTGCCGCAGTTGCAGGCGGCAGCGCAGATCGTGCGGCAGCACCATGAGCGGCTGGACGGGCGCGGGTTTCCGGATGGCCTGTCGGGCTCTGACATCTGCATGGGCGCGCGCATCGTCAGTGTGGCCAGCGACTACGACGGCCTTCTCAACGGCACCTTGTCCCAGGCCAAGTACGTGCACGACCGCGCGGCCCAGTTGCTGCGCGCGAGCGCCGGCACCCACTACGACGCCAAGGTGGTCGAGGCCTTGATCGCGGTGGTGGAAGAGCAGGAGGCGGCGGCCAACGCCGGCCACCTGATCGATGTGCGCGAGCTGCGAGCCGGCATGGTGCTGGCGCGCGACCTCGTGTCGCCCAAGGGCGCCATCCTGCTGGCGGCGGGCTACGTGTTCGATGACCGGATCGTGCGGCAGGTGTGCGAGTTTGCTGATCGAGAGCAGATTCGCCTGGGCTTGTACGTTCGAAGCGACTGAGCGATCTCACCCAAGCAGCTTCGGGGTTTGCAATGAGTGACCTGTCTTCACCACCCATCGAACTGCTCGCGGAACGCGAACTGGTTGGCGCCTTCGCCCTGCCCGCTGCCTTGATCGCCGATGCCGGCGTGGTCTGTGCCAACGAGGCCTTGTGCCGCTTGTTGCGGCGCGAGCACGACGAGATCGTCGGTGGCGCCTTTGACAGCCTGGTGGTGCCCGAAGATCGAGACACGTTGGCCCACGCCCAACGAACCTGCCTGGACAGCCGCGCCGCATCGTCGGCCATCTCGGCGCGCTTGCTGGCTCGGGATGGCACCGACCGGCCGGTCGAGATCCATTTGCGCCCCTTGCTCACCCATCGGGGCTGGTGCGTGATGGCGACCTGTGTCGATCAGACCGACATCCAGTTCGTCCAGAACAGCCTGTTCTCGCTCACCGAGATGCTGCGCCAGATCGTGGACGGCGCGGCCATCCCGTCGTTGGTGATCGACAGTCAGCACCAGGTGACCCACTGGAACACCGCCTGCGAGCAGCTCACGGGCGTGTCTCGCTCGGAGGTGATCGGCACCTGCGATGGCTGGAAGGCCTTCTACCAAACCAAGCGGCCCATGCTGGCGGATCTGATCCTCGATGCCGTTCCAGCCGACGAGGTGAATCAGCTCTACGGTGGCGGCGTGCGAACGTCCGCCACGATCGCCGGGGGCTTCGAGGCCGAGGCCTTCTTTCCCAGCTTCGGCGAGGGAGGTACCTGGCTGTATGCCACGGCGGCGCCGCTGCGTGATGCTTCTGGCCACATCATCGGTGCGATCGAGACGGTGCAGGATGTCACCGCGCGGCGCAAGGCTCAGGAAGAGCTGATGCGCCACCGTGAAGAGCTGGAGCAACTGGTGCAAAGGCGCTCGGCCGAGCTGGCGGCCACGGCCCGCGAGCTGGAGCGCTTCGTCAAGAACGCGCCCATGGGCGTGGCGTATTCCTCCGGCGGGCTCATCCGGCGTGTGAACCCGGCGATGGGCCAGATCTTCGGCTACACCCAGGAGCAGATGAAGGACATGCCCGGCGCACGCTGCTACCTGAGCGACGCTGACTATGCGGTGCTGGACGATCTGGCGCGCGCGGTGCTGTCACGCGGTGAGCCGCTGCACCACGAGATGTGGATGCGCCACTCGGATGGCCACCCGATCTGGGTGCAGATCGATGCCCACGTGGCCGACCGCGAAGACGTTCAGCGTGGCACCTGGTGGATGATGCAGGACCGCACCGAAATCCAGACCGCGCAACAGCAGTTGCAGGCCCGCTTCGAGGAACTGCAGGCCACCAACCACAAGCTCGCGGAGGCGCAGAGCCAGCTGCTGCAACAGGACAAGATGGCCTCGATTGGCCAGTTGGCGGCCGGCGTGGCGCACGAGATCAACAACCCGGTCGGCTTCGTCAGCTCGAACCTGAACACGCTGCGCCAGTACCTGGACGACTTGCTCAAGCTCTGCGATGCCTATGAGGCAGTGGCGGCCCGCCCGGGCGACACCGCCACCCTGGCCGCGCTGGCAGCCCAACGCGACCAGACCGAGCTGGACTACCTGCGCGAAGACCTGCCGCAGTTGATGAACGAATCCGCCGAAGGCTTGGGGCGCGTCAAGAAGATCGTGCAGGATTTGAAAGACTTCTCGCGGGTGGACCAGGCCGATTGGCAGGAGGCCGATCTCAACGCCGGCATTGAATCGACGCTGAACGTGGTGCGCCACGAGGTCAAGTACAAGGCCGAGGTGGTCAAGCGCCTGGGCGACATCCCGCGGGTGTTGTGCCTGGCCGCGCAGCTGAACCAGGTCTTCATGAACCTGATCGTGAACGCGGCGCACGCCATCGCCGAGCGGGGAACGATCACCCTCGAATCCGGCACGCAAGGGCCGTGGGCCTGGGTGCAGGTCAGCGACACCGGCTGCGGCATGAGCGAAGACGTGCGCCGCCGGATCTTCGAGCCCTTCTTCACCACGAAGGAGGTGGGCAAGGGCACCGGGCTGGGCTTGTCCTTGTCGTTCTCGATCGTGCAGAAGCACGGGGGCTCGATCCAGGTGCGGTCGCGTCCGGGTGAAGGCTCTGCCTTTCGTGTGTGGGTGCCGGTGCAGGGCCCCGGTGCGGAGACAGCGGGCCAGCAGCCGCCCGCCTGGGATGCCGAGCCCGCCACGGTGGACGGCCTGTCATGAAGCCCCATGATCTGATGCCTCACCCGGGTCGGCGCATCACCCAGATCGCCGGTGGCCTCACCGAGGCGCTGGAGCGTGGCGAGCTATCGCTGGCCTACCAGCCGCAGGTGTGCCTGGCCACGGGCGAGGTGGTGGGGGCCGAGGCGCTGATGCGCTGGCATTCGGCCGAGCTGGGTGAGGTGCCCCCTTCCGAGTTCGTGCCGGTGGCCGAGGCCTGCGGCCTGATCGGGCCCCTGGGGCTGTGGGCGCTGCGCACCGCCTGTGCCCAGGCCGCGGCCTGGCGGGCGGCAAGATTGCCGGCGCTGCGGGTGTCGGTGAACGTGGCGCCGCACCAGTTTTCTGGCGCCGACATGGTGGCCGAGGTGCGACAGGCCTTGGCGGCACATGGGCTGCCGGCACAGGCCTTGGGCATCGAGATCACCGAAGGCGCCCTGATGCAGGATGCCCATCGGGTGGCCGATGCACTGAGGCAACTGCAATCCGACGGCGTGGAGATTTCTCTCGACGATTTCGGCACCGGCTACTCCAGCCTGTCGCGCCTGCGGGACCTGCCGATCGATCTGGTGAAGATCGACCGCTCGTTCGTCGCCGACGTGGGTGCGGCGGCCAGCAGTGCCTCGGTGACGCGTTCGGTCATCCGCCTGGCCAAGGAGCTGCACATGCAGGTGCTGGCCGAGGGCGTGGAGACGGAAGAGCAGTTGAAGCAGTTGGTCAAGCACGGGTGCGACCGCATCCAGGGCTGGGTCTTTGGCAAGGCGATGAGCAGCGACGACTTTGCCGAGCTGCTGGCCAGCCGCCGACGCCTGCCTGAAGAGATGACCCATCGCCATTCGCACCAGCGCACCTTGCTGCTGGTGGACGATGAAGAGAACATCCTCTCGGCGCTGCGGCGACTGGTTCGCCGCGATGGCTATCGTGTGTTGACCGCTTCATCGGGCCAGGAGGGCCTGACGCTGCTGCGCGCCCACCATGTGGACGTGATCATCTCGGACCAGCGCATGCCGGGCATGACGGGGGTCGAGTTCCTGCGGCAGGCCAAGCTCGAATACCCGGACACGATCCGGATGACGCTCTCGGGCTACACCGATCTGCAGTCGATCATCGACGCCGTCAACGAAGGGGCGGTGTACAAGTTCCTCACCAAGCCATGGGACGACGCCCTGCTGCGCGAGCACATCGCGCAGGCCTTCCGGCAGCGTGAGCTGGCCGAGGAAAACCGGCGGCTGGCGCACGAGGTCTCCAGCGCCAACAGCGAGCTGGCGGCCGCCAATCGGCGCCTCGAGCACTCGGTGCGGCGTGAGCACGACCTGCTGCGCACCATGCAGACGGCTGCCGGCAATGCGCGTGACATGGTGGACCTGGTGCCCATCGCCATCTTCGGGTTCGACCCCGACGGCCTGCTGGTGTATGCGAACCAGCGCGCCCGCAAGGTGTTTCCGGCCTGGTGTGCCGGCATCGGCGACTCACCCGACCCCGCGCTGCGCGGCGTGCTGACCCAGACGCCACCGGATGCCCAGCAGGGCTGCCGTGTCCGGTTGGGTGGCAGTGATTTCGAGGCCTGGGTCGGTCGCCTCGCATTGGGCACGGCCGAATCAGGCAGTCTGCTCATGCTGAGGGTGGTGGGCGTGGCAGACAGCGCATGAAGGAGGGATCGATCATGGACATGACGGACACAGTGGCGATGCAGGATGCCCCGGCCCGGCCGGAAGGCCGAGACTCGGAACTCGCCGGCGTTCGATGGCGGGCCAGTCGCGTGATGCGGCGTCTGGGCCCGGCGCGCCATGAGCACCCGCTGTTCAAGCTGATGCAGCGGCATTGGGGCGGCGGTGCCGACGCGCCGGCACCGCCCGGCCGCGTGGCGATCGACCCGGCCGCGATCGCTTCTCGCATCGGTGAGCTGCCGATGCTGCCGCGGGCCCTGGCCGAGGTGCTCAAGGCCTTGCAGAGCGACGAGGTGTCGACCGACTCCTGCACCGCCGCCATCGAACACGATGTGAGCCTGTCGCTGCGGGTGTTGAAGCTGGCGAACTCGCCGTTCTACGGGGCGCCGGGGCGGGTGGGCAGCATCGGCGACGCGGTGAGGTTGCTGGGGCTGCGCACGGTGGCGGGCGTGGTGGCTGCGGTGTCTCTGCAGAGCACACTGCTCAAGGCGAAGCCCGCGGGTTTTGATTTCGAACGCTACTGGTGCCATGCGCTCGCCACGGCCACGCTCGCGCGCGAGCTGGCACCCTTCGGCCGGCAGGATGCCGACGAAGCGTTCATCGCCGGCCTGCTGCATGACATCGGCCAGATGATCATGGCCGTCCTGGTGCCTGACGCGTTCGCGAAGGTGACTTCGCTGGCACGGCAGGGCGATGTCGAGCTGCGTCAGGTCGAGCTCGAAGAGCTGGGCGTGGCGCACGACACGATCGGCGCCCAGGTGGCGCAGCGCTGGGGCTTCCCGGAGAGCATCGCGACGGCGATCTCGTCACACCATCAACCGGGGCAGACGATCGACGGTGTCGCGTCGCTGGGCGCGATCGTTCGCCTGGCGGATGTGATCGCGCACGCGCTCGATTTGACCGGTTCGCTGGACGAGGCCGCGCCGGCGCTGTCCGTGCAGGAGTGGGGCGCGTTGGGGCTGACGGAAGACGGCTGGCTCGGCATCCTGGCCCGCACCGAAGAGGCTGTGGCTTACTGGACCCGATCCATGGGGGCGTCATGAACGAACGACACGATCACATCGAACTGGCGAGGGTGCTGCTGGTCGACGACGATGCGTCGGTGCTGGCCGCGTTGCGCCGGGCGATCCGTGGCAGTGCGCGGATCGGCTTTCCGGTCGAGGTGGAGAGCTTCACCTCCGGCGTCGAAGCCTTGCAGCGCATGCATGAACACCGTTTCGACGTGCTGGTCAGCGACCTGCGCATGCCCGGCATGGATGGCCTCACGCTGCTGGCCGCCGCGGCGGATATCCAGCCCGAGTGCGTGCGGCTCATCCTGTCTGGCGAATCCGACTTCGGCACGATGCAGACGGCCGTGAACGGCGTGGGCATCATGCGCTACCTCACCAAGCCCTGGGACACCGAGGTGTTGATCCGTCACGTGGACGAGGCCGTGCGGCATTCGCTGTCGCAGCGGCGCCAACGCGACCAGGCCACACAGTGGGCGGTGAGCCACGGGCAGGTGGACCGGGCCGAGTTGGAGCGCCGCCGGCTGGAAGACCTGGAGCCCGGCATCACCAAGGTGGAGTGGGCGGCTGACGGCAGCATTGTGATCTCGACGGCCGATCCGATGGTCTGACGGGCCGCCTTCGCGGCCCGGCCTGGCCGATCAGAAGCCAGCGGGATGCGGGGCGGGCGGAGGCCAGTCGTGCTCGGCAGGGTGAGTGGAGCGTGCGTGC
The DNA here is from genome assembly GCF_038066555.1 of Ideonella lacteola. Taxonomy (NCBI): domain Bacteria; kingdom Pseudomonadati; phylum Pseudomonadota; class Betaproteobacteria; order Burkholderiales; family Sphaerotilaceae; genus Ideonella; species Ideonella lacteola. The sequence continues at coordinate 44,615 of NZ_JBBUTG010000024.1, read as the reverse complement.
CGCAGTGCGGCGCTGTGTCGCCAGAAGGGGCTGAGGCTCAGGATCCACTGCGGCATGGTCGTGACGAAAGCGTCTTCCAGATCGGGTGGATGGCGTTCGCGCAGCAGGCCGGCGGTGGCGTTGATGCTGGCGGCCAGCGTGTCCGCCGGCCCGAAGGCCGTCAAGCCGAAGGTGGCCCAGCGCCCGCCGAAATCCCCGAGCTCGAACTCGGCCAGGTCGGCCAGGCACGAGGGGCTGTCGTGCGGGCCTGGCTGGGGCGGCGCCGACGAGACGCCGCCCAGGCGGATTTCGGTGCATGCGACGCCGCTGGTGTCGAACTGCCTCAGCCATCTGCGGCCGACCACGTCGACTGGCACCGCGCCGGGTGGTGGCTCGTGCTTGGAGATCAGGTCGAACCAGATCGTGATGTCGCCGCCGAAAGGTGGCAGGCGGCAGCCGTCTTCCAGCGTGGTCTGGTGTGCCCGCACGCTGATCGAGCCCCCCTGGCGTCGGATGTCCCAACGCGGGTGCCCATCCCAGGGCAGGTGGGTGCCGGTGCACGAACGCCCACCGCCCACCATGCAACCGTGATGGACAGAGCTGCGGAACCACACCGCGAACGCCGACGGCGTCGCATGCGGCCAGAACCAACGGATTTCCGCGGTAAGCGCCATCTGTCACTCCCCTCTGAAGGTGACTGCCGCCCCAGGACTGTGCAGATTGCGCCTGGACCGGCAGCCCTGTTGCCATCAGGGTGACTGAGCGGCCGGGGCGTTCCGGTGTCCAGGCTCCCATCCAGGCAGGGCGCGAGGCCCGCTGTGTCGGGGCAACCGGCGTGCCTCCATGCGGGATGACGAGTTGTCTACCGGGTGGCCTGTGCGCGCATCCCCCGACTTGAGGATGCGCCACTTGGGATGGTTTCGGCGCCAATGCGGGTCACCTGCATAGCCGCGCGTTTCGCGTACTCGTCAATCGCGAGATCGCTAGAATCGCGCGGTCGAAAATGGTGGACCGGTTTCGGTGAGCCCCGGTCAGCTCAGTGCCTGAAAAGCATTGAGCCTCAATCCAACCCGAAAGGGTCGCGGACCACGACAGAAGGCGAACGTGCGTCGTTTTCTGTTCGATGGTGGGCGCTGGCAAGTGGCTGGCGTCGCAGTCCTTCCTCAGGGACTGGCCGCGATCGGCAGATACCTCGTGCGTTGACATGCGCCTTGAAGGCGCGTTCTTGTTTCATGTCGAGGTTCATATGCAACACATTCCGGTGCTCATCGTGGGTGGCAGGCTAGGGCGTGTTCACACTATGCAGCCCCGTGCGAACGGGTTGTCCAGGGATGCAGGGCAAGGCGCCCGACGCCGCCCAGGCTGGTGCCTGGGCAAGGTGGGCAACGCCGCCATGCGCCCTGGACGGCCCGTTCCCGAAGGGTTGCCACCAGAACCAGCCGCCCGCGGCGTTGCAAAGCCTCGCCGGGGCCGCACCCCGGCTTCGTTTTGCGCCTTGCGCTCGACCGGTTCTGATGGCAACGCATCGGGGCTGCATAGTGTGAACACGCCCTAGTCGGCTTGTCCGCTTCCCTTTTCCTCGCTTGGCGGGGCGTCCCCCACATCGTCATCGAGAAACACGAAGGCAGCGCCTTGCATCCGCGCGCCATGGGCTTCACGGAACGCACGATGGAGTACTTCACTGCCGTCGGTTTGGGTGGGCAGGTTCCGCAGGTGGCTCCCGGCACGCGGTTGCGCCGAGCGGTCGTCGAAAGCCTTGCCGGCCACTGGGGTCGCGAAACGTTGTGGACACCAGACGGCGGCGCTCCGGCCCGCGGGGATCTGGTCACTCCCCACACCGGCGCCGCCATACCCCAGGACAAACTCGAGCCCATACTTCGCGCCCGCGCCGCCGCCCTGGGATCGCAGTTGCTCCAAGGCACGGAGTTGACATCGTTCGAGCAAGATGAAGACGGCGTCACCGCGGTCGTCCGCAGTCGCCAGACCGGCGAGGAGCGTGCGATTCGCGCCGACTACCTGGTGGCCGCCGACGGCGCATCCAGCGGCATCCGCGAAGCGCTGGGCATTGCACGCGAGGGTGTGGGCCACCTGCGAACGGTGCACAGCGTTCTGTTCCGCTGCCCGGAGGCTGACCCATTCCTGGAGTGCGGCTTTCAGCAGTTCGAAATCGAACAAGGCGAGGTTCGTGCGTTCCTGACCAGTTATGGAGACGGGCGGTGGGTGCTCATGCGCACCGACGGGCAGGAGCTGGATGAGCTCCAGCTCGCCCCGTTCATTCGATCGTGCCTGGGCAAAGACTTCGCCTTCGACATCATCACGACCGGACGTTGGGAGATGGCCGGCCGCGTCGCCACGAAGTACAGCATGGGCCGGGTGTTTCTCGCGGGCGACGCCGCCCATCAGTTGCCACCGACCCGCGGCGGCTTCGGCGCCAACACCGGCATCGACGATGTCTGGAACCTGTCGTGGAAGTTGGCCATGGTCATCGATGGGACGTCGTCACCGGCGCTGCTGGAGACCTACGACGCGGAACGGCGCCCGATCGGATGGCTGCGCCATCAGCAGACTTTCGCGCGACCCGACTACGCGAAATGGCTGAAGGGCCCGATGGAACCTCAACCGTTGATGGGCGATGTGGCCATGGAGCTTGGTCAACTGCACCGCTCGGCAGCAGTCATCGGTGCTTCCGACGATTTGCCTCCCGCAGCGCATCCGTTTGACTGGGCCGGACAGCCGGGCGTCCGCGCCCCCTATCTGGAGATGACGACCTCAGCGGGCAGCATGTCCACACTGGATCTGGTGGGCAAGCAGTTCACCCTCTTCGCGGAGGCTTCCGTGTGGATCGAGGCCACCGCTCGCGTGAGTGCTTCGTCCAATGTGCCCATCCTCGCGGTGCATGTGGGCAGGGATGCGCAGGCGAACCTTGACGAAGTACATCAACGATTCGGCATGACGTCCGCGGGCGCGTGCCTCGTGCGACCCGACGGCATCGTGGGGTGGCGATCGGTGGGAGGCGTACCTGACGCGGAGGCTGCTCTGAGGACGGCACTGCACAAGCTGGCCTCTTTGCGGTAGTGTGAACGGGGCCGGGACGGCATCTTCCCTTGCAGGCCCAGGGCGCGACGCGCTGGCAAGGTCGGTGGCCGGAGGGATGCCATGCGCTACTGGCTCTTGGCGGGGGCCGCGACCCGCCACAAAAAAGCCGCGCCGGGGGGAACCCCGCGGCGCGGCCAAAGGAGCGAAAGATCGTGGGCGGCGAGGGGCCGCCCAGCCAGGCTTACTTGTTGGCGCAGAAACCGCCGTCGGTGTAGTTGGCGCCCGGTTGCAGGATGTTGTTCGGCGCAACGCCTTCGATCGTCATCGTGTCACCGGCCTGCGACCAGACCAGGTTCCACGCATTGCTGACCGTGCCGTTGATCTTCAGCGTGGCCTTCCATTGCACCGGCACCGAGTCGTTGTTGCTCACCTTGATGCTCGCGCAGTAGCCCTGACCCCAGTCGCTGGTCACGGTGTAGGTGGCCACGATCTTGTTGGAGATGGTCACCTGCAGGAATGCGCTGGCGATCTTCGAGCCCTTCTCGGCGTACATCCGGTTGGCCGTGGCGTCGGCGATCGGCTTGATCGCACCCTTGGCATTGACCACACCGATCTGCAGGCCGCTGTCGGTCGCATTCACCGCCTTGCCCAGTGCCAGCGGCCATTGCGTGGCGCTGGAGTTGGCCTCGGTGAGCACCAGGGCCGGGTTGGGCACGTAGTTGTCGGTGCCCGTGGTGAGCACGGTACGCACGTTGACCGAGTCATTGGCGTGCAGCGTGACCGGGGTGGTGGTCAGCGGGCCGAGGTCGGTCCACTTTGAGCCGCCCGTCGGTTTGTGCAGCAGGGTGCGCGATTCCGTGTCGGTCAGGCCGGCGGCGTTCTTCACCAGCAGCGAGATCTGCAGGTTCTCGTTCACCTGCGGCTCGGTCAGCACCAGCTTGGCCTTGGCCTGGTCGGCGTTGACGATCTTGGCCGACTTGAGGTCGTTCGGGTTCAGGCTCCAGGCGTAGGTGAGGCCCTTGCCCTTGGAGCCGCTGCCGTCCAGCACCACGGTGGTGGCGCCGGTGACCTCGGTGACGTCGGGCTTGAAGCCGATGACGGCGGTCGGCGGCTTGCCGGAGCTGCCTTCGTACTCGACGTCCACGCAGCTGTGGAAGCGCTCGTAGGTGAAGTAGTTGCGGCCCCACTCGCCGTACACCACATGGCGGCCCGTGCGGGCAGGCAACTGGCAGAAGGTGTGGAACAGCACGGTGCCCTTGTCAGGCACGACATCGGGGTTGCCGTTGGGCTTGGTGTCGTCGTAGGTCAGCGTGCAGAAGGGCTGGTCTTCGAAATCCGCCCAGGTCAACGCCTTGGTGGGCGACCACTGGAAGCCCGGCTTGGTGATGTAGTAGCGGAACTCCTGGGTGTCCGAGAAGTGCGGGCCCCAGGCGATGTTCCAGGTGAATTCCTTGCGGCCGGCGGTGACCTTGTTGGTGGGCCACTGCATCGGGGTGTCCCACGGGGTGGCGCCCTTGTTGAAGGTCTCGGCGTTGAAGCCGCAGACGTTCTCGGGCAGCGGGGTGACTTCAGCGCGGCCCTTGGTGTGGGTCAGCACGCTCATGAAGTTGTAGCTGCCGGTCATGTTCGTGTCGAACGCGGTCTTGCACTCAGGGTACTTGGCCGTGCCGTTGGCGATCTCATCGGGCTTGGTGATGGCGCCGCAGAACCAGTTGCGAGAGGGCGGGTCCTGGATCAGGCCATGGGCCATCAGCTGCGGTGCGACGACGAACGCCGCGGCACCGATCAGCACAGCCCGTTGGAGGGAGTGTTTCATGGAGGTCCTTCTGGAGAGGGAGGGGGAGGGAGAAAAGTGGTCAGCTGCAAGAAAAACCGGCCCGGTGGAGGCGTCCGGGCCGGTTTTGAGGCATCAGAGCTTGCAGATGTCCTTGTCGACGGGCGAGCCGTCCCACAGGCGCTTGAGGTTCTGGTACTTCTCGGTGTTCACGCTGATCCAGTCATCCTTCAGGATGCCGCCGGTGTCACCGCTGTTGGGGTTCCAGGCCCAGTAGAAGAAGTTCTTCGTGCCTTTGCACTTGAGCCAGTCGACGAAGGTCGTCTGCCAGACCTGGTCCTTGCCCATGAACTTGCCGCCGAACTCGCCCAGAGCGATCGGGTAGGTCGACATGAAGCGGCCGAACTGGTTCTCCCAGATGCGCGGCATGTTGTTGGGGAAGCCCGCGCTGTCGGCGAAGTAGGCCTGGTCGGCCACATCGGGGCCGTAGATGTGCGGTGACAGCACCAGCTTGTTGCGCGGGATCTTGGCCTCGTCGATCGGGAAGCACTCCACCGGCTCGATGTTGCCGCCCCACCAGTGGCCGTCCGGCGTCTGGCACGAACCGTTGTTGTCCGAGACGCCCTCCACGAACACCAGCACCTTCGGGTTGGCACCGTGCACCGCAGCGCCCGCCTTCTCGGCGGCCATCTTCCAGTCGTTCTCGACCTTGCCGGTGCCCCAGAAGGCGCCGGTGCCAAAGTCGGAGTGCGGCTCGTTCTTCAGGTCGATGCCAATGACGTTCTTCACGTCCTTGTAGCGGTTGGTCACGAAGACCAGGTCACGCGTCCAGTCGTCCTGCGTGTAGCCGGGGATCTGCGGCATCTGCGAGATGGCGTTGCAGTCGGGCCGATGGTGATCCAGCAGGATGTAGAAGCCGTTGTTGGCGAACTCCGCAATGATGCGGTCCATCGCCTGCAGCGGGGTCTTGCCCTGCAGATCGGGGTTCAGGTCATAGCGCACGCCGCCGCTGATGCTGGTGGCGGTGAGCGTCTTCGGGCAGAAGGGCAGGCGCACGGCGTTGAAGCCGAGGTCCTTCATCTGCTTGACCATGTCCTGGTAGCTGCGCGCCCACAGGCCGTGGACGATGCTGTCGGGCGTCTCGAAGCCAAACCAGTTGATGCCGTGCATCGACACCACCTTGCCCTTGGCGTCGAGGATCTTCTTGCCCTTGACGTGGAACGGGGCCTTGAATTCACCGGTGGAGGGGATGTGCAGGTCGTCTTGCGGCTGCACCACGGCTTCGATGCTGTCGTCGGCTGCGTCTTCAGCCCACTGCGCGTGCACCGCTGGTGCGAAGAGCATCGTGGCCGCGCAGGCCGCGGCGGCCAGCGCGTGGAGGGAGGGGAACTTCTTCATGGGTACTCCTTGGGTGTTGGTTTACTTGATGACGACCGTGCAGTCGTGGCCCGGCACCGAGGCGGCCGAGGGCACCGGCTTGGCGCCGGAGTAGCTGATCTGCATGCCAGCCGACTTGCTGGTGTTGGGCGGGATGTCCTTGTTGTAGGAGACCGGTACCAGGTTCACCTTGTTGCCAGTGAGCGTGAAGGTGCCGTCCCAGCTGTTGGTGATGGTGAAGGTGTTGGACTCGGTGAAGGTCGCCGTCCAGTTGGTCAGCGTGGAGGTGCCGCTGTTTTGCAGGGTCACCGTGAGCACCTGGCCAGAACCCCAATCGTTGCTCGAATCCACCGTCAGCGTGCAAGCCTCGCCGCCACCGGCCTTGGGCGTGGCGGTCACCACTTCCGAAGGCGTCTTGCCGGCCTTGTTGGTGGCCACCACCATGTAGTAGTACGGCGTGCCATTGGTCAGCCCGCTGTCGACGTAGGTGAGGGTGGCGCCATCGAGCGTGGCGATCTCGGCGAACGTGCCGTTGCTGGTGAGGCTGCGCTTGACCACATAGCCCGTGGCGCCATTGGCGGCGGGCCAGGCCAGCGTGACCTTCTTGTCGCCAGCGGTCGGCGTCACCACCGGCGCGCTGGGCGGCGTACCCCCCTTGCTGGGCTTGGCCGACACGACCTCAGACGGCGTGGCACCGGCGCTGTTGCGCGCAATGACCTTGTAGTAGTAGGTGGTGCCGTTGGTGAGGCCCTTGTCGACGTAGGTGGTGGTGGTCAGGCCCTTCTTGACCTTCTCGAACGGCCCGGCCGCCTTGGTGGCGCGGGTGACCTCGTAGGTCTTGGCGCCGTCGACCTCGTTCCACGTCAGCGTGACCTTTTCATTGCCAGCGGTGGCCGTGGCCTCCGGCGCAGCCGGCGGCGTGTTGGCCGTGGTGGCCGAGGCCACCTCGCTGTCGGCGCTGTCGCCGGTGTCGTTGTGCGCGCTGACGACGTAGTAGAAGGTCTTGTTGCCGGGCAGGCCGGTGTCGACGTAGGCGTTGTCGGTCGGCGAGCCCACCAGCGCGAAGGTGCCGGGGTTGCCGGTGGCCGAGCGCTTGACGGTGTAGCTTGTCGCATTGGCGGCGTCCAGCCATGCCAGCGTGATGGTGCCGACACCGCCCGCGGCCGTCAGGCCCTTCGGCACATCCGGCAGCGGCGGGGGATCACCACCGCAGGCCTTGGGCTCGGTGCCGAAAACGCGACGTCCGTTGTCGAACAGCGCGATCGTCGTCACCTTTGCCGTGCCACTTTGCGGCAGGCCGACGTAGGAGGGGTCGTTGGCCGGGTTCCAGTAGTTGCTGCCATCCGGCGCAGAAATGCGCATCTGCAGCTCTTTCTTGTAGGCCGACTGCCCACCCGGATAGATGTTGGTGCCGCTGAAGTCGCCGGTCGCGTAGTACAGGTTGGTGTTGCCGCAACGCTGCAGCTGCTTGACCGTGCCGCCGTCCGAGTAGGCCGACGAGACCTTGATCTCCGATGCGCTGTGGCCCGCGGCGATCACTTCGCTCAAGTCTACGTAGTAGCGGAAGCTGAGCTTGTCGGCATTGCGTGCCGGCCATCCCGAGCGGTTGTTCACCAGGGCCTTGACCTCGGTGTAGGTCGCACCCGAGCTGTTGATGCCAGCTTCGACGAACATCTCGTCTTCGGTGGGCACCTCAGCCTGCGGGAAATCAGGCAGCGGCGAGCTGCCCGGGTACAGCTGCTGGGCCGCGGCCAGCACGCCGGTGATGGCCGCGTTGTAGTCGGTGGCCACCTCGTTCGAAACGAAGTCGCTGATGCTGTCGGTGTACGCATCGGTGGAGCCGGGGCCGCCAACGAGTGCGCCGTACAGGGTGTGGCGATGGTTGGTGGGCACCGATTGGCTGTCCGACCACGAGCCGTGCGAGGTGCGATGGTGCGGGTGCTGGGGCGAGGCGGTGCCAAAGCCGATCAGGTAGCTACCCTTGCGCGGGTTGTCGCCCAGCGCGTAGTGCAGCTGCTTGGTGGCGAAGTCGCGGTAGAGCTGCTTCTTGGTCGAATCGGCCACGTCCTTCGCATACACCATGGCGAGGAACGACTCGTTCATCGCATAGCGCAGCGAGCCCCATTGCGAGAGCCAGGCCAAGCCGCCCGGGGTCATCGTGACGCGCTCGCCCTCGGGCGTGCCGGTGGTCCAGTAGGCGAGGTTGCGCTCGATCGCGTCGATGTACTTCTGCTTGCCGGTGATGCGGGCGAGCAGCAGGTACACGCCGTAGTGCTTGCTGTCCCAGTCCTGCGTCCACTTGTAGGGCAGGTAGTTCGTCTGCCCTTCGGTGCCGAAGCCGCCGGCGCCGGTGTGGACATACGACTCGGCCTTGTCGAGGTAGGCCTGTTCACCGGTGGCGCGGTAGAGCCACAGCGCGCCCCACGACAGCTCGTCGACATAGCCTGACCACGAGTTGTAGTACGAGGCCGCATCGGTGATGCATTCGGAATACTTCTGGCGCTTGGTGTCGGCCAGCGTGTAGAGCTGGCGCGCGTGCGTCAGCAGTTTGGCGGCGTAGGTGGCATCGGTGGCCTTGAAAACCATCGACGCCGCGGCCATGGCCGCCGCGGTTTCGCCGGCCAGGTCAGAGCCGCCGCAGGTGCTGTCGATCTTGTACGACGGTGCGGCCTTCGGGTAGACCTCGACCGGGCCCCACCAGCTGTGGTCGGTGCCGCCGTTGCCCACCTGGCCGTAGAACACGTTGGCCGAGGGGTGGGCTTTGATGAAGTAGTCGTTGACGAAGCGCAGGTTGCGCAGCAACGCGTCGTACTGCCCGGCGCTCTTGTGGCCGGCTTCGAATTCGAGGGCGCCCCAGGCGAGCTCGGTGGCGGTGAAGGCCATCGGGAAGCCGAACTTGACGTGGTCACCCGCGTCGTACCAGCCACCGGTCAAGTCCAGACCCACGTCGCTGCCGTCCGTCAGGCGCGAGTCGCCACGCCAGCTGACACGGTTCCAGTCGGGCTTCTTGCCCGATTGCTGAGCTTCGTAGAAGAACAGCACCTTCTGCAGCGCTTCGGCGTAGTTGTAGCGCGGAGCGGCCTCGGGGGTACTGACCGCCAGGGCGCGGGCGCGCACCTCTTCCGAGCTGGCGGTGGCCTGTTCTTCCTGACCCGAGCCGCCGCCGCAGGCGGCCAGCAGCGCGGCAGGGAGGGCTGCCAGCGCCAGGCGCGTGCGCCACGCCGGGCGCGTCGCCTGCGGCTGGCGGCGTGGCCACCCGCGAGGGCCGGTTGTCTGAAACTTCATGGGTTCACTCCTCGATATTTGCGCTATCTTGATAGACAGCGTTGTCATGGTGGGGCAAAAAAAATGGCTGACGCCCAGAGGTGAGTCAAGCCGGATGACCTGCCCGCCGTGTTGTCGTCGTGTCCATGGGCACCCCTCCGCGCCCTTATTTGCTCCGTGAAGCCCATGGCTTCACGAATGCGGTGCCGGTTGTATTCCCCCCCATCACCCGAGTCAACGGGGTCGCACCGTAGGCCTTACACACCGTCACATCGGTTTAACTGCGAGACGCCTATTCGCTGCGGCCGCCACAGCGAAACGGCCGATGAGACGTTGGTTCGTCTCATCGGCCGAGCGGGCGCGCCGGTGCTTGGCACTGGGGTGCGGCGGCGGGCTCAGTCCATCGTGATCCGGGCGCTTTGGACAATCTCGCGATACAGCGCGGCCTGGGGCTTGATGAAGCCGGGAAGATCTCGTCCGCTCATGGGTGCTGCCGTCACGCCCGCCTCCATCAACTTGGACTTCACTTCGGGCTGCGCCAGGGCATCGAGCATCGCCTTTTCGACGGACAGGACCACCGAGCCGGGCGTGCCCGCCTTGGCGAACAGGGCTTGCCAGAGCGGCAATGACACGCCATTCATGCCGTCTTCTTCGCCGATTCGCCGCACGTCCGGTAGTTGAGGCACACGGGCCGAGTCGGAGACCGACAGCGCCTTGATCCTGCCTTCCTTCAAGAACGGCAGGGCCGTCGAATAGACGAGCACCGCGCCATCGAGCTGATGGCCGATCAGATCGTTGACGATGGGGCGCCGCCTTTGTAGGGCACATGCACCATCGCCAGCTTGCCGCGCTCGCTGATGAGCGAGCCGAAGAAGTGCTGCATGGTGCCCACGCCGGGTGTGCCGTGCGTGACAGTGCGGCACACGGCCCCCCCCCAATCCAGAGGTCCTTCGTGTTGACAACGAGTACGGCCCCTTCGCAGACCCCTGCGCTCCGATTCCGTCAGCCGTTGTTCGGTCGGGGCTCTGCTGCACGCCGTCTGGTCTGAGGTCTCAGCGCCGACGCGCGGCATATCATGACAGCGCTGTCGGGTGCTCTGGTGGAGCCCGACAGTTCACCAACCCCTACGGAATCGGACAGCGGGCGATGTTTGTCGAAGTCAACGTTGCGGCTCCAGTGCCTCAAGCCACATGGGCTTGCAGGCGCCGCCGCGCATGCTGGGCCGCTGGCTGCAGCGGGAACGCTCGCCGTGTGGCAGGCTCTGCGTCGTCGCCAGGTACGGTTTTCGGTGGGGCAATGGCCTCAGGCGCCCCGACGTGAGCGCGGTCGGCCGGGCGACCTGGGCTGTTCGGGCGCAGTTCTTTGTGCTGGGCGCCATGTTCGCGACCTGGGGGGTGCATGTGCCCACCGTCAAGGCGCAGTACGGATTGGGTGAGCAGGCCCTGGCGCTGGCGATGCTGGCCAGCGGCGCGGGCGCGTTGTTGGCGTTGGCGCAGGCCGGGCGCATCGTGGGGCGATGGGGGCCGCGCTGCGTCGCAGGTGTCATGGGCGTGGCCTGCTGCGTCTCGGTGGGCGCCTTGTTGGCGTGGCCAGCCTATGCCGCCTTGCTCGTCGTGATGCTGGCCTTCGGCATCAGCGGGAGCCTGCTGGATGTGTCGATCAACACCGAAGCCACCGAGGTCGAACAGCGGACCGGCAAGCACCTGATGAGCGGCTTCCACGGCATGTTCAGTCTGGGCGGCATGGCGGGTGCGAGCCTGGGCGGCGCAGCCTCGGGCCTCGGTTTGACGCCGCAGTCTCATTTGCTGGCGGTCACCGTGGCCGGCGTTGTTTCCACGGTGGTGGCGAGCCGAGCGATGCTGCCGGTTCCAGACGACCATGTGCACACGCAGCAGCCGCTGAGCCTTCCACGAGGCCCGTTGCTGCTGATGGGCGTGCTGGCGGCGATGGGGCTCATCGCCGAAGGGGCGATGTATGACTGGAGCGTGCTGTTCATGCGCCAGGAGCGCGCGAGTCCATCCGGCCTGGCTGCCATGGCCTATGCCAGCTTCAGCGGCGCCATGGCCGCTGGCCGCTTCACCGGCGATTGGGTCCGCTCGCGGCTGGGGGGCGCGCTTCTGCTCACCGCCAGCGGCATCCTGGCCGCCCTCGGAATGACGCTGGCCCTGATGCTGCCGACGCCCGCTGCCGCTTTTGCTGGTTTCGCCTTGGTCGGTCTGGGCTTGTCCAATGTCGCGCCAGTGCTCTTCAGCGCGGCGACGCGGGTGCCCGGGGTGTCGTCGGCCCACGGCATCGCGGCAGTGTCGGGCGTCGGCTATCTGGGCATGATGGCCGGGCCGCCGCTGATCGGCGTGATCGCGGAGCATGCGTCGCTGTCGGCCGGCCTGTGGGTGGTGGTCGCGTTCGCGGCGTTCATGGCGATCTCGGCCAAGCGCGCCATGCCGCCGGGGTAGAGTGATTGCCTTCCGCCGCGCGCGCCACCGTCGGTATTCAGCATGAGATTTGAAGGCGTAGTGAGCTCCTGGAACGATGAGCGAGGGTTTGGATTCATCGCCCCGTCGCAGGGTGGCCAGGAAGTCTTCTTCCATATCAAGGCATACCCTCCCCAGGCCGGCAGGCCGCAGCTGGGCGAGGCCGTGACCTTTGGGATCGAATTGAATCCGCAGGGCAAGAAGAGGGCCGTCGAGGTTCGACTGGCACGGGCCGAAAGGGCTCACTTGAGGAAGGTGGCCCCTTCATCGGCCTCCTCAGCAGCGTCTTGGGGGACGGCCAGCTACTTTGCGGTTCCGGCCTTCATCTCCGTCTACTTCGTGGTGACGCTGTGGTGGCGCGTGCCGCTGTGGATCCTGGGGGTCTATGCCGGTGCGAGCATGCTGTGCTTTGCCTTGTATGCGATCGACAAGTCGGCCGCAGTGGCGCGGCGCCGGCGGGTTTCCGAGGCCACCTTGCTCGGCTTGGGATTGCTGGGTGGTTGGCCCGGGGCGATCGTGGCCCAGCAGGTGCTGCGTCACAAGTCGAGCAAGGCCAGCTTCCGTTCGGCCTTTTGGACCACCGTGGTGGTCAATGTGGGCGTCTTCGTCGCCATGAGTTCACCGTTGATCGGAGTGGTTCGCGCAGCGGGTTGAGGGCTTATCCTCGGGTTCCGCCGTGGCGGGTATCACTTCCAGGCATTCCCTAAACATTGATCTTCAGTTCTGTTTCATGCGTGCTGTCTTCGCCCTATCGCTTCTCTGGCTCATGACATCGGCCCAGGCGGTCGGCCCGGTGGTCGTTCCGCCGAACGAAACAGTGGCCGGCGTCAGTCAAACCGAGTGGTCGGTGCGCTGGTGGCAGTGGGCGTTTTCGTTCGAGCGGCCGCGCAGCCCCGTGGCGGACACCACCGGTGCGTTGTGCGCGAGCCGCCAAAGCGGTGAGGTCTGGTTTCTGGCGGGTACGTATGGCACTCGCCGCACCGAGCGGTCGTGCACCGTTCCGGCGGGCAAGGTGCTGTTCTTTCCGCTGATCAACTACGTGACGTTTCGCGCTGAAAACAGCGATGAATCCTGCGACTCACTGGCGCGCCGTGCGGCGCGGCTGACCGACAACCCCTCCGCGCTCATTCTGGAGGTGGATGGCGTTCGCTACGATTCGCTCGCCGCCCACCGGCTTCCGACCAAGTGCTTCAGCCTGGTCTCCGGCCAGCCGGCAGACGCCGTGGCTGACGGCTACTTTGTGGCGGTCGGCCCGCTGGCACGCGGCCAGCACGTCATCAACTTTGGTGGTGCGCTCCCCAGCATGCTTCAGGCGGTCACTTACACCTTGACGGTCGAGTAGCGAGGCGCTGCAGCGGGTCGGGAGGGGGCTTGCTGTCCGCTCAATGCGCCGGCAGCTGCGCGGCCTCTTCTTCAGGCATGGAGGGGCGGCCGGCGGCGCACAGGCGGGCGTAGCCGTCGAACACCCGCAGGATTTCGGCGAAGTTGATGGGCTTGGTGAGGTAGTTCTCGAAGCCGCCGTCCAGCGCATCCCGAATCTGCCCGGGCAAGGCATCTGCCGAGAGAGCCACCAGGTGCACGTGCGCGGTGGCGGGGTCTTCGCGCAGCGCCTGTGCCAGTTGCATGCCGGTGGTGTCTCCGAGGTTCATGTCGACCAGCATCAGATCGGGGGGCTGATGGCGGGCGATCTCCAGGGCTTCGGCACCGCTGGTGGCGTAGCGGAAGGAGATCGAGGGGCGCAGGGTGGTCACCTGGCGCATGAGTTCGATGTTCACCTCGTTGTCCTCGGCGTAGAGCACATCGAGCGGGCCGGCCTGGCCGTCGGCGCCGGCGGGCAGCAGCGGCAGCTTCGGTGAGCGCGCGGTGGCCAACGCGCGGGGCAGGGTGACGGTGGCGACCGTGCCCTGGCCGAACGTGCTCTCGATGCGCAGCTGGCCACCCATCACCTCGACGAGCTGTCGGGTGAGCACCAGGCCGATGCCGGTGCCCTCGATCGTGGAGCGCTCTGCCCCGAGACGGTTGAAGGGCTCGAACAGGTGATCCAGCTGCTCGGGCGTCATGCCGATGCCGGTGTCGGCCACGGTCAGCATGCAGCGGTCTTCGGCCGGTTGCAGCGACAACGTGACCTGCCCGTGGCGGGGGTTGTACTTGATCGCATTGCTGAGCAGATTGATCAGCACCTGGCGCAGACGCACCCGATCAGCCAGGGCCCACACGCCGAAGGCATCCAGCCTCGCCACGCGGGCGTCGACCACTGCGGGTGCCGTCGGGTTGATGGTGCGCTGCGTCATCGAGGTCTCGAGGCTGATGCCGCCGTCGCGCGCGAGCGGGGCGACCACCGCCAAGGCTTCTTCGGCCACCACCCGCGCGTCCACGGCTTCGAGCGTGAGCGAGAGCTTGCCCGATTCGACCATCGACAGATCGAGCACATCGTTCACCAGGGCCAGCAGGTGCACCCCCGCCCGCTCGATGTGCTTGACCCGGGCCCGGTTCTCGGTGTCGAGCGAGCGGCCCGTGTCGATGTTCATCAATTGCGCGAACCCGAGCACCGCATTGAGCGGCGTGCGCAGCTCGTGGCTCATGCGCGAAAGGAAGTGGTTTTTAGCGCGGCTCGAATGCTCCAGCGCCAGCCGCGCTTCGCGTTCCTTGCGCGCCGCGAGCTGTTCGCTGACATCGCGCAGCACGATGGTCATCAGCAGCCCCTGGTCGGTTTCCAGTTTCGACACAGTGGTCTCGGCCGGAAACTCTTCGCCATCGGCGCGCACGCAGGTCAGCTCTTGCACGGCGGCGGTCATGCCGGTGGCCGTGGGGCGCACGAGTTCCTGCAGCAAGGTGGCCAGCTTGGCACTGGAGGTGGGGGCGGTCAGCACGCTGAACGATTGGCCCACCGTGTCGGCCAGGGTGCGCTGGAAGATGCGTTCGGCAGAGCGATTGAAGATGACGATGCGGCCGGTGCCGTCCATCGAGACGACGGCATCCGCCACCGCATCGATCAGCTTGGCCAGGCGCACCTCGCTCTTGCGCAGCGCGTCTTGCGTGCGCACGCGCTCGCTGATGTCGAAGAAGGTGACCACCACCCCGATGGGGACATCGTCCTGCGACATCGGGTAAGACCAGTATTCCACCGGGAACGTCCGGCCATCTCGATGCCGAAAGGTCTCGTTCGACTGGTGGGTGGCTTCGCGCTGCTGCAGCGCGGTGTCGATGCGGCAAGCCTGGCTGGGCCAGGCGCCGATGCGGTGGCAGTCGGGGTGCACCAGCTCATGCATCGATCGCCCGACCACCTCCGCCTCCGACCGGTAGCCGAGCATCTTCAGGGCCGATCGATTGATGAAAGTGCAGCGACCGTCCGTGTCGACCCCGAACAGGCCCTCGGCGGCCGAATCGAGCAGTTGCTGCAGCAGGTTCTGTCGGCGCTGAATCTCATGCTCGGCCAGTTCGCGCTCACGCAGGCTCTGCCGGATGATCACGAGCCCGATCAGCGACAGCAATCCCGCCACGGCCACATTCATGCCGATCACCCAGCGCTGGGCTTCACGAGACGCGGTGGCCAGCTGATCGGCGAAGCGTTGCTCCAGGCCCGTCAGGCGCGTGTTGATGCGTGAGGCCTGCGCCCGCACCTCGGTGACCAGGCGCGGGTCGCGTTGGCCGTTGTGCAGCGAGCTGTGCAGCGATTCGGCCAACTTCTTCATTTCATCGATGGCGACATCGCCTTCGCGCCAACTGGCGATGGCACCGGCCATCAGGCGTGAATCGTGGAACCACCGGTACATCCAGATCAGGCCGTCGATGTCGTCGGGGTGGTTTCCACCTGCCAGGAAGCCGGCGCGGGCGCGTTCGTAGTCGGGCCGCGGCAGGTCCATCGCCTCGCGCGCCACGCGGTCACCCAGCGGGGCCGCCAGCGCGCGCATGAAGGCCTGGTAGTCCTCTTCGTGCCCGAACTCGGCGTAGTCCAGCAGGTGGATCTGCGCGTCTTTCTGGCCCTTGGAGTACAGGCTCTCGCCGTTCGAATACGAGCGCACCGCCGACATCACCTGGATGCTGAAGATGGCCAGCGAGGCCTGCAGCGTGATGGCCGTGCCCAAAGAGACAGCAACCGGCCAAGACCGGCGGCGCTGGGTCACGGGGGCTCGCATGCTGATACCCGTCGGTGTCGACAGGTCTCCTCAGGTGGCGGATGCGGCGTGGCGGGTCATCGCGGTGCCGTCGGCGGCCGGGTCAATGCCGCTCGCGGGCTTCGGTGCTGGCCTGCGGTGTCTTGGGTGGCAGCGTGATCGCCGTCCCGCCTTTTTCCAGGCACTTGTCGAGCGCCATCTTCATGTAGCCGAAGCTGGTCATGACCCGTGACCGGATCAGCTCGAAGTAGCGCGGATTCGGGTTGTTGCCCACCAGGGTACAGATGATCTCCAGCGCTTCCCAGGGGTGCGTGTCGTCGTACTTGGCGTGCAGCTTCAGCCACTTCATCGCTCGGGTGCGAATGTCTTCGGGAAAGCCCAGCTCGTAGTGATCGAGCTCGCAGACCCAGGCCGACCAATCGCCCGTGGCGCCCTCGATCGCATAGTTGGTGGCGGCCATGCCTGCAGCGAGGGAGTCGCGTTCGCAGGTGTGCCAGCACCAGTGAGACAGTGCATGGGTTTCGGGTGGCATCTCGCCGTAGACGAGATCGTCGCGGGTCAAGCCCACGCCTTCGGCCCAGGCCAGCCAGTGGTCGGCGTGGTTCTGTTCGACCCGGATGTTGCGGATCAGGTAGCGGCGCGCCTCTTCGTGCCCGTGCGCTCGGCCGAAGCCCACCTTGAGCAGGTTCAGCGCCATGTACTGAGGGAACTGTTCGATCACTGGCCAGATGCCCACCAGGAAGCATCGGCTCTGCGCGGGCTCAAGCTCACCCTGGCGCATTCGAAGGAACAGATCGTGGTGCGTGACGCTTCTTCGGGCGCCAGCGCAGTCGTTGGCGAGATCTTGTGCCCATGTGGGGTAGCTGCGGATGTCCGTCAGCTCCCCGCTTCGGGCGAACGTGTCATTCATACCCGGCCCCCTGAGTGGCCTTCTGAAAGCACAAGTGACAGTCAGGCCACCAAACCACTCTACTCAATCAGCATCGTCGATGCAATCGTTTAGATGAGGGGCGTTGCAATGAAATGACCTTAGACCAAAGGGGGTATGCGAATCGGCTTGCGAATTTCAGTGGCCATTCATCGCCGGCTCGTCGGTTGTTCAGCGCTCGGCCAGGCCCAGCAGCGCGCGCGCTTCGGCCGGGGTGGCCACAGGGCGGCCGGCGCGCTGCGCACACGCGGCCAGTTGCTCGATCAACGGCCCGTTGCCGCTGGCGCGTGACCCATCAGGCAGGTAGAAGGTGTCTTCGAGGCCACTGCGCAGCATGCCACCCAACTCGGCCGTTTGCTGGTGCACGGGCCAGATTTCGGCGCGGCCGATCAGGGTGGTCTGCCACAGGGCACCCGGTGGCAGCCAGCGGGGCAGCAGCGCCAGCAGATCGCCGTCGCACGGCATGCCCGAGGCCACGCCCATCACGAAATTGCATTCCGGAACAGCGCCCGCTGGCAGCATGCCCGCCTTCACATACATCGCCACCGACCGAAGGATGCCCACATCGAAACATTCGAACTCGGGGTGGGTGCCGCACTCGGCCATCACCTCGAGAAACTGCTGCACCTTGGCCACCGGGTTGTCGAACACCATCGGTGGCCACGCCCACTGGCCGTTGTCCTTCAACTTGAGGTAGTTGAGGCTGCCGGCATTGCACGCGGCGATCTCAGGCTTCACGCGGCGGATGCAGGCGGCGGGGCCGGAGATGTCCTTGCCGATCACGCCGGTGGTCAGGTTGATGATCACGCCCGGGCACGCCGCGCGGATGGCCTGCACCACCGCCTCGGCAACCTCCGGGTCCCAAGTCGGCATGTGGCCCTGGCCGGGCTCTTGCGAGCGCAGGTGCACATGCATGATGGACGCGCCGGCGTTGAAGGCATCGCGCGCCTGCGCAGCCATCTGCTCGGGGGTGACAGGCACCGGATGCTGCTTCGGATCGGTGAGCACGCCGGTGAGCGCGCAGGTGATGATGGCCTTGTCGTTCATGGGGTGTCGGGTGGTGGTCTGTAGGGACACGGCGTCACGCCGCGATGTCCAGCTCGATCATCAGTGCGCCGGCCGAAACGGCTTCTCGTTCGCGGGCGTGAACGGCGCGCACGGTGCCATCGGCCTGCGCGTTGAGCCACATCTCCATCTTCATCGCCTCGACGCACACCATCGGCTGGCCGGTGGCGACGCGGTCGCCCGGCTTGACCAGCACCTGCGCCACCACGCCGGCCACGGGGGCGCGGGCCTGGCTGGGGTCTTGGTCACGCCGGGCCTCGGGATTGGCAGACGGTTCGCTGAAGATGAAGTTCGCGCCCTGGTGGGCCAGGTGCCAGGCACCCTCGCTGTCTTGCACGGCCGCCACGTCGCAGGCGATGCCGTCGATCGACAGGCGATGCCAGCCCGCGCCGGTGGCAAGGCACTCGATGCGGTGTTGCCCGTCTAGCTCGACCACGCGGCCGTCTCGCCGCAGCTTCCAGCGCCGACTTTCGCCCTGGCATTGAAGCTCAAGCGTCTGCGTGGCCACGCTCGCGGGGCGCCACGAGTTGCCGCCACCATCGGGCACTGAAAGGCCGGCCGCCAGCGCGGCGGCGGCCATCCAGCCGCGTTCATCGGGGGCCGGGCGGTGGACGATGGCCTCGCCACGCGCTGCCCATTCGTCGAGCCGGGTGGTGGTGAGCTGCGCATTCGCGAAATCGGGGTGTTGCAGCAGGTTGCGCAGAAAGCGGCCGTTGTGGGTCAGCCCGATGAGCGGTGCATCGTCGAGCGTGGCCACCAGGCGCCGGATGGCGTCGGCCCGGTCGCGGCCGTGCACGATCAGCTTGGCCACCATCGCGTCGTACCAGGGCGAGATCTCTGCGCCCTCGGCAATGCCATCGTCGATGCGCACCGACGAGGTGGGGCAGCCCGGCGCCTGGCCCAGGGCCACTGCCAGCGCGGGTTGCCAGTGCAGGATACGGCCGGTTTGCGGCTTGAAACCGTCGCTCGGGTCTTCGGCGTAGAGGCGGGCCTCGATAGCGTGGCCACTGAAGCGCACGCTGGCCTGGCCTTCGGGCAGCCAGTGGGCCAGCGGCTCGCCAGCAGCGGTGCGCAGTTGCCACTCCACCAGGTCGAAGCCGGTGATGCACTCGGTGACCGGGTGCTCCACCTGCAGGCGGGTGTTCATCTCCAGAAAGTAGTGGTTCAGCTGCGCGTCAACGATGAACTCGACCGTGCCCGCGCCCACATAGCCCACGGCCAGCGCGGCAGCCACCGCATCGGCCCCCATGCGAGCCCGCATCTCGGGTGTGACGACTGGCGAGGGGGCTTCTTCGATCACCTTCTGTCGGCGCCGCTGGGCGGTGCAGTCGCGCTCGCCCAGGTGAACGGCGTGGCCGTGCGCATCGGCGAACACCTGGATCTCGATGTGCCGGCCGTTTTCGATCAGGCGTTCGAGCATCAAGCGGTCATCACCGAATGCCGACTGTGATTCGCGGCGGGCACCCGCCAGCGCGGCCGCCAATTCGCCGGCGGCATGCACGAGGCGCATGCCGCGTCCGCCACCTCCTGCCACGGCCTTGATGAGCAAGGGGTAGCCCAGCGCCTCGGCCTCGGCCGTCAGGCGGGCGTCGCTTTGGTCTTCGTCGCCCAGATAGCCGGGCGCGCAAGGCACGCCGGCCGCGCGCATGCGCCGCTTTGCACCGGCCTTGTCGCCCATGGCTTCGATCGCCGAGGGCGGCGGGCCGATGAAGACCAGCCCCGCTTCGGCGCAGGCCGCGGCGAAATCGGCCCGCTCGGAAAGAAAGCCGTAGCCCGGGTGGACGGCATCGGCGCCGGTGCGCCGAGCCGCCTCCAGCAGCGCCGGGATGTGCAGGTAGCTTTGCGCCGCCGGGGCCGGGCCGATGGGCACCGCTTCGTCGGCCAGGGCGACATGCGGCGAGGCGGCGTCGGCCTCGCTGTAGACCGCCACGGTGCGGTAACCCAGTGCGCGGGCCGTGCGGATCACGCGGCACGCGATTTCGCCGCGGTTGGCGATCAGGATCTTGCTGAATGACATCGTAGGCGTCATCGGGGGGCCCAGCTCGGTGCGCGTTTCTGCAGAAAGGCCGTGGTGCCCTCGGTGCCCTCGGGGCCGAGGGCGGCCTGGGCAAAGACGGTGGCGGCCTCGCCGATCAGGGCCGAGGCGGGCTGCAGCCGGGCCCGGGCGATCAAGGCCTTGCTTGCCGCCACCGCGTGCGGTGCACAACGCAGCACATCGGCGAGAACCCGATCGACCGCGTTACCCAGTTCCTCGGGCGCGTGCACCTCATGCACCAGGCGCAGCGCCAGGGCCTGCCGCGCGTCCAGCTTGCCGCCGGTGACGGCCAGGCGACGTGCTTCGGCGTAGCCCAGGCGCTCGACCAGGAAGGGGGCGATCTGCGCCGGCACCACGCCGAGCGACGTCTCGGGCAGGCGGAACTGCGCGGTCTCGCTGGCCAGCACCACATCGGCCACGCAGGCCAGCCCGAAGCCGCCGCCCATCACCGTGCCTTCCACGGCCGCGATCACGGCGATGCCGGTGCGAGCGAAGGCCACGCACAGCTCACCGAAACGTGCGCTGACACCCGCGACCGCCGCGGCGCCGTCGTGCGACATGCGGGCAGCGGCCATGTCCTTCAGATCGCCGCCTGCGCAGAAATGGCCGCCGCTGCCGCGCAGCACGATGGCGCGCACGTCACCGGCCTCTTCGGCATCACCGAGGGCGGCGCGCAGTTCGCCCACCATCGCGAGCGACATCGCGTTGCGCGCTTCTGGCCGATCCAGCGTCAGGTGCAGCACACGGCCGCTGGCGCCGCCGGGCGCGCGCTCGCTCTTGACGAGTAGCACCACGTCAGCCCTCCTTACGTGGGCCGGGTGTGCGGGCGCCGGCGAGGGCGCTCACCGGGCAGGCGAGCGGGCCGCGCATCAATGCGCCCCCTTGGGCAGGGTGCCTTCGAGCTTGCAGATGATGCCGAGCATCACTTCGTCGGCGCCGGCCCCGATGGAGATCAGGCGGTTGTCGCGCCAGGCCTGCGAGATGGGGTTGTCGATCGTGTAGCCCATGCCGCCCCAGAACTGCAGGCAGCTGTCGGACACCTCGCGTGCGAGCCGGCCGCACTTCAGCTTGGCCATCGAGGCCAGGCGTGTCACGTCTTTGCCGGAGATGTACTGCTCGACGGCCGAGTAGGTGAGGGCGCGCAGCGCCTCGACCTCGG
This sequence comes from Ideonella lacteola, assembly GCF_038066555.1. Taxonomy (NCBI): domain Bacteria; kingdom Pseudomonadati; phylum Pseudomonadota; class Betaproteobacteria; order Burkholderiales; family Sphaerotilaceae; genus Ideonella; species Ideonella lacteola. The sequence goes on along the minus strand of NZ_JBBUTG010000024.1, from coordinate 23,412 downwards.
TGCGCAACTCGGCCAGCCGGAAGTGCACCACCTGGTTGTCCAGGATGCTCTTGCCGAAGGCGCGGCGCTGGCGGGTGTACTCGATCGTCTGGTCGATGAGGCGGTCGAGGTTGCGCAGTGAGGTGCAGGCGCCCCACATGCGCTCTTCCTGGAACTGCAGCATCTGGAAGGTGAAGCCCAGCCCTTCCTGACCGATGAGGTGGCGCTGCGGCACGCGCACGTTGTCGAAGAACAGCTGCGCGGTGTCCGACGAGTGCATGCCCACCTTGTGGATCTTCTGCTTGGTGATGCCGGGGGCGTCCATCGGCACGACGATCAGCGACTTGTTCTTGTGCGGACCGCCGGCCTCCTCGACCGAGCTGGTGTTGGCCAGCAGGCAGCACCAGTCGGCTTTCAGGCCGTTGGTGATCCACATCTTGCTGCCGTTGATGACGTAGTCCGAGCCGTCCTTGCGCGCGGTGGTCTTCACGGCGGCTACGTCCGAGCCGCCGCCGGCCTCGCTGACACCCAGGCAGCCGACGTAGTCGCCGGCGATCGTCGGGGTGAGGAATTCGCGGCGCAGCTCATCCGAGCCGAAGCGCGCCAGGGCCGGGGTGCACATGTCCGTCTGCACGCCGATGGCCATCGGCACGCCGCCACAGGTGGATTCACCCAGCGCCTCGGCCATCACCGCCGAGAAGCTGAAATCGAGGCCGGCGCCGCCGAACTCTTCCGGGTACTTCAGGCCGAGCAGGCCCAGGTCGCCCAGCTTCTTGAACAGCTCGTGGCTGGGAAACTCTTCGGCCTTCTCCCATTCGGCGATGTGGGGGTTGATCTCCTCGCGCACGAAGCGCAGCACCGTGTCTTGCAGTGCGCGATGCTCCTGGGTCAGCTTCATCGGTGTCTCCTGGGTGTGTGTTGTCGTGTCGTGGATGGCGTGCGGCCGGGGTCACAGCCGGGCGATGCCGAAGGTGTTGGGGCGAAGGGTTCTGCGCTCGGCCTCGGCGCACAGATCCAGGCACAAGGCGAGGATGCGGCGGGTGTCGCGCGGGTCGATCACGCCGTCGTCCCACAAGCGTGCGGTGCCGAAGAGCACGTTCGATTCCTTGTCGATGCGCTGGCGCAGTTGATCGCTCATGGCCTTGAGCGCATCGGGGTTCGGCGTGTGGCCTTCGCGCACCAGCTTGGCGGCGCTCACCATCTCCATCACCTGGGCGGCCTGGGCACCACCCATCACCGCGGTGCGGGCGCTGGGCCAGCTGAAGATGAAGCGTGGGTCGAAACCTCGGCCGCACATGCCGTAGTTGCCCGCACCGAACGAGCCGCCCAACACGAGGGTGAGCTTGGGCACGCGGGCGTTGGCAACAGCCTGGATCATCTTGCTGCCGTGCTTGATGGCGCCAGCCCGCTCGGCATCGCGGCCCACCATGTAGCCGGTGGTGTTCTGCAGGAACAGCAGCGGCGTGCCGCTCTGGTCGCACAGCTGGATGAACTGGGCCGCCTTGGTCGAGCCGGTGGGCTGGATGGGGCCGTTGTTGCCGACGATGCCGATGCGGTGGCCGCCCAGCCGCGCGTGGCCGCAGACGGTGTCGGTTGAGTAGGGCGCCTTGAATTCGAGGAACTCGGAAGCGTCCACCAGGCGGGCGATGATCTCGCGCACGTCGTAGGGCTCGCGGTCGTCGGCAGGCACCACGCCCATCAGCTCGTCCACGGGGTACAGCGGCTCGGGCGAGGCCTGGGCGGCGGGAACGTCGTCCCACGGCAAGGCGGCGAGCAGCTCACGCGTCAGCGCGATCGCGTGGGCGTCGTTCTCGGCGAGGTACTCGCCCAGGCCGGTGACTTCGGCATGGGTGCTCGATCCGCCCAGCTCTTCATCGGTGGCGTCTTCGCCGATGGCGGCTTTCACCAATGGGGGGCCGGCGAGGTAGATGCTCGACCGGCCGCGCACCAGCACCACGTAGTCGGCCAGGCCAGGCAGGTAGGCGCCGCCGGCCGTAGAGGAACCGTGCACCACCGCCACCTGCGGGATGCCCGCGGCCGACAGCCGCGCCTGGTTGGCGAAGCTGCGGCCCCCCTCGACGAACATCTCGCTCTGGTACATCAGGTTGGCGCCGCCCGATTCAACCAGGTAGATCAGCGGCAGCTTGTTCTCGCGCGCGATCTCCTGCGCCCGCAGGGCCTTCTTCAGCCCCATCGGTGGGACCGTGCCGCCCTTGATGGCGGAATCACTGGCCGAGACGAGCACCCGGCGGCCGCCGACGACACCGATGCCGACGATCGAGCCGCCCCCCATGACGGACTTCTTGCCGTCGTCGTCGTGCATGCCCAGTCCGGCCAGCGGTGAGAGTTCGAGGAACGGCGTGCCGCGATCCAGAAGGCGCGCCACACGCTCTCGCGGCAGCAACTGGCCGCGCTTGTCGAACTTGTCCACGCGCGCCGCCGATTCGGCCACCACCTGGGCCTGCAGTGCCTGTACCTGCGCCAGGCGCTCTTGCATGCGGGCACAGTTCGCCGCGAAGCCGGGGCCGCGGCGATCCAACCGGCTGTCGATCGCCGTCACTTCAACACCTCGGGCGTCACCGCGCGGTGGAAGCCGTTGTAGGGCACGGACCCGGCGTGGTCGATGTTCGGGTAGATGGCGCTTCCGAGCGAGGCGCCGCCGTCGATCTGCACCGTGATGCCGGTGATGAACGACGCCCCGGGCGAGAGCAGGAAGACGATGGTCGAGGCCACCTCGGCTTCGGTGGCGAGGCGGCGCAGCGGCACATGGTTCTTCAGCTTCGGGATCATCGCCTTGACCGCCCCGCCGTAGGTGTCCATGCCGCTGCTGGCCACCCAGCCCGGCGCGACCGCGTTCACCCGCACCTGCGCATGCGCCCACTCGTAGGCCGCCGTCTGGGTCAGGTTGGCCATGCCGGCCCGGGCGGCGCCGGAGTGCGCCATGCCGGGCATTCCGTTGCGGAAGTCGGCCGTCATGTTGACGATGGCGCCGCCGTGCTGCTGCATGCTCTGCAGGAACACCTCGCGCATCATCAGGAAGCCGCCGGTCAGGTTGTTGGCCACCACCGCGTCGAAGCCGCGCTTGCTGATGGCCAGCATCGGGGCAGGGAATTGGCCGCCAGCGTTGTTCACCAGCCCGGCGATCGGCCCTGCCTTGGCCACGATGCCGACCTGGGTTTTGACAGCCTCTTCATCGCGGATGTCGAATGCCAAGTGCTCGCATTGGCCGCCGTCTTCGGCAATTTCGGCGGCCACGCGCTGGAGCTTGTCCTCGGAGCGGCCGCTGATGATCACTTTCGCCCCCAGCGAGGCCAACTCGTGCGCCACGCAGCGGCCGATGCCCGAGCCGCCGCCAGTCACCCAGATGCGCCGGCCCTCGAACAGGCCGGGACGGAACACGCTGTCGTATCGGGCCGCAGGCATGCAGCTGTCTCCTTGTGATCTGGATCTGGGCTGCGAGGGTAACGTTAACGTCACCCTGATGGCTAATAGGGAATTACGCTAGTACCCACGGCAGCGCCGCCGCCTAAAGTGCGGCCCAACTCAAACAGGAGACCGTCATGGATCTGAATGCCGTCACCAAATCACTGCGCGAACGTGTGGGCAGCGACAGCGGCCTGGGCACCACGCTGAAGTTCGACATGGGCAGCGAAGGCGTGGTGATGATTGACGGCGCCAGCACGCCGAACGCCGTGACCAACGATGATGGCGAAGCGGCTTGCACCATCGGCCTGACTTTGGACACCTTGAGCCGGATGATTCTGCGCGAGCTGGAGCCGACCACGGCCTTCATGATGGGCAAGCTCAAGGTCAGTGGCGACATGAGTGTCGCGATGCGCCTGCAACACCTGCTCTGACGCCCGCGCGATCGCCATGGCCAAGCTGGACGAGGCGACGGTGCTGTCGCCGCAGGATGCGGTGGCGGCTCACCGCGACGAGACCACGAGCGACTTGTTCGGCATCACCGAGCTGTGCCGTGAATTCGGCATCTCGCTGCGGGCGATCCGTTTCTATGAAGACAAGGGCTTGCTTCATCCGCGGCGCGTCAACGGCACGCGGGTGTACACCCGGCGTGACCGGGCGCGGCTGGCGCTCATCCTGCGGGCGAAGGCGATCGGCTCATCGCTGGCAGAGATCAAGCACTACCTGGATCTGTACGGCTCGCACGGCGAAGGGCGCGTTCAGCAGATGCGCTACGTGCTGTCGCGCACCGACCATGCGATTGCCGAACTGCAGCAGAAGCGCGATCACATCGATGCGACGCTGGCCGAGCTGAAGGTCATCAATGACGCGGTTCGGAAGGGCCTGGCGGATCGACGTTGATGTCGATTCCAGGTTCGATCGTGCCAGCCCGTCCGCATGAACTGGAGGCAAGATGAAGACGGCGGCCACGCCGCGTCGCAGGTGATCTGCGCGTCGCCTGCCAACGCCTGGCAGGTGCCGCCGTCGTTCACGGCGTGTTTACTTGGAAACGCCGATCAGCTCGAAGTCCTGGTCACCAGGCATCTGACCCACGCAGTCCTTGATCGGGGTCCAGTCGGTGCAACCCAGGCCGTAGCCATCACCGGGGTTCTGAATGACCGCCCTGTTGCCGGAGAAGCCCTTCGATGCATTCCACATCCACACGGTGCCGGGCTCCTTCGTCTTGCCTTGCACCGACAACCAATAGTGGCCCGCCTTCAGCTTCACCGGCGAAGACAGCTTGACCGAGAAGGTGCCTTCGACGTTCTTGGCGAGCGGTGCCGCCAGCAACTCGGCGACGACCTTGCCCGGCTTGCCGTTCTGGTCCTTGAAGAAGGTGAGGTTGGCGCTGGCCAGCTCACCGCCGGCCGACCCCATGCCGCCATAAGCGTGGATTTCCGTGATCTTCCACGTGGCCCCTTCTGGCACCGTGAAGTCGTCCGCGATGCGGATGTCCATCTCGTCGTATTGGCTGTCCCAGTCGGTGGACACCACGCCTGCCAACCACTGGCCGGTGTGGCCGAAAAGAACTTCCTTCGCCATCGGCGACGGTGCCATCGTTTCGATGCTCGGGTCCGCCGCAGAACGGGCTCGCATCAGCTCGGGTGCCGCCATCGTGGCACCTGTTGCGGCCAGGCAAACGGCCGCGGTCAATACGCGAAGTTGAAACAAGTTTTTCAAGATATTCTCCACTTGGTTTATATGTTCGAGCCCGACCCGCGGAATGCGGGCCTGGCAGGGCTTCGAACGAATTGCCAGCGGTGATCCTCGCGAGCAACACATGCATGTGTCCAGTACCTTTGTGCACTGTGCGAATTCGCCGTTTCAAGGCAATGGGTGCGCCGCTCGCGGCACCTTCTGAAGCGCCCGCATCGCACCTCTCCTGATGACCTGAACCACCATGCGCGACTCATCTCACGACCACGGCGACACCGAAGACGGCGACCTGGGCTTTACCTGGCAGCGCATAAAAAATGGCGACGTGCGGGTGCTGCACCATGGGCGCCTGGCCAGTACCCTGCGCGGGCGCGATGCCGAAGACTTTCTTTCCGAGTCCGAGGGTGCCGATGCCGTGGCGCTGCAGCAGACCATGGCCCGGATCACCGGCAACTACAAGCATGGCAATGAGCGCACCGCTGCCTCACATCCTCGCAATCGACGCTGAACTCACTTCACTCCTCTGACATGACCGACGCCTTCATCTACGACCATGTGCGCACGCCGCGTGGCAAGGGCAAGAAAGATGGCAGCCTTCACCAGGCCAGCCCGGTGTGGCTGCTGCGAGGCTTGCTGCAGGCCCTGGCGCATCGCAATCGGCTGGACACCGCACTCGTCGACGACGTGGTGCTGGGCTGTGTGACGCCGGTGGGCGAGCAAGGCGCCGACATCGCGCGCACCGCCGTGCTCGATGCGGAATGGGCGCAGACGGTGGCTGGCGTGACCTTGAGCCGCTTCTGCGCTTCGGGCCTGGAGGCCGTGAACCTCGCCGCCGCCAAGGTGCTGAGCGGCATGGAAGACATGGTCGTTGCGGGGGGCGTCGAAAGCATGAGCCGGTGGCCGATGGGCAGCGACGGCGGCGCCTGGGTGATGGACCCGCGTGTCAACCAGCACCTGGGCTTCGTGCCACAGGGCATCGGGGCCGATCTGATAGCCACGATCGAAGGCTGGGGTCGCGCCGATGTCGATGCCTTCGCGGTGCGTTCGCACCAGCGCGCCGCGGTGGCGCGCCAGAAGGGCTACTTCAAGAAGTCGATCGTGCCGGTGTCCGACATCGCGGGCCTGCCCCTGCTGGCAGAAGACGAGACCATCCGCGCCGGTACCACGCTGGATGGGCTGGCGAAGCTGCAACCCAGCTTCGCGATGATGGGCCAGATGGGCTTCGATGCCACCGCGCTGCGCAAGTACACGACGGTCGAGCGCATCGATCATGTTCACCATGCCGGCAACTCGTCCGGCATCGTGGACGGGGCCGCGCTGATGCTGATCGGATCGGCCGAGGCCGGTCAGCGTGCCGGGCTGCGGGCGCGGGCCCGCATCCGCAGCATGGCGGTGATCGGCTCCGAGCCCACCATCATGCTCACCGGCCCGGCGCCTGCCTGCCAGAAGGCGCTGCGCAAGGCGGGCATGCAGGCCGCTGACATCGACCTGTGGGAGATCAACGAGGCTTTCGCATCGGTGCCACTGAAGTGCGCCCGCGAGCTGCAGATCGACCTGGAGCGGGTCAATGTCAACGGCGGCGCCATCGCCCTGGGGCACCCGCTGGGCGCCACCGGCTGCATCATCCTCGGCACGATGCTCGATGAGCTGGAGCGCCGCCAGCTCAGCACCGGCTGCGCCACCTTGTGCGTGGGCGGCGGCATGGGCATCGCCACCATCATCGAGCGCTGCGCATGAGCACCGCGCCGGGCCACGCTGGTGCACCAGCGGGCCGGACTCTCGGAGAAGACAGAACGTGAGCGCAATCAAGATTGACCAAGGCGCCGATGGCGTCGTGTTGGCCACGATGGACCTGGCCGGCAAGCCGATGAACGTGATCGATGCCGAGATGGCCGGCGCACTCGCCGCGCTGGTGGAGGCACTGGAAAGCAATGCATCGATCACCGGCCTGATCCTCGCCTCGGGCAAGAAGGACTTTTTCGCAGGTGCCGACGTCGACCAGCTTTGGGCGCTGGAGACGGCCGAGCAGGGGTTCGAGGCCTCGATGCATTTCAAGTCGTGGCTGCGCCGGCTGGAGCAGGCCGGCAAGCCGGTTGTCGCCGCAATCCATGGCCGCTGCCTGGGCGGTGGCTTGGAGATCGCCATGGCCTGCCACCACCGCATCGTGCTCGACGATGGCAAGGCTTGCCTGGGCCTGCCTGAGGTGAAGCTCGGCCTTCTGCCCGGGGGTGGTGGCACCCAGCGCTTGCCGCGCTTGGTGGGCATGCAGCAGGCGCTGCAGTGGATGGGTGAGGGCACCGAGGTGCGTGCCGCGCAGGCCCTGAGCAGCGGCCTGGTGCAGGCCCTGGCCAAGACGCCCGAGGACATGCTGGCCCAAGCTCGCGCCTGGATCGCAGCCCATCCGAAACCGCAGCAGCCGTGGGATGCGCCCAAGTTCTGCTACCCCGGGGGCGATTCGCGCTCGCCGGCCACCGCCCAGCTGATGGCCATCGCGCCTTCGATGGCCAGTGCCAAGAGCTGGGGCAACTACCCGGCCATCACGCACATCATGAGCAGCGTGTTCGAAGGCGGGTTGGTCGATTTCGACACGGCCTTGCAGATCGAGAGCCGCTACTTCGCCGCATGCGTGGTGAGCCCGGAAAGCCGCAACCTCATCGGCACGCTCTGGTACCAGCTCAATGCGATCAAGAAGGGCGCATCGCGGCCCCAGGGTGTGCCAGTCTCGAAGGTGAACAAGCTCGGCATCCTGGGCGCCGGGATGATGGGCGCGGGCATCGCCTATGTGGCCGCCAAGGCGGGCGTGGAGGTCGTGCTGCTGGACACCACCCAAGCCCTGGCCGACAAGGGAAAGGCCTACAGCCAGGGCGTTCTCGACAAGGCCGTCAAGAAGGGCTACCGCTCGCCGGAGCAGCGCGAGGCCCAACTGGCGCGCATCCAGGCCACCACAGACTACGCCGCACTCGCCGATTGCCAGTTGGTGATCGAGGCGGTGTTCGAAGACCGCGAGGTGAAAGCCCAGGTCACCCAGCTGGCCGAAGCGCAGTTGGCGGCCGATGCGGTGTTCGCCTCCAACACCTCCACGCTGCCGATCACCGGCCTGGCCAAGGCGAGCGCCCGGCCCGACCGCTTCATCGGCCTGCACTTCTTCTCGCCGGTCGACAAGATGCCGTTGGTCGAGATCATCGTGGGCGAGCAGACCAGCGATGAGACGCTGGCCAAGGGGTTCGACTTCGTTCAGCAGATCGGCCAGACGCCGATCGTCGTCAACGACAGCCGGGGCTTCTACACCAGCCGGGTTTTTGCCACCTATGTGATGGAAGGGTTGGCCATGCTGAAAGAGGGGGTTCACCCCCGCAGCATCGAGGTGGCGGGCCTGCAGGCCGGCATGCCGATGCCGCCGTTGGCGCTGCAAGACGAGGTCAGCCTGTCGCTCGGCGTGCATGTGGCCGACCAGACCCGAAAGGACATGGCCGCGGCGGGCCAGCGCTACGAGGCACACCCGGGTGAGCCGGTGCTGAGGCAGATGTGCGAGATGGGCCGCATCGGCAAGAAGGCGGGCCGGGGCTTCTACGACTGGCCGGAAGACGGCCAAGGCGAGAAGCGGCTGTGGCCTGGCCTTCAGGATCTGTTCCCGCTGGCCGATGAGCAGCCGGATCAACAGGAGATCATCGAGCGTCTGCTCTACGCGCAGGCCAACGAAGCCGCGCGCTGCCTGGAAGAGGGCGTGCTGCGTTCGGTGGCCGATGGCAACGTGGGCTCCATCCTGGGCTGGGGCTTTGCCCCGTTCTTCGGTGGCGCGCTGCAGTTCATCAACACCATCGGTCCGGCGCACTTCGTGCAGCGCTCGCGCCAGCTGGCGCAGGCCCATGGCAAACGCTTCAAGCCCGCGGCCAACATCGTTGATCTGGCGCGGCGCGGCATCTTCTTTGATCAGGGCGGGGCGTAGAGGCCGGCCCGGCCACGGGCATTGCTGGACCATCGTGATGTGGGGACGGTAGGCCGTCGGGTGCCGATTGGGTTGCGATGGTCGGGCGGGATGTCGTCTACAGCACGTACCATCCTCCGATGGCAACGAGCATGTCCATCCCCTACGGCGCGCAAAAGCACGGCCTGATCTGTGGCTACACGTTCACTGCCGACGGAGTGGGCCAGCCGCTGGACTCGGCGGAGGCGACCCAGCAATTCGGCGCCACGGAAACCCGAAGCGGCACGGCCGAATTCACTTGGCTTCACTTCGACTTGACGGACGCGTCTGCGCTGCCATGGATGCAGCAGAACCTGCAGCTGCCCGAAGAGTACTTTGAGGCACTTCGCCAAGGCTCCCGGTCGACCCGCATCGAAATCGCGGACGATCACTTGATCGCCGTGGTCAACGATGTGGCGTACGACTTCAGCTTCGATCCGTCCGACATCGCCACGCTGTGGGTGAGTGTCAGCGATCGACTCGTCGTCAGCGCACGCACGCACCCGCTGAGGTCGATCGACCGACTTCGTCAGGCGGTCAAACGGGGCGATCGATTCGGCTCGACGGTCGATCTGCTCAATCACCTGATGCGCGACCAGGGCGACGTGCTGACGCGCATCGTCCGCGAGGCCACCGTGAGGGTGGACTCCATCGAAGACCGCCTGCTGTCGGGGCGGCTGGCGCAGCAGCGTTCGGAACTGGGCAAGATCCGCCGATTGCTGGTCAGGCTTCAGCGTCTGTTGGCACCCGAGCCTGGCGCCCTGTTCCGCTTGCTGCGTCAGCCGCCGCCGTGGACGGAGGCCCACGACTTGGATGAACTCCGGCAATCGACCGAGGAGTTTTCGCTGGTCTTGAGGGATCTGGCCGCCTTGCAGGAGCGCATCAAGTTGCTGCAGGAAGAAATCGCCGCCCAGGTGAGCGAGCAAACGAATCGCAGCCTCTTCACGCTGACCATGGTGACCGTTCTGGCGCTGCCCATCAACATCACCGCCGGCTTCTTCGGGATGAACGTCGGCGGCATCCCGCTGTCCGATGCACCGCATGGCTTTTTGGTGATCTTGGTGCTGGTGGCGCTGTTCACCGCGGTGGCGGGGTGGTGGGCCTTCCGGCGCCGTCGGGAGTGATGCCGACACGCGAGCCAGGCGGCCCTTCCAGGGCCGCTACGCGCGGCAGGGTGTCGCCATCCAGCGTGCATCAGGGGCTCGCGGCTCCGTCCACCTGGAACGAACCCACGAGCTCGTGCATCCGATCGGATTGATCCCTCAGCGATTCAGCTGCGGCGGCGGATTGCTCGACAAGGGCCGCGTTCTGCTGGGTGAGCGTGTCCAGTGTTGCGAGTGATGCCTTGACCTGATCCAGGTCGGTCTGTTGACGCTCGGTGATCTGGGCCACTTCGGCCATCTTGGTGGTGGCGACCCTGATGCGCCGCTCAATGTCCTGCATCGATTGCCCCGCGCGGCTCGCGAGGCGGCTGCCTTCGTCGATCCGCTCGACCGAAGAGCCGATGAGGGCCTTGATTTCTTTCGCGGCCTGGGCCGAGCGTTGCGCCAAGCCTCTGACTTCCGTGGCGACGACGGCGAACCCGCGGCCATGCTCGCCAGCGCGGGCTGCCTCGACCGCGGCATTCAAAGCGAGCAGATTCGTCTGGAATGCGATACCGTCGATGACCGTCGTGATCTCGGCAATGCGTTGGGAGCTGGCCTGGATATCGCGCATGGTGGCCACCACGTGGGTGACGACGCGTTCGCCGTCCGAGGCCGCCTGGGCTGCCCCCAGCACGAGGCCGTTCGCCTCAGTCGCCACCCCGGCGCTGAAACGTGCGGCTTCGGTGCAGCGCGCCATGTCGCCGCTGGTGGCCTGCAGGCTGGACGCGGTGCTTTCGGTGCGCTGGCTGAGATCACTGTTGCCCGATGCAATTTCTGCCGACGCATGCGTGATGTGGGCCGATGTCGCGTGAATCTGCGTCACCAAGGCGCGCAGGCGCGTCTGCATTTGATCGACGGAGCCGAGGATGCGACCGAACTCGTCGCCCCTGTCTGCCGGGATGGGGCACGTCAGATCACCTTGGGCGATGCGCTCGGTCGCCTGGACGACCTGCATGACCGGACTGACGATGTGGCGGATCGTTCGCCACAACAACAGGCCAATACCAGCCCACCCGACGATGAGGGCGAGTGCGATGGTGCCGGTGCGCCACCGGAGGGCGTCACGCCGGCTTTCGAGGTCAAGTCGAACCAGGTTCATGGCTTGGTCCGACAGGTTCGACTGAAGCCGCGACGCTTCGGCCAGTGTCTTGCTCATCTGGTCGAGCGGGTAGTTCACGTCCGACGCGGCGGCGGCCAGCATCGATTCGACCTTGTCCCGCTGCGCAGCGAGTTGGGCGAGTACCGGCGTCAGCTGGTCGGTGAGGGCGACATCCGCTCCCATCGCCAACGTCAGGTAGCGTCGCATGTCGTCTGCGCCAGAGCGATAGCGCGATGCAGCACCCGACACCAGGGCGATGTCGTCGACCGCCACGGCGGCGGCCACAGAGCTGAGTTCAGACAGCGCATCACCCACTCGGGGCGCGGCATCGGTGCCCGCCCGGATCAGGTAGAAAGATGCGGTGTGGTTGTCGTTCGCCAGCCCGGTCGATGCGCTGAGCGACTCGATCTGGTCGAAGATGCGGCCCGCCACCTGCGCATGCCCGACCAGCAACTGGCCGGCCGTCGCCTTCCGGCCCTCCGATGGAGTCAGCTTTCTGAACTCGCCGACCAAGAGGGCGAGGTCCTCGTTGGGCAGATTCTGCTGTTCATGGCGCGCGTGAAGTACGTCGACGGCTGCAGCCCAGCGTTCCGCGGCCCGCACGCGCCGCGGCCGCGCGTCGGCGTTGACGTTCGAGGCCGTAGCTTCCAGCCGATGGTCTTGAAGGGCATTGAGGGCCACCTGCCAGTGGCGCTGAAGGTCCAGCGCGTTGCGTTCACGGGTCACCCGCTCCATGCGATCGAACGTATCGGCCACCACGAAGGCGGTGGGGACCGCCGCCAGCAAGAAGCAAAGCCCTGCCATGACGAGGAGTCGATGACGAACACTCATGGTGCGTGGGGTGTGGTGACCGGACATGGCATACCTGACGAGGGACCGAGACGGAGGTTGCATGGCTGGCGTGTCCTGCGGGCATGCGCCGACATCTCAGCTCGCCTCAGTATCGGAATGGCCCGGAACCGGTTTCAGCTGGAATGGAGGGCGATTCGAGGCGTTGTTGACAGCTGCAATGTCACAAAACTGTCGCAATTCGCGGCGGGGCATCGAGGACATCGGGGCCGCGACCGCAGAACCCTTCACGCGACAGCATCGGGCGACGCCAACCCACAGGGCCAGGGCGTGTTCACACGGCGCATCAGGGCGCCGTAGAGTGAACAGGCCCTAAGAAGTTGGCGTCCATGAGATGAGGCCCCGATTGACCATGGTGGCCAAGGCGGAGTGGTCGACCCCCATGTCGCGCGCCGCGTCGCTCAGATCTCGCAGTGTCTTTCGACCGTCCAGCAGTTGGAGGAACTGCCGATGCGAACGGGGAATGAGCATGCCCGCGCTGAGCGCGGTGCTGGCCAGCTTGGTTGGGCGAAGCACGACATCCATGTGCATGAGATTTCTCCTGCGGAGGTGTCGATGGGAGCGTTCACGCGACGCCACGACCATCGTTGGGCAGCCCCGCTGACTTTGCGCCGTGGCGCCTGAGTCCGGTGGCTTTGCGTCCCCGCCTTCCGACGGGTTTGCCATTTCGCTCGATGCGGCTTCACTTGTAGAAGCATCGCGGATGCTTTCAGGCCAACAAGACAGGCGTGTGACAAGCGGGTTGTCGTGCCCCAAGGTGTGTCGCAGTGCCTGCGATGGATCGACGCCGTTCCCCGATGGCCGGTGGCGATTGCGGTCACGTCGCCTCCATGGCGTTCAGCGGGGGGGCCGCATCGTCGGTGCCGATGGCTTGGTCTCGGTGTCACTGGGGCTTCATCGCGGCCGCCTATGGTGTTGCCAGGGCACCAAGGGGGCGGCAGCATGGCGGCAACGACGATTTCACTGACGGGGCCGGATCAGTGGGCAGGCGCGCAGCACGCAGCGCCAAAGAGCGTGCCGGCCGGGTACCACGATCGGGTGGCGCTGTACTTCGTGGCCTCCCCGTTGCAGTACCTGGCTGCGCTTGAGATTGCCGAGTCTTTCGAGGTGGGGGCCCGGCAGGTCCTCGTGTGGTACCAGCCAGGCATTCAGTCGATTGTTCGCGACGCCCATTGGGATGCTTCGATGTACATGCCCTGGCCTCGGCATCGCCCAATGCCAGGGCCCTTTGGGCGCCTGCGTCGGCTGCGCGACAACATCCGCCAAGTGGCCGCCACGGTGGGCGCCGCTCGGGAACTGCATATCCACAGTGCCGTGTTCGACACCGAAGCCATCAACTACTTCCTCAACGCCTTGCCTGCTTTGACGGGGGCGGAGGTGACACGCGGCCGGATATTGCCGGATGGCTTGATCAATGTGATGCGGTATCCCCTGTCGCCTGGCAAGCAGGCAGCGATGCGAATGCGTTCGCTGCGGCAATTGATAGCGCCAGAGCTTCGCTACAGCCGATTCAGCGGCGATCGGATCGGCAGCGAGGCGCCGTTCTGCGACCGGATCTATGTGCTGCCTGGCCTGCCGCATGACTACCCGGCGCACAAGGTGGTGACACTGCGTCCCCCGCCCATGGCCGCCGGCCGATCGACCTTGCCGTGCCGCCCATCAGAGAACAGACCGAAGCGGGCGCTGGTGGTGGGACAACCGCTGGTGGGCGCCGGTCTTCTGGCCGCGAGCGACTTGCCCAAGGTGTCTCAGACGCTGCGCCAGTGGTTGCATGCCAGCGGCATCGATGAGGTGATCTACAAGGCGCATCCCAAGGACCAGCATCGGGAACTGTCGATGCTCGGCGATCAGGTGGTGGAGCTGGATGTGCCGCTGGAATCGTGGCTTCCGGGAGAGCATTTCGACGCCGTCGTCGGCGTTCGATCGACGGTGCTGGTGTTGGCGCGCCAGATGTACGGCGCCCAGACGACGGTTCGCTCGTTCGGCTGGAACTGCGTCCGGTTCAAATCGCATGAGGAACGCGTTGCGATGTATCGCGCGTTCGTGGCTGCGGGAGTCGAGATAGATGGCGAACACTGAGGCGTGTCAGACCAGACTGCCGGTGGTGTGCATGGCCGTGGGCGAGATGGGCGGTCTTGCCGATCTCTATGTCACGCGTCTGCACGCCATGCTGGCGCGCCACTGTCCCGTGCCGCTTCGGCTCTATTGCTATACCGACCGGCCGCGCGCCTTGGATCACTCGATCGAACAGCGTCGTTGCGACGGGTGGAATGAGTTGCGCAGAGACGGCATGCGCCCCACGACGCTGAAGCTGGGTCTCTTCAATCCCGACTATGTGGAGTTCGATCGATTTCTCTATCTCGACCTGACGCTGGTCATACGGGCGGGGATGTCTCACCTTCTCGCCGAGGCCGCAGGAACGTCGCACTCTTTGATCGCCGTCCGGGATTGGCACCACGAAGGGCTCAATTCCAGCGTGATGGGGATTCGTCGCGGCGCACTCACCGCGATCTATGAATCGTTCGCACGGGGGGAACACTACCCGCAGCGTGTACCGGGCGACCAGGACTTCATCAATGCAGCTGCCGCCGCCCACGGCCTGGCCGCGCAGCTTGGCACGTTTTCTTCCGGCACGGTCGAAAGCTTCAAAAGGCTGATGCGGCTTGCACGCCGTCGCCCGCTTGAAGCCCGCCGGGCGCTGCAGGCGAGCACCGTGGTGAAGTTCCACGGTGCTCCGCGGGTGCACGACCTGTTTGATCCCTGGCGGTATGGCTTCAGGGTTCGACTCAAAGAGCTGGCCCATGGCCGCTGGAGCCCCGCGCTGCCGGTGAACGATCTTCGCGAGGCTTGGTTGGTCGGTGCGGAGCCAGGGGTCAGTCGCTTGTGCAGACCCAGTTCTGCGCTCGCTCTACGTCGCCCGTTCCTGCGTACCGGGCCACCTGCGGGTACGGGCACAGTGGGCGCGTGCGATCAGCCGCCCAGTTGGCCGGCACATCCGCATTGACGCCGCCGAGGTTGCCGGGGCCGCGCGCGCTGGCCACGAGCGACTGCGGGGCGATGCCCTGTTCCACCCACGCCACCAGCGGTGAGAGGAAATCGACCTGGTCGGTTGATGGGCCGCCGGCGCAATGGCCCATGCCTGGGATGGGGTAGAGCCGCGCGACATCCGAAGGCTTGCCGGCGCTGTGGCGCAGCAGGCCGCGGTACCAGGTCACGGTGTCCTTCACCGAGAAGATCGGGTCGCTGACCCCGTGGTAGACGATGACCTTGCCGCCGCGGCGGTGCACGTCCGACAGATCGTCATCGGCCGGCGGTGTCATGAACGACATCGCTGACTCGCCGTAGGTGTCGTTGGTGGCGTTGAGCTCGGCGAGCGTTTGGTCGATATCCAGCCCGAGCGAGAAGCCTGGGCCGTCGGTGAGCGCGTCGGTGCTCGGGGGTACCTTGAAGATGACACCGACCGCACCGGAATCGAGCGCCAGCGGAGCGGTGAATTCCCAGAAGGCGGTGCCGCTGCCGCCGATGCCTGCGTCGTAGGGGAAGGGCGCGTAGAAGCGCTCGCCGCTGGAGGTGGTGGCACCGCGCGAGATCGAGGCGATCACGGCCTTCTGATCACGTGTCAGACACGTGCCGTCGCGATCGCCGCGGCAGGTGGGCACGTCGCGGTTGAGCTTGAAGGCGCGTTGGCAGGCTCGGGTGTCCTGCACGAGGCCGTCGGTCGCTCCGTCCAGGGCGTCGCAGCGGGCCAGCACGGCGTTGGCCAGCATCGTCCGCTCGGTGGCGGTGAAGGCCGTTTCCAGCCCGGCCGGGGTTTTGGGGTCCCCGGTGGCCACGGTGGCATAGCGCTGGGCACCCCAGATGTTCGCCAGTGCCGCCAGCGGCAGGTGATAGCCCGGCGCTCCGGCAAGGAAGCCGTCGTAATCGGCTGCGTAGCGTGCTGCCGCGACCAAGGTGTGCCGGCCGCCGTTGGAGCACCCACCGAAGTACGACCGGTCGGGCCCCTTGTCGTAGGCCGCGGTCAACAATTGCTTGGCCATGGGGGTGAGGCTGCCGACGGCCTGGTAGCCGTAGTCCAACCGCGCCTGTGGGTCCAGGCCGAACGCCGGGCCCCCTTGCGCCAGCGTGTGTCCAGCATCTGACGACAGCACCGCGAAGCCTTGCATCAAGGCACTGGTCAGGGGCCCGCCGCCCGAGGCGCCCATGGCCGTGAGCACCTGGCCGTCGATGCCACCGTTGCCCTGGTGGAAGAAGCGGCCGCTCCAGGCCTTGGGCAGGCGCATCTCGAAGCCGATGGCGTAGGTCTTGCCATCCACCGGGCTGACGCGCGTGTTCATCTGCCCGGTCACGCGGCAGTGTTCGGCGATGGGCTGGCCAGCCAGCGTGAGCACGCCGGCGGCCACGGTGGTGCTGCCGGTGATCACCGTGTTCGGCAGGCCGCCGAGCTTGGAGGGCAGGTCTTCACAGCTGCCAAGCAGTGTCGCGGGTTCGGCGGGCTGGGCGGCTGCCGATGCGGCGGGTGCACCGCCCAGCAGGGCGGCCCAGCCCAGCGCGGCGATACTGGCAGCCGCCAGCGGGTGGGGTCGTGGATGGCTCATCTTGTCTCCTCGCTTTTCACCCGGTCTGGACGTGGCGGTGGTGCCGCGGCCTCCTGGCTTATTAGTTATTGTATTTATCTAAATTTTGGTCGTCTCTGGGGAATTTACCCCCTGTAAAAAACTACATATGAATCAGCCATTGAATCAGTTGTGGCTGTTGAGGGCAGCACATGGGCCGTACCGCCAACCCTGATCGAACGCCCCAGGGCGACCTGATCGACCTTGATTTGCACCCGATCCTGGGCTACCAGGTGGCGCAGGCGGCGGTGGTGACGCACGCCGTGTTCAAGCGGCGGGTGGGTGACCCCGAGGGGGTGAGCAAGGTCGAGTTCTGCATGCTGGCGCTGATCCGCCGCAACCCCGACGTCAGCGCGAAGCAGCTCGCTCAAGCGCTCGCGGTCACGGCGCCGAACGTGGCGATGTCACTGGAGAAGCTGGAAGCCCGGGGGTGGATCTCACGCTCGCGCGGCACGCGCGATGCGCGCGTCCAGCATGTGCGCCTCACCGAGCTGGGCGACGAGATCGTGCAGCGCTGCTCGGCGGCCCTGCGAGAGGGCGAGCGCGAGGCGGTGAAGACGCTCAGCCCCGCCGAGTGGGCGATGCTGACCGAGTTGCTTCACAAGCTGGCCTGCTCACGCTGAGCGCGGCCCGGGTTCAGGGGGCCGCGGCGGCGCCCTGAAGCATCTCGTGCACGTCGTGCACCATGAGCGACAGGAAGGCCAGCAGCAGCACGTAGTAGGCACCGTACTCCCACTTGGTGCGGCCAGGCACCTTGTAGTACGTGGCGGCTTCGATGCTGTTGCTGCGGTAGGTGATGGCCTTCCACACCTGCGGCGCAGCCAGCACCGCCATCAGGATCAGCATCGGGCTGGGCCGGTAGTAGAACAAGCCCACCAGCACCGGCACGCCCAGCAGCCAGATGCGAGGCGACAGCACCGCGGTGATCCGCCCGCCGTCGAAGGGCGACAGGGGGATCAGGTTAAAGAGGTTGAGGAAGAAGCCTGCGTAGGCCACGGCGAGCAGCCATTGGCTGCCTTCATTGCGCGCCAGCACGTAGCAAGCGATGGCGCCGATCGTGCCCAGCAAGGGGCCGCCCAGGCCCACATAGGCCTCGGTCTCCGCATCGTGCGGCAGATCTTTCAGCTGCACCCAGGCCCCCACAAAAGGGATGAAGGTGGGCCAGCCCACGTTCAGCCCGCGGCGCCGTGCGGCGATGTAATGACCCATCTCGTGGATGAACATCATCGCCACGAAGCCGGCGGCATAGCGCCAGCCGAACATCAGCGCATAGGCGCCCACCGACAGCAACATCGTGCCGCCGGTGGTCAGCAGCTTGCCCAACTTGGCGCCAGACAACAACAGCAGCAGGATCTTCAGCACGGCAGGCTCCGGGGGTCAGGTCGCGCCGTTGTTGCGGCGGAACAGCTTCATGGCCGTCGCGCCCAGGCCGGCCAGCGCCAGCAGGATCAGCTTGGCGAATTTGGCAAAGAACAGGCCGATACCCGCCAGCAAGCCCAGCTTCTTGGCGCCCACACCCAGCACCAACGCGGCGAGACCGTACTCGGCGACGTGGTCGGTCTTTTCGTCGAAGTCCTGGTAGCGCTGGCCTTCCTTGAAGCTCAGCGCCGCCAGCATGGCATGGCCTTCGGGTTTGTGCGCCGGAAGGTCTTTCAGGCCGGTGACGAGGTTCATGCTGAAGTAGCCCTCGCGGCCCAGCAGGTAGGTGTTGTAGTTGACACCTTGGTCATCGTCGTTGGCAGCACCTTTTTCACGCGTGGACATCGCCCAAACCAGGCGGTGCGTGGCCGCGTCGTAGGCCGGCTTTTCGGCCCAGCCGATGATCTCGAGCGCTGGGGCGCCGAGCTTCACCCGTTCTTCATTCGAGGCTTCGGTGCCTTCCTTGAAGCTGTCGAGCATGTCGTCGGCGTCCCACTCCTTGGCATCGTCGTCCTTGATGTGGCCGGATTCTTCGTAGCGCACCGTCATGAACCAGCCTTGGGTGTCGCCTTGGGGAAAGACGAGGCCCTGCAGGCGCGGGTCACTGCCGGGGTTGCCCATGGCCTGCAGCAGGCGGGTGGCATGGGGCTGCGGGATGAACACGCGGCCCTCGGGCAGCTTGAGCAGGGCCTTGTCCAGCAGCGGAATATCGGCGGGGCCGGCCTGCGAGGCCTTGGCGGCCTCTGTCCACACTTGTTGCGGATCGGGCTGGGGTGGCGGTGCGTCGTCTGCCGAGGCAGCCACCGGCGCGATGAGCGCCAACAAACAGGCCGTGCGAATGGCCCAGGGGCGCACGAAAGAATGGAACATCACGGGTCCCTCCCTTGATGAATGGCCGATGTGGCCGTGGTGTCGAGTGGGCGCGGCCCCTCGATGTGACTTCTGGCGGCGCCCCTCGAAATGACTTCTGCCGGGGGCTCTTGCCCAGATTTGGACGTAACCGACCATTGTAGGTGGGCGGCTGTCGCACGGGGGTTCGGGCCGCAGGCTGCGGTATCGTGCCGATTGCGATGAACCGCGACGAAGTTTCCAAGCCGGCCGACTCAGGCTCGGCCGTCTCCCGAGCCGCCGGCGCCGACCGATTCGAACGGCTCGATGCCCTGCGCGGCGTGGCCATCGTCTGGATGGCGGTGTTTCACTTCTGTTTCGATCTCAATTACTTCGGCTATTTCGACCCCAGGCAGCGCTTCCAGTTCGACCCCTTCTGGACGGTGCAGCGTACCTGCATCGTCACGCTGTTCCTTCTGTGCGCCGGCATGGGCCAGGCGCTGGCGATCGACGCCGGCCAGAGTGCGCGGCGCTTCTGGCGGCGCTGGGCGCAGGTGGCCGGATGTGCGGTGCTGGTATCCGCAGGCTCGGCCATCATGTTCCCCAAGAGCTGGATCAGCTTTGGCGTGCTGCATGGCATCGCGGTGATGCTGCTGATCGTGCGTTGGGGTGCACCACGTGGGTTGGCGCGGGGGGCGAGGGGCTATGCAGCCCTGCTCGCCGTGGCATTGGCGGCGCTGCTGTTGCCCAGGCTGGTGCAGCACCCGTGGTTCGACAGCCGCTGGACGGCCTGGGTGGGCCTGGTCACCCGCCTGCCGCGCACCGAAGACTTCGTGCCGGTGCTGCCCTGGCTCGGTGTGATGCTCGGCGGCGTGGTTCTCGGGCACGCACTGCTGCGTCATCGCCGGCATTGGCTGGCCGGTACCGTGCCGACGGCGGTGCGGCCCTTGGCGGTGCTCGGGACGTGGTCGCTCAGCTTCTACATGCTGCACCAGCCCGTGCTGATCGGCGGCATCCGGGCCTGGCGGTGGTGGACCACCGGTCAGTTCTGAACGCTCGCCGCTGAAGCGCAGGCACGGGCCGCCGGGCCATCCGTTGCTTCGTCAGATCGCTTCGTCGCGGTAGACGAGGTGCAGCGCGCCGTTGGCCGCGTGGATGCGTTCGTTGCCGATCATCAGCGCGGCGGAATGGGCATCACGCAGATGGCGCGTCACGCTGTAAGGGCTGTCGTT
Source organism: Ideonella lacteola (assembly GCF_038066555.1). Classification (NCBI taxonomy): domain Bacteria; kingdom Pseudomonadati; phylum Pseudomonadota; class Betaproteobacteria; order Burkholderiales; family Sphaerotilaceae; genus Ideonella; species Ideonella lacteola. The sequence continues at coordinate 3,166 of NZ_JBBUTG010000024.1, read as the reverse complement.
GCGGTAGCCAGTGGTGCCGGTGATGCGCAGGGCTTGGGTGCAGATGTCGGCCACCAGTTCGCTGGCCATCAGCTTCAGGTGATTGAGCTGGATGGTGCAGGCCACCGAGCTGAGCTCCTCCGCGCCACCATCCGGCCGGGCGCACATCTCGTCGTAGCGGCGCGCCCATTCGCGCACCTGCACCCGCATCAACTGCAGCGTGGCGGAGGCCTGCGACAAGCGCGGCGCCGTCGGCGGTGTGTTGCCGAGCTTCTTGCCGGTGTCGCGCACGAACGCCCTGGCGCGGGTGACGGCGTCGGTCGCGATGCCGAGCCAAGCCGAGCTCCACAGGATGTGGGCCCAAGGCACCATGGTGTGGGCGTTGATGTCGGCAAACGGCGCGGGAACGATCTGCTCGGCGTCGAAGTGCGCATCGATGGTGTAGCCGGGGCTGCAGGTGCCGCGCATGCCCATGGCATCCCATGTGCCCAGCAACTCCATCTGGCATTGGCTCTTGCGGGCCAGCACCATGGCTTGATCGTGGGCCACCGATTCGGCGTTGCGCCGCACGGTGATGAGCAGGTCGTCGGCATCGTCACCGTAGCTCACGACCGTGCCTTCCTTGCGCACGTGGCACCGGCCGTCGGCCGCTTGATCGATCGGGCAGATGCTGGTGCGCACCGAGCCGCCTACACCTTGTTCGCTGGTGACCGAGGCGATCAGCCGTTGGCGCTCGACCGCCTCGGCGAGATAGTCGTGAAAGAAGGGCGTGCTGCCGTGCCGCACCAGGCAGGCCACCTGCACCTGGTGCATCGCGAAGACCATGGCGGACGAGGCGCAGCGCTGGCCGAGGGCCTCGCACATCAGCCCCAGCTCGGCGATGCCCGAGCCGAACCCGCCGAAACGCTCGGGCACGTGGGCAGAGAGCATGCGGGCCGCCTTCAGTGCCTCGATCGTCTCGCGAGGGAAGCGGCCATCGCGGTCGACGGCCACGGCCGCAGGGCCTGCCACGTCGCGAGCGATGCGGCGCGCGGTGTCGACGCGGGCCTGGGAAGCGGCGTCGAGGCCGGTGGGGGCGGGCTTGAGGGTGGGGGCGTTCATGGCGCGTATGGCGGGAGAGTGTGGCGGGTGAAGATGACGTGCCCGCCATGCTCGCGGCCCCCACCGGCGCCGCCTTTGACCTGCCACAAGAACGACGCGTGACCCCCCACGCTTGAGGGGCTCGGCGCCACGGGTTATCAGCGCAGGGCGGTGCGGCGCTTGAGCTCGCCACCCGGGCCGTTGTGGCAGTCGTAGCAGGTCACCTCTTGGGCCACCTGGTAGTGCACCTGCTTGTCCTCGGCGCGGATATCACGCGCCGCCCGCGTCACCGCCAACGGGCTGCCGCGGAAATCGGCGCCGTGGCAATAGGCGCAGGCCTGGCGGTTCTTTTCGGCATAGTCGCCGTGCTTGTTCACCCAGGCTTGGCCGATGGTGTGCAGCCCATGCGGCCCACCCGTGGCGGTGGTGGCCAGGTTGGTGTGGCAGGAGGTGCACTCGGCGATGGTGCCCACATGCCCCTGCGTTTCGATCGACTGCACGTTGTCCGCGTCGTGCGAGCTGGTGTATTCGGCATGCGTGGCGCCATGGCAGGCCTCGCACTGCAGGCCGCCGTGGCCCTTGCTGAAACGGTAGAGGTTGAAGCCGGCCGAAGGCACATTCGGGTTCGTGGCAAATCGCGTGTCGGCGGGCTGCTTGACCTGGCCCTTCTTGTTGACGGCGGTGAGATCGCGCAGCCCATCGTGGTGGCAAGCCTGGCAGGTGGGCTGTTGCAGCCAGCCGGTGCGCTTGGCGGAGCCCACCTTGCTCATCGTGGAATGGCAGCTCTGGCATTGGATGGCCGCGGTGCCATCGGGCAGCGTGGCGTTGCCCATCACGCCGCGCAGGCACTTCGTTTCCGAGCCGGGGTGGCACATGTAGCAGGCGCCGCGGTCTTTCTCGCTGTCCAGAGGCAGGCCGGTGTTCGGGTTGATGACCTTCGCATGCAAGGTGTGTTCGGCGGTGGTCAGCGGGGTGATGCCGGTCTGGCCCGTGCCCGGCAGGGCGTTGGACGAGTGGCATGCGGCGCAGAGGATCGGGTGGCCCCCATCGGCGGTGGCGAGCAGGCCGGCCTTGTCGTAGCCCGCGGTCTTCAGCGCCTTTTTGTACTTGGACGCGCTGAGGTGTTGGTCGTCGTGCAGCGCAAGGATGTTGCGGCGGTAGTCCATCTCTGGCCCGCGGGCATCGTTGACCCATCCGTGCACCGGCGGCCGGGCCGCCTCTTGCGAGCCGCTGGCGTGGCAGGCGATGCAGGTCATCTCATCGGACACCGGCAGCACCACGTGGCCCTCGGCCAGCGATTGGCCCGAGGCATCGCGCGCCACCACCTTCACCATCGGGTAGGAGTTCTTCTTCTTTTGGTCGTCCCACGGGGTGATGGGAATGCCCACCGCCTCGAACATCGAAGAGGTGCTCTGGTAGCCCATCGTCTGCGGCGTCAGGCTTGCCGTGCGCCAGCCACCCAGCCCCATGTCCGCCGGCAGATCGGCTCCGTACAGCGGCAGCGCGTATTTCCAGAAGTTGGTCTTGTCCGACGAATGGGTGTTGAGCGACCCGTTCAGATCAGGTGTGGCCTCGAAGGTGACGGTGACGCCGCTCGTCACCAGCTTGTTGCGGCCCGCATCCACGACCTGGGCATGCAGGTTGTTGAACGGCGGCAGGATCGAGAACACCGAGTAGTCCGAGTCCATGCAGTGCATGCCCAGATCGTTCCATCCCAGCACCTTGTACGGCGCGCCGGTCGCGGGGGCCCCCGCCAACAGCAGGCCGATCAACCCCAGGCAGGGGGCCAAGGTGCGAAGGCGTCGAATCATGGAGAGTCTCCTGCGGCGGCGAGATTGACGGACATCAAGACAAGGCCTCACAGAGACCAGGGCCATCCTGTGCTGGTTGAAATGTGCTGTCAACACATTTATTGAAACAGGCCCTCGGCCTCAGGGCCTGGCCCCGTTCCACCGCTGGCGCACAGCCTCCTGGGGCGTGTTCACACGACGGAGCCCCGATGCGTTGCCACCAGAACCGGTCGAGCGCAAGGCGTAAAACGAAGCCGGGGTGCGGCCCCGGCGAGGCTTTGCAACGCCGCGGGCGGCTGGTTCTGGTGGCAACCCTT